>JASHTY010000170.1 GCA_030040315.1 Terriglobia bacterium | reverse complement strand
ACGCACAACGCGGAAGATAATTGCTGTTTTCGTGCCCCGGTTGTAAAGCCGCTGAACTACGACGCCATTGTTCCCATCTTTCGGCTCTTCGGAAAGGAAGACGTCTTCGGCTGGCATGAGAATATGGACCCCTCGAACCACAACTACCAACTCGATAACCGCACGCACGTGTACCATTTTTTCAGCAAAGTCTTCGGCCTTCCAGCTTTTGATGAGGACACAACGACTTGGTCAGAGCTGAAGACTTATGAAGAGATGGAGGTAGGGCTGCCCAAAGACAACCTGACGATTCTGGGTTTGGCACAGAAAGTCGCCTCGCATCTTTCGCGCGCGCCGATTCCCCCGGCGGGTGGCGAGCGCGACGCTTGGGTAGCCGGCCAGCGACAGAGGCTTCGCGAGGTGGTGCGTCTCGACCCCGCCGAGATGGCCCAGAACTGGACGGTATCCATTACCAAGAACAAGGGTGTGGAAACATTTTCCCACTTGTTCCGGATGGCGAATGGTTTGAGTGCCAGCGGAGTTCTGGTGCATGCCATCGATGGGCCGGCCCAGTCCCCCGCCACCATTGTGCTGGACGATGGAGGGAAGAAGCAGGCCGAGGGGGCGGCATCCACTCGCGTCAACCGCGGTGAGCGAGTTCTTGCTCTCGACCTTATTTTCAATGGTGACTCGTGGCACGGTCCCGTGGAACATTCCTCCTACCGGTCCCCCGAGCCTGGTCACTACATCCAATACCTGAACACGCAGGGAGAACGCGCGCTCGGCGTCGAGTGCGGACAGTTGATTGCAATCGCTCGCTGGCTTCGCGATCAGCCCGGGGTGACGCAAGTGCGGCTTGAATCTACAGGCATTCGTAATCAGGTCGCCTCGCTTGTCGCGGCAGCTATTGAACCTCGCCTTTTCTCCGAGGTCGTCATCCATGATGGGATGAGGAGCCTAGGATACGTCATCACGAAGCCGGTGCCGTATCTCGAAGCGCCGGATTTGTTCTGCCTTGACCTCTACAAGGATTTCGACCTCGATCAATTTGCGGCGATTGCGGCGCCAACCAAGGTGAAGACTGAACACTACGTTGAAGACGCCGTCAAGCAGTGAGGCAGCAGGCTATCGTAGGGCGGAGCGGCACCGGGGCCCGATAAAGGAGTCGGCATCGACCATGTAGTCGATGCCGCCTTTAAGGTAGACTCGTCAAACTTTCTTCCCGAGAACACACACTCTTCGTCAGGACGCTTGATCATCTCCGCTACCCGACAGATGGGCTCCGATCTGTAAGAATCGCGGACGCAGGAAATTCCGACCTACTGATTTTTAACCAGCTTACTCCCCCTATCTGCAGAAGACGCAAGATTACACTTAGTCGTAAGCGTCCGAATCCACTTATCCCAAATTCGTCGAGACGGCCAGGACCGGACGCTTACCCTGCTGACGCCACACTGATGGTGTAAGGCTCACTGACCTGTCGGGATGCTCAAGGACAGTCCAACACGGCCGGGCTTTCTTCAAGAGGTTCAATTCAATCACATCCCCGCAACTGCACAGGCACAACATCGCAGCCGCCCAGAAATAGCCATTCTCTCCTGCTCTGTACAGCTTGTGGGCTTGCAGAGCACCAGGGATCTCCTCGACGTGTTCATGGCAATAGAGCTTGATCTCGGGCCGTTTGCACTTGCCAATCCATTGGCCAGGAAGCGCAGCGATTTTGCAGCCTTGAAGCCAGAGTGATCTCAACCAGCTCACGTTGTTTCCTCGGTCTCGCTGAGTTCTGGCATCGACAGAAGCGGACGCACGTCCGCCTTTCCGATATGGCGGAAGAACGTACCGGGGGGCGCCTCAACTTCGCGGTAGTTGACGCCCTGAATGAAACTCGTCCTGACCGTAGCAAAGTCGCCGTTGTCGTCCCAACCGTACGGGTGAAGCCGGGCCGGGAATTCGTTAACCGCCGAGCTTGCCATCTGCATGTTGATGCTGATCACGGCGGGCCGGTCCTCAGCTACGCCACGGATATAACCCGCATTTAGCTGTTTCTTATATGCCGCAGGGTCCGTTCGCCGGAGGCCCGCCGCTCTTAACTGTTCGTAGTCATCGACGTTTCGATCCTGCAGGGTTGATCCGTCCGGTCGAACATAAAACACAGCGCCGCCCGCCTCGACTATTCCCCCCTGTCCATCCTCGTCAAGACGGACGCCGGCATCGAAGTATGGCAGGACGCAGAAAACCGCAAGACGGTTTAGCAAGTGTCGGCCTTCAATGCCATCCATGCAACCGAATACGACGTCGCACTCCGCGACGGCCTTAACAGCGCAAGGGCTTGCAACATTTTCCGGTATAATTTCAACGTTTGTTGCAAAGTCCATTGCCGCAATAGCGCGTGCCATCACTTCGACCTTGAGTCGCCTTAGATATCCGCTGTTGGCGAATCTGCAGCATACGGGCCGCTCATAAACAAAGCGGGGACGCAGTTCGGCCCACTGCGCGTAATAGTAGATCAGAACGTCATCAGGTATCGGTCAATTTCCCACTCGCTCACTGTGCGTTGATATTGGCGCCACTCTTCGTCTTTCACTTGAATGTAATAGGAAACAAAATCTTCTCCCAAGGCATGCTTAAGGACGATATCGCCTTGAAGGTGATGGAGGGCCTCGCGCAGGCTCATGGGAAGAATGCGAATTCCCCGTTGTGCCAGCTCGCTTTCCGAATAGTCGTACAGGTTCCCGGTGTTGGCCGGGCCGGGGTCCATTTTGTGCTCGATACCGTCTAATCCTGCGGCCAGCAGAGCCGCCATTGACAGATAGGGATTGGCGGCGCCGTCAATGGCGCGGTTCTCGATTCGTCCTGGGCCCGGAAGTCGAATCATCTGCGTGCGGTTCGCGGGGCCATAGGTGATATAAATGGGCGCCCAAGTGGCACCGGAACGCGGTGTGCCCGGCACTAGCCGCTTGTAGCTGTTGACCAATGGGGAAGTGAAAGCACACAGGCTGGGGGCATGGTGCAGCACGCCCGCCATGAACCGGCGGCCGAGATCGGAAAGGCCGAACTCCGCTTTTTCATCGAGGAACAGATTCTTGCCGGTCTCCTCGTCCGCCAGGCTGAGATGGAAATGGCAGCCGTTGCCGGTGAGATGGGCGAAAGGTTTGGGCATAAAAGTGGCCCACAGGCCGTGCTGTTCCGCGATGGTCCTTACCATCCACTTGAAGAACGTGTGCCGGTCGGCACTGGTTAGCGCATCGGAGTATGTCCAATTGATTTCGAACTGGCAGTTCGCGTCTTCGTGGTCGCTGGCGTAGGGATCCCACCCCAATTCCTGCATGTAGCGCAGCAATGTGGTCATGAAATCAAGATTGCGGTAAAGTGCGCGCAAATCGTAACAAGGCTTGCCTGCCGTATCGAGAGGGTCCCAAGGAAGGTAGCGGCCGTGGTCATTCCTTTTGAGCAGCATAAACTCGGGCTCCACTCCCACGTTCAGTCTGTACCCTTCATCTCGCAAAGCGCGCAGGCTATGACAAAGAATCGTGCGAGGGCAACACGGCCAAGGCTGTCCGTTGACGTGGAGATTGCCGGGTATCCAGGCGACGTTCTTCCGCCAGGGGAGAACGGCGAGCGAGTTGAAGTCGGGGATGCTTACGATATCGGAATCGTGCGGGCCCTGGTTCAGGTCTCCGGCGGCAAACCCCGCAAAGCCTGCTCCTTCATGTTGCATCTCGTCACGATGCGTGGCGGGAACAAGCTTGGCCTTGGGAGCACCGCTCAACTCGACAAAGGAGCAGAGGAAGAACTCGATGTCCTTTTCGGTCGGCGGTGAATTGTGCTGAGCATCCATGCCTTTCTCCTCCAGTGTGACGCGCCACTTGATCAATTACGTAGTTCTGCCCATGTGAACCGACTGCGGAAGGGTATCATACGGACAAAGGTAAGAACCGTCACTCATGTCGACACGGCTGCGGCGGCCTTTTCGCCGACCAATTGTCCTGCGGCGAAGCGCGCGGGCGAGAATGGCTCTATGAGTTTCGGCGCTTTTCCAGTGGCAATCAATGCGGCAGTGCATTTCCCAGCGATGGGAGCGGCCTTGAATCCGTACGTTCCCCACCCCACGTCCATGAAAAAGTTCTTCACTTCCTGGGCGGTACCGATGATGGGGGCATAATCCGGCGTCATGTCACACACTCCGGTCCATTGGCGCAGTACCCGCAGGCCGTGCAGCTGCGGAAATAGTTCTAGCGTGTAAGTGGCCATCTGCTCCAGCGTCGGCAGGGTGGCTCGCATGCTGTAGGACTGATAGGGATCGATCTCTGCGCCGATCACCAATTCTCCCTTGTCAGTCTGGTTCACGTAGACGTGGAGCGTGGCGGAGACGATGACCTTGTTGAGGAAAGGTTTTAAGGGTTCGGTAACACAAGCTTGGAGCGGGTGACTGACGATGGGCATCGATACGCCCGCCATTTTCCCGATCGTGGAAGCCCAGCCCGCTGTTGCGTTGAGCACTGCCGACGTAACGATTTCTCCCCGATTCGTAACTACCGACTGCACACTGCCGTTCTCTACCCGCATCCCCGTTACGGTGGTATGAGGATGAATTCCAATTCCCATCCGATCGCAGGCGCGCGCCAGGCCCCACACCACCGCGTCGTGGCGGATGATGCCGCCCGGGGGATGATAGAGCGCGGCCAGCACTGGAAAGCGCGGCCGCGAACTGAGATCCATTGCGGGAACCAGGCGGCGAATCTCATCAGGATAAATGATCCGGCTGTCGATGCCGAGGGCCTGGTTGTTCTCAGCGCGAATCCGCAGGCCCGTTACAGAGGCGTCCGTATGCCCCAGCGTCAGATGGCCGCACTGGCTGAACAGCAGGTTCCATTCCAGCTCGCGCGAGAGATTTTCATAAAGCTTCACCGAAGCGTCATAGCAAAGAATGCCTTCTGGTGTGCGGTAATTTGATCGAATGATGGCAGTATTACGGCCGCTGCTGCCGTTGCCCAAATAGCCTTTGTCAACCAGTGCGATATTGCGGTACCCATGCTGCGAGCCGAGATAGTAGGCCGTGGCGAGCCCATGCACACCCGCGCCCACAATCACCAGATCGTAGCGCCGTTTCAGTTCCGGCCGCTGCCACATGCGCTCTTTTTTGAACAGTTTCAGCATGGTGCGATTTTCACTTCTGCAACAGCTTCTGTGCTTCCAATCCCAACGGCGTAATATGAGATTCATGTCCCGCGTGCAGCACCGACTCCCACAGGCTCTCGCCGTATTCCCTGCCCACCAGCAGATGAAACGCCGGTATGCCGGGCAGATCGTTGCGTAGGACCACGGCGTGCACATGTGCCACGTTTGCCTGAGCGCAGCTCAGATTCCCTCTCGCGCCTTCGGAAAGATTCAGCGAAGTCAGCTTACTAAGAACCTCCCGGCTGTTCGGCCCGGCCACCATCAACTGCGTGTAGACAGAGGTCACATCGGTGACGTAGATTGGGGGGCGAAGGCGAGTCTCGACGCCCATAATCTGCACCAGACGCGCTTTTGCCGCATCTGCCACGAGAGGTTCGCATGTCACCAGGTACTCTCGGCGTCCCAACAGCCACACCCTAACGTCCGGTCCAAGATCGGGAGCATTCTTCATACCCGAGCCCTGCAAGTTGAACTTCGACATCCAGCTCAAGTCAGCCAATCCCACGGACTCGCGCGTCCGCGCCGCCTCCTCGCTGGGATTGCCGAAGGTCGCGGCCACCTGCCAACCTTGATGCTCCACCATCACAGCCTTGCTCGCTGAATGAGTGTGGAATAATGCCGTTTGCTTAATGGGATCGCCTCTGAAACTACATCCGCAGTCGTGCCCCATCCGGATCGTAGAACGCCTTTTCCGTAATCCTGGCTCGCGCCACCCTTCCGCGCACGCGCACCTGGACTTCAGCTCCTTCGCGCGCTGTCTCCGCCGGAACCCAGGCCAAGCCGATAGCCTTTCCTTGCCCGGGGGAGAACCGCGCGCTCGTCACTCGGCCCGCGAGTTGTCCGCCGATCATGATGGCCGCGCCGTCCTCCGGTAGATCGGCTTCGTTCATGATAAAGCACGCCAGCTTTTGCTTGGGGGGTTGCGTTGCGAGTCGTGCCAGTGCCGAGCGTCCGATAAAGTCCTCCTTATCCAGCTTCGGCACCCAGCCCATACCCGCCTCGAATGGATTGGTTAGCGCGTCGCTATCCACGCCCACAATAATGTGGCGCTTTTCCAGGCGCAGCAGGCGTTGCGCTTCAATGCCAAAGGGCTTGATGTCGAATTTTCGGCCGGCCTCCATCACCGCTTTCCACACGTCGGGGCCGGACTCAGCGGGGAAGTGGATTTCCCAGCCCGTTTCCCCCACAAACCCGATGCGCATCAAGATGGCTTCGGCGCCCGCAACCTGCGCCACACGGCATGCCATGTAGGGGAAGGCCGCTGTGCTCAGGTCGCAATCCGTCAACGGCTTGAGCACCTCACGCGCATTCGGGCCGGCGAGATTCACGGCAGCTAGGCCTGAGGTGAGATTGGTAATATAAACGTCCCAGTTCGTTCCCACCAGCCACCAATTCATCCACTGAAGTACGAAGTCGAGGTTTCCCGTGGTGGTCGTCACAAAAAAGTGGTCATCCGCCAGGCGTGAGACAGTGCCGTCATCCAGCATGATTCCGGCTTCGTCGCAAATCACTCCGTAGCGGGTGCGTCCCGGGCGCAGGTCGGAGAATCGTCCGGCGTAAACATGGTCGAGTAGTCTCCCCACGTCCCGGCCCTTCAGGTCCAGCTTGCCTAAGGTGCTGACGTCGATCAACCCGACGCGTTCGCGGACGGCGCGATATTCCTGCTCGACGCACTGTTTTTCGCTTGCGCCCATGGGCGATTGGTAGTAGCGCGACCGCTTCCACTCGCCCATGTCGAGCCATGCGGCGCCCGCAGCTTCATGCTCGTAGTGCATGGGAGTCCGGCGCGTGGGATGATGCCGGGCTCCGGCCAGCGCACCGAGCGTCACGCCGGGATTGGGAGGCCGCCCCGTGGTTACACCCGTTTCCGCCATGCTGTGGTTGGTTTGGCGGGCGCACACGCCGATGGCCGGCAGTTGGCACATCCGGCCCTGACAGGGTCCCATCGTCGTCGTGGTGTAGCGCTTCAGGGTTTCAATATGGTCGAATCCTTCGTCGATGGCGTTCGCGAGATCCTGGGAGCTTACGTCCGAGCAAAGGCAAACAAATGCCCGTTTGCTCGCGGGGTCGAGCACGGGCGGCAGAGTGGCCGCGGCGCTGAGCGATTCTCCCGTCACTTGCCCAACCGCGCTGACGTGGGCGGGAAGATCGGTGGGGATGAAGGCGCCCTTGCCGGCGTTCCACTCCAAACGCGCGCCTGCCTGATGCAGCAGCCCGGCATCGGGAATACGGTGCCCGCACATCACCACCAGATCGCAAGCATGCCGGGCGTCACGGGTTTCGATCCGGGTCACATACTTTTTCCCGATCGCTCTGACTACGGACTTCGGCGCGACCGTCGCTGCTATCTGCAGGCCCGCCTCGCGCAAGTCTGCAACTACGGGCTCGACCAGCGGACTCTGCCCAATAACCACCGCAACCTTGCCAGGGATAATGCCATGTAGGTGAATCAGCCGTAACACACCAGTGGAGAGCATCACTCCCACCAGGTCATTGTTCGGAAACAGCAGCGGCGATTCGTACGCACCGGTGGCCACCACCACGCGCCCGGCTCGCAAGTGAATCAGCCGCTCCGCATCGTCCGGATCGCGCCGCGGCTGCACGATGCCCAGCAGGTTGCCCTCGTAGAGACCAAAACAGTAGCTGCCATTCAGCACCTGCATGTTGGGAAGGGTTTGCACCTTCGCCACCAACTCCGGCAGCGCAGCCTCCGCGATTTTCGTGTAGCGCAGATGCCCGCCCAATTCCGGTTGGTCATCGACCAGCGTAACCTGGCGGCCATTCTCAGCCTCGCTGATGGCGGCCTTCAGCCCCGCCGGACCGCCACCGATGATGGCCACGTCCGAGTGGCGGTACGCGTGCTCGTAATTCCCGCTGACGGCATCCGGTGAAGGCGGCGTACCAAGCCCGGCAATCTTGCGTACAAAGGGCTCCGCCGTATGCCACACGCGCGGGTCAGTCATGGTTTTGTAGTACCACCCTACCGGCATCAGCCTGTCGAAATGCTGCACCACCGACAGCCAGTCGTTTTCGAGGGAAGGGGAAGCGTTCTGGTGGGTTACGCGCATTCCTGCCCGCACCAGCGTGATGCACGTCCGCACGTTAGGCGCGCCATCTACATTCATCAGGCAATTCGGACACTTCCCCGCAAGGCACAGTAATCCGCGCCGCCGATGGTACTTGAAGCTGCGGGTAAATATCCGTTGACCGGAGCGATATAGGGCGGAAGCCACAGTATCTCCCGGGCGAGCCGTCACCGGCTTGCCGTTGAATTCCAATGTGATTTTGTCCTTGGGGCAGCTCACGTCGTATCGCCTGGAAAAAAGGATTCCTGGACTTCGTTGGTCACAGTGTTCCGCACTGCCTGGAACCACTGCCGGCAGCCGGAGCGGTGGAACCACCACTCCTTCTGTACTCCCGCTTCATTCGCCTTCGTGTACACGTAGTTCGTCCACTCAGCCTCCGAGGCGTTCGGCGCAGGGCGCTGTTTGACCTCGCCGCCAAACCGGAATTCATACACGCTCCGATGACCACATTGAGGGCATTGCACGAGGAAAGACAAAATCTTCTCTCCTATAGCCCCGCCGGTCTTCGGAGCCCGGCGAGGGGAATTCCGCAAATGGCAGAGGCTTCCGCCGTGAGTGCAGCCATATCCTCCGGCTCCAGGTGGTGCACGTCGGACTTGCCACAGGCCCGTGCCAGCATCTGAATCTCTGCCGTCATCACCCGCAGCAGATTGGCTACGCGCTCAGCCGCCTGATCAATTTCCAAGCGCTCCATCAATTGCGGATCTTGTGTGGTAACGCCGACCGGACATCTTCCCGTGTGGCAGTGATGGCAATAACCAGGCGACGTGCCGAGGTTGTGATAGTCCTCCACGTACAGGGCCTTGTTGCAATTGAGTGCAATCAGGGCCGCTGTGCCGATATAGACCGCGTCCGCTCCCAGCGCAAGAGCTTTGGCCGCGTCCGCGCCGTCACGAATGCCGCCGGCAATGATGAGTTGAATCTCTCCATACTGACCCCAATCCTCCAGTGCCGCCCGAGCCTCGCACACAGCCGCCAGCGTTGGGATGCCGGTGTGCTCCTGAAAGATCTCCGGTGAAGCCCCCGTCCCGCCTTCCATGCCGTCCACGACAATCACGTCCGCGCCCGCTTTGGCGGCCAGCTTTACATCGTCGAAGACGCGGCTGGCACCCATTTTCACGAAAATCGGAACCTCCCAATCGGTGGCCTCCCGCAGTTCTTCGATCTTGATAATCATATCGTCGGGACCCAGGAAGTCAGGGTGACGCGCTGGGCTGCGCTGATCGACGCCGACGGGCAGGTCGCGCTGCCGGGCGATCGTATCCGACACTTTCGAGCCCAGCAGCAAGCCGCCCGACCCGGGCTTGGCGCCCTGTCCCACCGTGAGTTCAATCGCGTCCGCCCGGCGCATGTCATGCACGTTGATTCCGTATCGCGAGGGTAGAACTTCGTAAATCAGCGTCTTGCTATTCTCACGTTCAGCCCCCAACATGCCGCCGTCACCCGTGGTGTTTGAGGAACCCGTTGCGGCCGCCCCTCGCGCCAGTGCCACCTTGGCATTGTAGGAAAGCGCTCCCCAGCTCATTCCCGTGATCATCACCGGAATATCCAGCACAATCGGTCGCCGTGCATATCGCGTACCCAACACGGTCCTGGTGGAGCATTTCTCGCGATAACCTTCCAAGGGAATTCGCGTCAGCGAGCAGGGGAGGAAGGTGAGGTCGTCAAACGTCGCCCAGGTGCGCGGTCGCAGGGTCCCATACCCGCGCATGCAGTACACGCCGGACTCCGCCTTGGCCTGAATGGCTTCGATGGTTTCCGGCCGGAAAGTCCCGCTCGGCCGCAGGATGGTATTGGGTGCATGGGGGTCGTCGGCCATCGGTCAGAGGGCCTCCTGCCAGGTCTTCCACTCACGCTTGTCGAAATTCCACAGCTTTCTGCCTGCCGCAACTTTCTTGAAATCAATGCCGGCAGGGAGCTTACTGCGCTCGCCGGAATCAAGGTGTTGGGCCAGCAATGCATCGAGCGCCCCGGCCTCTTTAGGCGAAAGTTCTTCAATCACCGCGTCGGTGCCAAGGCTGCGGACTTTACCGCCGACGTAGCAAAGGGTTTCGTACATGGAATCGCCAAAGGCTTCGCCGGCATCGCCACAAACGATCAGCGTTCCCTTCTGCGCCATGAATCCGGCCATGTACCCACAGTTTCCCGTGACGATCACCGTGCCGCCCTTCATGGAAATGCCCAGGCGTGCGGCTGCATCACCGTGAATGACCACTGTGCCTCCGCGAATGGCTGCAGCCGCTCCATTGCCCGCGCTGCCATGTACCTCAACCAGTCCATTCATCATCGATTCAGCAAGGCCCCAGCCAGCGCTGCCCGCAACTTCCACCGTGGCGCCGTCGATCAGTCCCGCGCAGTAGTAGCCCACGCTGCCTTCGATTTGAACGTTGACCGGTTGCAGGATAGCCACGCACAGGTTATGTCGAGCGGCGGGATTGCGGACCACGATCGGGTTTTCGCCCTCGTGGACTTGCCGCTTGATTTCCGCGTTGACTTCGCGGCTGGTGCGGCCCTCACAATTCACCTCTCCCATACGCGCACCTCTCGGGCTTGCGCCTCGCGCACGTCGTAGGCGCCGGGCAGAGCAGACCGGATAGCGAATTCTTCATTCGCAAGGGCAACAAAACTCCCGGTTTCCGCCCAGAGCAGCGGCTTGAGAGCGAATTGGTCTTTGACCAAGCCGAATTGATTGGCGGTCGCCACCAGGCAACTAAACGAACCATCCAGGTCCGCCAGCATAGCGTGCAGAGCTTCTCGCAATGCCAATCCCTTGTTGATCTGGTCCGCCAAGTAAATTGCAACGACTTCCGAATCGTTCTCCGTAAAGAAGCGAATCTTGCGTTGCTCATATTGGCGGCGGAGTTGGTGGTAATTCGTAATGTGGCCGTTGTGAACGATTGCCAAGTCGCCCAGTTGGTGGCTGCCGAAGGGTTGCGAGTGGCTAAGGTCAACCTTGGACTCTGTAGAGAGCCGTGTGTGGCCGATGCCGTGCGTGCCTTTCATCTGCCCAACGGCGTAAGCACGGTCTAGATCGGCGGGCGAGCCGACCTGCTTCACGATTTCCATGCACTCGCCCACGCTGACGATTTCGATTCTCTTGTCCAGCGCTTCGATTCCGGCGGCTAGGGTGGAGACATCGGCGATATCTGTGACCTTCAACCGTACGGCGTTTCCGTAGGATGTAAGCTGGTGACGGGCCCTGAACTCACGGTCAAGAAAGTTTCGCAACGCACCGAGGCAAGCGGAGCAATTTCCTTCCTCGCCCAGCTTCAGGCGCAGCACCACCTCGTGATCCGCGCCGGGCGCAAACAGGGCGACGCCGGTGGAATCCGGTCCGCGGCAGGCCAAACCTTCCAGCATGGAGAGGAGCACCTGCCCGACATCGTGGTTATTCTCCGACTTGTCGAAAAAGCCCGCTATTCCGCACATGAGGGTTTATATTTCTCTGTAAACGTTGTATACTACCAGTATACATCGTGCATGGCAAGAGCAATTATTCGTATAAATAGATTTTCGCGACCAGGTCGACGAAGACAATTTGTAAGAGAGCTGGTCAGAAACCGCACCGGGAGGTTCGCAGTGTCGCAGACGGAAGCGGCCGTGCCGACGGCCATTTTAATGATCGATTGCCCGGACCGGAAAGGCATCGTGGCCTCCGTCGCCAACTTTCTTTACCAGCACGGTGCCAATATTCTCCACGCCGACCAGCACCAGGACAATAAGCTACGGCTGTTTTTTATGCGGGTGGAGTGGGACCTGCGCCAGTTTGACCTTGATCTGGAAGCGCTGAGGGCGAAGTTTGCCGTTCTTGCCGCCGAGTTCGCCATGGAGTGGGAGCTGCATTACACGGCCACGCACCCGGTGCTGGCGATCTTTGTCTCACACCATCTCCACTGCTTGGCTGACCTTCTGCATCGCCACTCGATCGGCGAGCTGAAATGCAAGATTCCTTTAATAATTAGCAATCATCACGATGCCGGGCCATTGGCGGAATTTCATCGAATCGAATTTCACTGTATTCCGGTGCAAGGCGCGCGCAAATCCCAAGCCGAGCAGGTTCAGTTGGATTTACTAGAGGAGAAGAACGTCAACGTCATCGCGCTGGCCCGCTACATGCAAATTCTTTCGACAGACTTTGTGGCCCGCTACCCGCACCGGATTATCAACGTCCACCATTCCTTCCTTCCGGCCTTTGCCGGTGGGCGGCCTTATTTCGGCGCTTTCGAGCGAGGAGTCAAACTGATCGGGGCCACCAGCCACTACGTGACGGACGTCCTGGATGAAGGCCCAATCATTGAACAAGACGTTTCTCGCGTTTCGCATCGCGACCAAGTGGAAGATTTAGTGGAGAAAGGCCGGGATCTCGAGCGCATAGTTCTTGCTCGCGCCATCCGCTGGCACATTGACCACCGCATTTTGTGCTATAAGAACAAAACGGTCGTTTTCGATTAATTCGATGCGCCGGGGAAGCAGACATTCCATGATGATGTTGGCCAGCTTGAAATCAAGAACCCGGAATTCGGGCGAGGTGGAACGAGTCTATCAGTTGCTAAGAGGCTGGCTGATCGATGCCCAATTGGCGCCGGGAGAAGTGCTTTCAGAAGTGGAACTCGCTTCCCGCTGCCGCACCAGCCGCACGCCGGTGCGGGAATCCTTCAGCCGGCTGGCGCAGGATGGGTGGCTGAAGCGGATCCCGCGCAAAGGCTACTTGGTGGCGCCAATCTCCATCCGCGATATCGTGGAACTCTACGAGTACCGGAAGATTCTGGAGTGCTTCGCGTCTGAGCGCGTGGCGCACGCTGCGGGCGCGCACGAGGTAGATGAACTGGAAACGATGGTTGCGATCGAGAAACAGGGGGAGCTGCACGTAGCCGAGATACTCGCCGCGAACGGCCGCTTCCACCTGCGCCTGGCCGAACTGACGGGGAATGCCCGCGTCACCAGCCAGTTAGCGCTGGTACTGAATTATGTAAAGCGGCTTGACACCATCTGCACAAAAAGTGTTCCCGGCTGGATCGGGCATCAGGAAATCATCAACGCTCTGCGCGAACGCCAGCCTGAGGCCGCGCGCCAGGCTATGGCACGGCACATCGACCTTTCCCGCGACAAGATGTTGCGGCTGTTCGCGGCCTGAACGCGCCGCCTACCCGCAAACTTTGCATCACGATTCTTTACGCTTCACATTACAAGAGCAAGATTGACGCTTTCCGGTTGGCGAATCTAACATGGCAGTTGAACGGAAGCGGGCTCTAGGCTTTCAGACTGAAATACCGAAGAAGGCGACGGACATCGGCATTGTCTTCTATCCAAGACGAGCAACGGCAAGCGCAGCGCGACGCACGCGAGCTTGAGCGTTTCGGATATGCGCAGGAACTGCTGCGAAGCATGGGTGGCTTTTCCACCTTCGCGATTTCCTTCACCATCATTTCCATCATCACCGGCGTCTTCACCCTCTATGACTACGGTCTTCAGATGGGCGGTCCACTGGAAATGACGCTCGGCTGGCCGATCGTCTCACTGGGATCGCTATTCGTAGGACTGAGCATGGGTGAACTCTGTTCCGCCATTCCTACTTCCGGCGGAACTTACCACTGGTCGGCGGAGCTGGGAGGGCCCACCTGGGCGTGGTTTACCGCTTGGTTCAATATTGTCGGCCTGGTGACGGAAGTCGCCGGCATCGACTACGGGTGCGCGACCTACCTGGTGCCAGTGCTGGGCGTGGGCTCCTCGCATTCGGCCCTGTTGATGACCTACGGACTCATTCTGCTTTCGCACGCCCTGATCAACCACTACGGAATCCGCTGGGTGGCCTGGCTCAGCGACTTAAGCGTAACGGTGCACATCCTCGGAGTCTCGGTGCTGGTTGGGGCGCTGTTGATTTTCGCGCCCAAGCAACCGATCAGTTTTCTGCTGAGTCGCGAAAACTCCAGTCCCATTCACGCTCCTTACATCTGGCTGTTCATGCTGGGAATGCTTCAGGCGCAATGGACCTACACGGGGTACGACGGGCCGGCACAAGTTTCGGAGGAAACGGTGGACCCGCGGCACCGCGCCCCCTGGGGAATTGTTCTGGGCGTGGGAGTTTCCGCCATCTTCGGTTACATCCTGGTGTTGGGATTGACCTGCGCCATTCCCAGCGTTTCCGGGATATTGAGCACCAAGGATGCGGGTGGAAATTCCCTACCGGCGGTCATGGCCATTGTCTTGTCCACGCTGGGGGAGCGTGCGGGAAGGGCAGTGCTGTTGGTGGCGGTGGCGGCCATGTGGTTTTGCGGCCTTTCTACCCTCACATCCGCTTCGCGGGTCATCTACGCCTTGGCGCGCGATAAGGGCCTGCCGATGGCCCGCCTGTTGAGCCGAACCAACGTCAAACACCGAACCCCCGGAGCAGCGATTTGGGTCGCGGCAGGGATGGCGTTCGTGGCCCTGGTATACAGCGGCTCGGTGGCGGTGGTCACCTCGATCAGCGTGGTGGGGTGCTATCTTGCCTATGCCACGCCTATTTACCTCGGCTGGCGCAAAAAGCCGCAGTGGCTTGAGAAGCGCGGTCCCTGGCATCTGGGAAGGCACAGCAACTTGATCAACCTGCTGGCTCTGGGATGGACGGTTTTCATTTGTTTCATCATGATCATGCCCCCCAATGCCCGCACCGGGATCAGCATGGCCGTGGTCGTCGTTGGACTTTTCCTGCTTCATCGTTTCACGGGTCCCCACGAAATGCGCAAGCCAAAGTGGGAAGTGGTGGAAACAACAGCTAACTCCTGCCCGTGAACCGCGAATAAGCCTCGCGTTCGTATCTTTTCTTTGACGGCAAGATGTAAATCAGTGTGTCTTGTGGACACAAGCAGCGAACCTGAAGTGACTTAGTTTCTTCTTTGTGTGTAACAGAGAAGCAAAAAATCAGAGAGCACGTGAGGCGGAATTCATGCCTTGGCATCGCCGAAAATTCCTGCGAATCACCTTGGGAAGTGTGGCCGCGGCTGTTTCCGGAGGTCCCTCATGGAGCGCGCCGGTAATCAATGTGGTGACGCGCACCCTCACGGTAGTGCACGGCCCCGTGAGCGGTGCCTTAATTGCACGGCGCGGCGGGACCATGGCCCTCTACGGTGACTCTCGGGACGTGCCATCGCTGACGAAGATGGTCCTCTTCTCGCACCATCGGCCTGACGTTGTCTGGGCCGGGAGAATGATGGTCCGACGGGGCGCGCAGGCCGTGGCGCCCGAGTCCGAAAAAGACCTCTTCACGGCCCCGACGGAATTCTGGGACACATACAACACTAACCGATTCCATGATTACGGCTGTGAGTCGAGTCGTGTTCTGCAGACTTCTTGGGTTCTCCCAGCTAGTTTTCCTCCGGATAACCCTATAGTGGTGCCATGCTCTTCACCGAAGAAAGCTTGGTCTTAAGCGCTTCGAGTTCGCTTTTCCACGCGGTCAGGGCATCGGATAATGCCCTTTCACCTTGAAGTTCTGCGTCCCCCACCAGGCCTGCCACATGCACGGTGTCCTCGACCAAGACCTCTCCGTTATTGAGCAGGGACTCTTGTAGTTTTCGCCTCTTCCGACTAAGCCAGCTTAGCCTTGAGGTGGTCACGGAGGTGTTGCTCCTCCGCCCGCGGCGTGTCGCGCAGAGGGCACTCTGGTCTCCTCTCGTTGATTTTGCGGCACGCTAGGCAACGCAGAGGTAACAAAAAGCACGGCAGACTCCCCGAAGTGGTACCGATTTGTACTCGTTTGCCCGCGATGGCGCGGACCGCTGCCACGGGGTCGAGTCTCCTCAAGGGTTAACAATGGCCAATCCGGCGATGGTGAAATCACTCACGTTAGGCGACACGAAAGTTAGGTTGTGCTGGGGGGCCGTTGCCAGCAGCAACGCATCGATGACTGAAGGAGACCGCCCTTCCATTTGCACCTGTGTGTGAACCAATCGCCACCGTTTCAGGCCAAGTGCACCTAGGCGAAGTAGGTTTCACCAGTCTTCGAGGGCAAAATGGTGGAATTCTGGCACGTGGCGTCCGAAGATGCTTGGGTCAGCAACTTGCTCTTGCTGATCCGCCTCTGGCAGGGCGGTAGGATGGCCGTCCCCCCCTTCCCAAGACTGTGCCACTTTTTCGGAGCAGCGCGTCCCTGTCCGCGTCTTGGACACGTAAAACTCTTATCACGGGGTGAACAAGGCGCAGATCATGGGTAAGCATCCCTGAGCATTCCGGTAGCACGCGGATTTCCAGGGAAAATCGGGCGTCGGCAAAAGGCAGTCCCTTCCTCGGAACAAGCGACTGGGTTTTTCCGGAAATTGATTATAAGCCGGCGGGCGATAGTCCACCTAATGCGACCGTTAGACCACCACGCCCGTCAGTGCGCTATGCCTATTGCCGTACTCTGTCGATCTCGACCTTGCCAATCCAAGCTGTTACCTCCGCCACCGGATTGCTGGAAATGCAAACTGCGCCTGGAGTCACCCGTTCGGGAATCGCTGCGTTGGCACCCAATTGTTCGCCATCGACAAAATAACTTATGACATTCTTCTGGGGTGCAGCGGAGCTTCTTGCCTTCTCACTTGCAGAGAAACGAACAGTATATGTGTGCCATCGATTCTGTGGGTCGAAGGCATCAAGGTTTGACCAACCCACACTATCTTTCGTGGCCCCACTCACCGTTCCGAATTCGGGATCCAGCGTGATGCCGATCGCTCGCACAAAGTGGCAGGAGTAGAGCCAGCAATTACCGCGACCGGAGCCGGGGTACGATTTCTTCCGCCCTATTCTCCCGATCTGAACCCTATCGAAAAGCTCTTTTCCAAACTCAAATCCCGGCTCCGCAAAGCCGCTGCACGAGATATCGAAGCGCTCTGGAAGGAAATTGGGAAATTGCTCGGTAGCGTCTCCGCAAACGAATGCACGAACTTCTTCAATTCCTGCGGATATGTAAACACTTAAATCAAAAACGCTCTAGAATTCCGAGACGACATGTATAAGCGGCTTGGAGACATACCGAAATGACTAATCCGTTTTGCCAGGAGATTGCTGTCACTCTACTCTTCAGGTGCAAGAAGTGCGGACGGCCGATACCCTTTGTTGTGCGAACACCCCATGAGGGAGACGCCGGGAATTCTCTTGAATCCCTCAAGCGCAAGCAGTTTCAATGTGCGCCAGCCAGCGGGAATGGCGAAACTACGGTGAGGACCACCAATCTGCCTCGATGACGCGGTCGTCTGAGGAGAAGGATATTATGTAGTACTCAGGCACCAGGGGGGCGAATGGGTGCGAGTAAATGTACTCTAATGCGCAGTCCTTCTGTGGGAAATGGATCACCCCACAAGGCCCAGCATAATAGTTGGGCTTCCCCAAGGCTTTGACAATCGTATCTCGGCGCTGCCCAATCTGGACAGACGCGGACGCATGTTCGACCTTTGAGAAACGTCTGAATGCAATCCCGATGCGTAGGCCCAGAGCCGCAAGAATGGCAGCGACCACAATAACCGCAATGCGGAGTTTACGTTTCATAGCCGTTGAATCTTTCCCGAGAAGTTGGACTGATCTGTCAGCCTAAGGTCTTGCTCGCAATTTCTGGACTTCGGCTCTTACTCTTCTGATTTCTTTGTTGATGAGATAACTAGATTTGATGGGAGATCGCGTGATCATGGATTGCACCATGCGGCGGGTCGGAGGAGTTCCCGTTCTGAGGAGTCGCAGTGCGATTTCGCGGGCCTCTTGCTGCAACAACTGTCGCTTGCTTGCAGATTCCTGCATTCGGTGCCCTTTTGAGCGAGCTCCCAGTTTCTGCCAAAGGTCCGAAAATAATCCCGCCAGATAGCTCCGAGTCAAACCCACGCGCCTTGCAATTGTGTGCATCAACGGAGGGGGTTCTTTTTTTAGGGCAGCCTCCAAGACTGAACGAATCTTATTCTTTTGCTGCTGAAAGTCGCTCCGCGCACGAGCCGCGACCCTTTTAAGAAGTGGCGAGAAGTAGCGGTCATAAGGGCGGCCCGCTTTGTATCCCAGTCGGCGCGCGACCTGTTTCAACGTGGGTGCCGGCTCCTCCGTCAGAGCAGCTCGGAAGGCTGCCTCAATTTGACGTCTGCGGCGCCCCGCATGCTCACGGCGCTTGGCGACGAGTCTGCGGCAGAGAATCGGGAACCATCGGTAAAGGCTCGCAGCATATTTATACCCCAGCTCCATCGCGACGGCGCGCAGCGAGGGAGGTGACGCTTCGGCGAGGGCTGATTCCAGCCGCT
>JASHTY010000169.1 GCA_030040315.1 Terriglobia bacterium | reverse complement strand
GGAAGGGCGGGGCTTCAGCACCGCCGTTAGGGATGTCGCGTCGAGGCGGGCCTTCAGGCCCTGAATTGACGCCGCTTCAGGGGCTAAAGAGGCTGCGAAAAAACTCGTAGCGGCGGGTTTATCCTGCCATCCGCATACTCTTCCCACAGCCTCTGAAGCCCCGCCCTTCTATCGGGACATTGCTTAGAACAGCTATTTATGCAGGTAAGAACTGCTTCGCAGCCGGCCAGCCGGATTCGGGCAGAAGGGAAGCGGAGTCGGGATCGAGAAATATCCGGGTCCCGGCGTGGGTGCGCACGATGGAACTGGGACACGATTCGGAAACAGGGCCAGTGAGCGCATTCCTGACGGCCTCCGCCTTGCGCGTTTCCGGCACTGTGCAGATCAGGTGACTTGCCCGCATCAATTCAGGGATGGTGAGGGTCAGAGCCTCCTGGGGCATGGCTCCGATGCTGGGGAAGTGGCCCTCACCCACTTGCTGCCGGCGGGTACGCATGTCCATGGCAATGCGTTTGATGGTCTTGGGATCGTTGAAGTCCGCGACCTCCGGGTCGTTGAAAGCAATGTGCCCGTTTTCTCCGAAGCCGAGGAAGCAAATGTCGATGGGGCCCGCATGAAGCAGCGCGGCGTAACGCTCGCATTCCTGCTCCAGGTTCGACGCGGTGCCGCAAAGCAGGTGCGCTTTTCCCGGGTGCACAACGTCAACCAGCCGGGTCTTGAGCCAGCGACGGAAACTCGCCGGATGTTCCTCCGGCAGGCCGATGTATTCGTCCATGTGGAACATCTCGACGCGGCGCCAGTCCAGGCCGGGAGCCTTCACCAGGGTGTTCACCATTTCGATCTGGGAATTGCCCGTGCCCACGATGATGCGCGCGGAGCCACGCTGCGCGAGCGCGCTTCGCAGAAGGTCCGCCGCTTCCCGGCCGGAGGCCTCGCCCGCCTCCCGCGCGGAGGAATAAACGCAGACGCGAGCTTTGTCGACTTGGAAGTTTCTGATGGCTTGTCCACTCAACGGATCCTCCAACGATTTCTCAAAATGAATTTTGGAACAGGCTCGGTACTACGCAACTGGCCGGAATCGATTTCTGCGGCGCTCCAGGAGCGGGCCGTGCAGGTGCTCTAGCGTCCGTTAACCGACGGATCCCCACCCGCGTTCCATCGGGATTCGTAAAGCGCGGGTGGGGACACGGGCGCTACAAAAATCGAACTCGGACGCAGGCTCAATTGCCTGTGTACTTGATCCACAGGGGGGAAATCCAAACCAACTCGCCGTTGTCCTGTTCGCCCCGGACGTAGTAATAACTCGTCTGGTCTTTGTTGGGCTGATTGTCGCGCCAGGAGAAATCCACTTCCTGCGCGTTGGGAGTGGTCGAGTAAACGTACTGGCCGTCGCGAATGATGCTGACCTTGGCGAAATTGGATGTGCCGCGCAGCTTCACCCTCATGGCGGGCAAATCGGGGGTGGAAAACTCGTCGCCCATCATGTGAGTTCCACTTTCGACGTCGGCCAGGATGTTGTCCGTTGAGGCGTATACGTGGCGCTTCTTGAGGGCGTCGAGCACCGACTCGCGGGTCAGGTCCTTGACGTAGAGGCTGGAATAGCTCATGTGGGTTGAGATGTGGTCCGAGCTCGCCTCAAACCCCAGCCGGTAGCCGCGATCCAAAGCGAGTTTCACAAACCCCTTTGGCCGCCAACCCCCGATCGAGTCCTTCTCGCTGTTGGAGCGCGGTGCGTCAGGCATTTCGTAATTCTGGCGAAGGCCCTGATAGATTTCCACCACGGGCTCGGCATCGGGGTCATTGTCCCGCCAATCAGTGCCCATGCCCGTGGCGCTGGTGTGGGACGCCACGATTCCATTGAACTGCTTCAGGTAGGCGTAGAGCATCTGGGTGTCGGGAGTATGCACAAAAACGTCCTCCTCGGCGGCTGTTCCCACCCGCCCGAATCGCGGAAGCGTGCGAATCCCCCGCTGCACGAAGATGACGTTGCGATGGCCGTCGGGATAGCTCACGCTGCGCTCGTAGTTGAACATGGGCGAAAATTTGCCCGGCGTGTAGAAGACGTCGGTCAGCTTCTGGGTGATCCACCAGGAGTATTCGCGTCCGCCGCCGTTGTCGTGGTCGCAGCAGCCCACCCAATCGAGCGCCGCCGCGTCCAGAATGTAACGCCATTGATCGAACAGCGTTCCATCGTTGCCGCCGTCCATGGAGATTTCGCTGTGACGGTGGAATTCGCCCCGCACGATGCGCAAATTGCGCTCCGGCCCGCCGCGGTATTCGTGAATCGCCTGAATCGCGGCAATGGCCGTGCTGTCCTGCGTATCAGCGGGCTTTTCGATGGGGCCCGCCGCCACCACCGGGAGCGCCCGCACGGCCGGCCCCAGATCCACTTCATCCGTCCAAAGATCGTTGTTGAAGGGATCCGCCTGGGGATTCTTCAAGTTGTCGGTTTTGGCCGGACTCTTGTCCCGCCGGTCGTCGGAGGAATTTACTATCAATAGCTTGCCATTCACGGAGGCCAGCGCCGGGCGGTTATCCAGGATGTTGTCGGAGTGGTTCACAAAGATGGCGGGGGTCCAGGCCTGGCCGTCGAAGGACACTACATATTCGGACCACGATGTCCCGAGGGTATTCCACCACAGGGGATGAAGAGAGCGGTAGACCAGCCACAATCGTCCCGAGCCATCCACCAGCAGCCGGGGCAGATTGTTTCGTGCAGCACCCGGCATCACGCCCATCAGGTGCGCGTCCGGAAGGCGATGAATAGCGAGTCCGGGGTCGGGGTCCAGAGGATCCGAGTCCGCCTGGCTCCCCATGCGGTCGGCGCGGGTGGTGGCGGGGCCTGTTACTGCAGCATCCAGAGAAGCGTCCAGGTTCACCAAATTGCCGCTCGGTTCAATCCCCTTGAGCTTGATGACTCGCCCCTGGTAGACGGAAACACCAGTCGAATTATAAGCGCCGAAGTCTTTGCCCCAGTTCCGGCCGCCTTCTTCGTAGGCGACCCAAAGCCGTCCGGTGGGATCATAGGCAATGGAAGGATAGGCTTCGTAGCTCGCGGTAGCGGCCACGGGAATTTCCTCACCCCAGGCCTTCGCGGACCACACGCGCGCGTAGACGTCGTAGTTGCCGTTGCGGTAGGAATCCCACGCCACGGCGACGCGGCCGGTTTTGTCCGCGGCTATTGCCGGATTCCATTCGTTCCTGTTCGAGTTCGAAACCTTCACCGGCTTCGAAAAACCCTTACCCTCCTGATGCGCGGCGTAGATCGCGGCCACGCCGTCGCGCCAACCTTGCCACGCTACCCACACTCGTCCACTCGAGTCCGTGGCCGCGACTGCGTCGATATCCGAGCCAGGCTCCTTCGAAATCTGAATCTGTTCCTCCGGCCCGGATGCTGCGATGGCGCGCGCGAAGATGTCGAAATTGCCGCCGCGGTTTTCAGACCAGAAGACCCATGCGCGGCCCTCCCCGTCGATGGCCACAGCGGTCTTGTAGCGGTCTGCGCCCGCTTCGGTGACGGCAATCGCCTCTCCCCAATGGCCACCTGAGTACTTGCGCACCCAGATTTGGTCGCCGCCCGTGGGCTCGGCATAAAGCTTGAAATCCGTTGGGATTTTCGATGGGCTGGCCCGCAGCTTGTCCGCATCGGAGCCGTGATGGAACTGCACGTAGGCGAGCCAGGCATCGCCATCGGGGCTTGCGGCGAGCGCCGGATAGTCTTCTTCTTCCGGTGTATCGGTCAAGCGCGTCGCCACCGGCACACGGTCAATGTAAACGCGCCCGGCCAGCTCGTAGATGCCCTTGCCGTAGGGAATCTCGGCGGGGCGAAAACTGAAATCGCCTTGTGCGGTGGTGATGGCGATCTCACTGCTTTCCACTGGTGCATTCAAGGTGATCACGAAGCCGTTGGCGACCATCAGGTCCGTGGGGGCCATCCAACGCACTTTGGTTGTGCGCGTGGCAATATGAAACTGCGGGTCCACAACGTTATCCACACCTTCAAATCGCCACGGTTCCAGACTATATTGACCGGTGCCAAGGACCTTAAAGGTGCCATCCCAACGTGTAGGAGTGGTGTCGGTGACTCCAAACAAGACCCGGAAAGAGGCCGGAGTTTGCGCTTGCAATCTTGCACTGATGACCGACAGTGCTAGTGCGAACAGGGCGCAGTTGATTCGCCGCATGGTTGCCTCCCTTTTACGACGGAGAGCGAAATCTTTGATCTCGGGCACAGAGATTTTGGGCTACAAAGTGAAAAAATCCCCCAAACAGAATTCCTGGCACCACCTCTGGCTGCGCAATCGGAGGGTACTATACACCTGAACTGGAGTCCGATGCACGCGCTACCCGTGGTTCAGGGTGCGTCGAACAAATTCAGTGCGCGGTGGGGAATGCGGTCGTGCCTGCTGGTACTCGGTATATCAATTCGCGGCGTGCAAATCGACGAAAGGATGGTACGCCTGGAGGGATTCGAACCCCCGACCTGTTGCTCCGGAGGCAACCGCTCTATCCATCTGAGCTACAGGCGCACTGGAGTCAAAGTTTAACGCCTCCCACGGACAGAGGTCAAGGGAAGGCCCCGCCCTCAAAACTCATATTCCCTGCGCGCCGATTCCGTCCGTGCGCACCATGCAATTACGTTGAGTGATCAGAAAATTCGCTGATATCATCGAGCGAGGTGGAGTAAATCGGCGGAATTGAATGACGTTTGCGAAACAGAATAGTCCTGTATCGGGTCGCCCGGAATTTTCCTCGCACATACAAAAGAAGCTCAGCCGAGTAAATTGGCGAGTTTGGGGCGTCAGGCTCCTGGGCCTGATTTGCGTGTTTGAGGTGGCGGGCCTTTTGCTGTTTGGTCTTTGGCCTTTTGATTCACCCCTGAATCAAGTTACCTGGCTCGCAGATGGCGGCGGCTTGCGTTTCGGCCGCCACGGGACGGCACTAAGTGTTGGTACCATTAATGCCGAACAACCGCCTTTGCGTGATCCTTGCAGCCTGGAGATCTGGTTCGAACCCGGCTCAGCTCACGGAGGTGGGGCTCTTTTCAGCCTTTACTCGAAACCGACTCGTCGTGATTTATCACTGCTCCAAAACCACTCTGATCTTATCCTCCGAATTGAAACCAAGATTGGGCCCTATAGACCCCAGATCTCCGAATTGGATTTCACGGAAGTCCTCCGCCCGAGGACGCCGACATTCGTAACGGTCACATCAAGTGGGAAGAATTTGTCGACTTACATCGATGGCGCATTGGCCCAGCCCGAATCTCTCTTCCCTCTTTCTGAAAAGGATTTTGAAGGAGTGCTGATCGTTGGTGACACTCCCATCGATAACCATAATTGGTCCGGCACGGTACGGGGCCTGGCGATTTACAACGTCGAGCTTATGCCGGCGCAAGTTGTACACCATTTTCAGACGTGGACTAAAACGGGTCGGCCGGGTATTGCCGAGGGCGAGCACGCAATTGCGGTTTACCTGTTTAATGAGGAAAAGGGCAGCATTATCCATAACCACGTGCCCGCTGGGCCCGACTTGATTATTCCCAAGCACTATGTGGTCCTGGATCAGGTGTTTCTCCAGTCGTTTTTGGACGCCTACGAACCCGAATGGGGTTATTGGCAAGACGTCCTGATTAATATTGGCGGGTTTATGCCCTTCGGTTTCCTGATTTGCGCTTATCTATCCCTTGCCCGGCGAACAAAACATCCGGGGCTGGTGACGATCGTTCTCGGCTTCGCGCTCAGCCTTGCCATCGAATCCACCCAGTCGGTGCTGCCGACGCGCAATTCTGATACCACCGATGTGATCACCGACACCCTGGGAACGGCTCTGGGAGTCGCGGTTTATTCCATGAACTTCTGGCGAGCTCCCCTGGAAAGAATCTGGGCGCACCTTCAAGGAAACCTCAAGTAAAGCTCCCTTGAGCGGTTCGCGCAAGGCGGGTAGTGCTGTGTTTTCAAACGCCTCATCGCGGTGTAAACTTCTAACTCCCCTTGGCGATAGGAATATCCGTGCCGGGGACAGCCATCATTTAAATCGAAGGAGCACGCATGGCGGCAAAACGGATCGGGATTCTCACGGGCGGCGGCGACGTTCCGGGCCTGAATTCCGTGATCAAGACCGTTGTATATCGGGCGGCGGACGCTGGTCAGGAAGTGGTGGGCATCCGGCGCGGGTGGGAAGGGCTGACGCACCTGGATTTGAAAGACCCGATGAGCCGATCGCACTACATTCTTCCGCTCGACCGCAATAATACTCGCACCATTGATCGCACCGGCGGCACGTTTTTGCACACCTCGCGCACCAATCCTCAGAAGATGAAAAAACTTCCCTACACCTGTGCGGACGTCAACTTCCCCAAGGTGGAAAGCACCAAGAATGGCGTAACTTCAGTGGTCTATGACATCACTTCGCAAGTGTTGAAGAACATCAGCGCTTTGGGGCTCGATTATCTGGTGGCGATTGGGGGTGATGACACGCTGAGCTACGCAGCCCGGTTGGACCGTGAAGGGATCAAGGTGGTCGCCATTCCCAAGACCATGGACAACGATGTGCGCAACACCGAGTATTGCATTGGATTTTCCACCGCCATCACGCGCGCCATGGAATCCATAGACCGGCAGAGGACAACTGTGGCCTCCCATGAACGGATCGGAGTTTTTCGCGTCTTCGGGCGTGACGCGGGTTACACGTCTCTCTACACGGCATACGTTTGTGGAATCCGCTGCGCCATTCCCGAGCACAAGTTCGACCTGAAGCACATGATTGAGCTGCTCCTGGAGGACAAGAAGGAGAATCCCAGCAATTATTCCCTCGTGGTGCTGTCGGAAGGTGCGGAGTGGGAAGGCTATTCGATCCG
>JASHTY010000168.1 GCA_030040315.1 Terriglobia bacterium | reverse complement strand
GCGCGGCGCGATGCAGAATGAATTCGCCGATGTCCGTGCAGACCGTGGCCGCCGCGGAGTCATCAAACAGGCGCGCCATCCAGTAGCAGGGAAAGGCAAGCCCGTAATGGCTGCAGTAGCTGGTGATTTCAATGCCGCCAGCGTTGAAGGTTCGGGACGCAGGGCCCGAATACCTGGCCACTCCCGGTGTGTTCCGGTGGTGGTTCAGCCAGTTTGTCGCGAATGAGCGAACTTCCGGGAAGCCGCGAGGTTCCCACTGCAACAGGCCATACATCAGGATGGTTCCAAACCAGTCGGTATTGATGTCCGCGGGGTGGGATTTCAAGGTATTGGAAATAATCGCGCCAATCCCCGGGGGCAAACCCGCGGGCAATCTCTCCTGAATGGATTTGCCTGCCGCCGAGTCCGCCCGAGAGGTCTGTGGAATGAATGCCTGAACGGCGGTTTCGCCCGCCGCCAGTTTTAAAATGTCACGTCGCGTCAGCATTGCATTCCTTTCCGCGGGCCGCCCTGTAACCCGATACAACAAGCGGCCACCAGGCGCAGGGCATGTGATATTCTCGCGTTTCCGTTGCAGGATTCCGCCAGTTCGCCTGAACCGGGTATGCGATGAATCATCACTCTGCCATCTTGCTGCTCGCGGGGACTTTCACTATAACCGCGGGGTCAATGCGCCTCAAGGCCCAGGCGACGGGCGCATCTCTGGAACCCCTTCTCAAGCCCACGATTCAGCCCACCGCGGTCACCGCCTTTCAGCTTCAGAAATACCTGATGAAGCGAATTCCCAAATTACCCCACCCAGCGACTCCCGACGAGTGGCGAGCCGAAACGCAAGAGCTCCGCAAGCACATGCTGGACATTGCATTTCATGGGTGGCCGCGCGAGTGGGTGGATTCGGCTCCAAAATTTCAGGAGGTCAGCTTCACCGAAGGTGGAAATGGATACCGCGTGCACAAGCTGCGCTACGAGATTGTTCCAGGCTTCGAATCGACCGCACTGTTGTATGAGCCTGAACCGCTGATGGGGCGCGTGCCCGCCATCCTCAACGTCAACGGGCACGACCCGCAGGGCAAAGCCGCCGAGTATAAGCAAAAGCGGTGTTTCAATTTCGCCAAGCGCGGCATACTGGCGCTCAGTCTGGAATGGCCGGGCTTCGGTGAGCTTTCCGAGCCTGAGAACGCGCACGACTACGGAGCGCACCTTGACCTGGCCGGCGCGAACGCGCTCGGTTTCTTTTACCTCGCCATGCGGCGCGGGCTCGATTATCTGGCCACTCTGCCCCACGCCGACCCCGCGCGACTGGGCGTATCCGGGCTTTCCGGCGGCGGGTGGCAAACCATCGTGCTCAGCGCCCTCGACGAGCGTGTGGCCGTGGCCGTGGAAGTCGCCGGCTTCGGATCGCTCCAGTCGAACCTGACGCATCCGGTTGATACCGACGAAATTGAAGAAAACCCCACCGGCTTCACCGAGGGTGAAGACTATCCCGATCTGGTGGCGATGCGAGCGCCCCGTGCCACGCTGCTGATTCACAATGCTGAGGATGACTGCTGCTTCCGCGCCGATCTGGTGAAGCCTTACATCTACGATCAAACCAGGGTTTTCTTCCGGCTCTTTGGCCACGAGGATTTGCTGGCCTGGCATGAAAACACCGATCCCAGCACGCACAACTACCAGCTCGACAACCGGCAACAGGCCTACGCGTTCTTTGGAAAGCACTTTGGGTTGTCGACGCCATCGAACGAAATTCCCAGCGATGCGGAAATCGGAACCCTGGAGGAACTCAAGGTGGGAGTTCCCGCGGATAACCTGACCCTTCTGGGCCTGGCGCGAAAAATGGCGCGGGGAATCAACCGGCCGCCGCTTCCGGAGGCGCCGGCGGAGCGCACCACCTGGGCTGCAGCCGAACGCCCCCGGTTGAGGTCGGTGCTGCGGTTCAAGCCTGTGACCGTTGAGAATGCCTGGAGGATGTGGAATGCCAAAAACAAGGGCGTCGAGAGCCTTTCCTACCGCTTTGATTTTTCCGATGGCCTCAGCGCCGTGGGTGTTTGGGTAAAAGCGATCGCCGCCGCGAATGCGCCCGCGACGCTTGTGCTGAATGACGCAGGAAAGAAAGCCGCAGGCCAGGCCGTTTCCGAACGCGTCAATCGCGGGGAGCAGGTTCTGGCGTTCGAGCCTCTGTTCAATGGCGAGACGATCCCTCAGGACCCTGATCCCACGGATTGGGAAGGATTGACGGCGACGATGGGCGATCGCCCGCTGGGCATTCAGGCAGCACAGCTTCTGGCGGTGATTCATTGGTGGAAAGCCGCCAACGGCAACGTGCCGGTCAGGCTGGAAACCAGCGGCAATCGAACCCAAATCCTCGGGCTGGTGGCCGCGGCACTGGAGCCCGAGAATTTTCGCGAAATCGTGAGCACGCAAGGAATGCGCAGCTTCGCTTTTTTGTTCGATGCCCCCGTGCCCTGGCGCCGCGCCCCGGAATTATTTTGCCTGGATCTCTACAAAGAATTCGATGTCGACAGGCTCACCGCGATGGCTGCGCCCGCCCGTGTGACCGCCGTGCGATACCTCGAAGACGCGCCTCGCAAGTAACGAACAGTTTGTCCCCCAGCTTGTGGAGGGGCGGGGCTTCAGCCCCGCCGTTATGGGTGTCACGACGAAGCGGGCCTTTAGGCCCCCTGAAGGAATGCCGCTTCAGGGGCTAAAGCCCCGTCCTTCCAAACTTTTAATCTACTCAATTCCCTGTGTAGTTGATCCACATCGGCGAGACCCAAACCAATTCGCCATTGTCCTGCTCGCCGCGGATGTAGTAGTAGCTCGTCTTGTCTTTGTTGGGTTGGTTATCGCGCCAGGAAAAGTCCACCTCCTGCGTCTCCGGAGTGGCGGTGTAAACATAGACGCCGTCGCGAATAATGCTGATGCGGGCAAACTTTGAGGTGCCGCGCAGCTTGACGTGCAGCGCAGGCGGGTCCGGCGTGGAGAATTCATCACCCATCATGTGCGGGCCGCTCTGCACATCGGCCAGAATATCGTCCGTGGAAGCGTAGACGTGCCGCTTTTTCAGCGCATCCAGCACCGATTCGCGATTCAAGTCCCGGACGTAGAGGTTGGAATAGCTGATGTGCGTGGAGATATGGTCGGAGCTTGCCTCAAAACCCAGGCGATAGCCTTTATCGAGGGCGATGCTGACGAAACCCTTCGGCCGCCAGCGGCCGATGGAATCCTTCTCGCTGTTGGCACGCGGAGCGCCGGGCATTTCGTAATTCTGGCGATCGCCTTGATAGATCTCCACGACCGGCTCATAGACGGGGTCGTTGTCGCGCCAATCGGTTCCCATTCCGGTGGCGCTGGTGTGTGAACCGACGATGCCGTTGAACTGTTTCAGGTAGGCGTAGAGCATTTGCGTGTCGGCGTTGGGGCCGGATTTCATTTCCGCGCCGACGGAGGCCAACTGCCCCCGGCCGAATCGCGGCAGCGGCCGGATGCCCCGCTGGACAAAAATCACATTGCGGTGGCCCTGGGGATAGTTCACGCTGCGCTCGTACGAGAACATGGGAGAGAATTTGCCGGGCGTGTAGAACACATCCGTCAACTTCTGAATTGTCCACCAGGAGTACTCCCGCGCGTCGCCGTTATCGTGATCGCAGCAGCCCACCCAATCGAGCCCGGCCGTGTCCAGAATGTAGCGCCACTGGTCGCGCAGGGTTCCGTCGTTTCCGCCGTCGTCGGATATTTCGCTGTGGCGATGGAATTCACCGCGCACGATGCGCAGATTTCCATCCGGCCCGC
>JASHTY010000167.1 GCA_030040315.1 Terriglobia bacterium | reverse complement strand
ATTGTGGTGCATTGCAAGTCCGGAATGCGCAGCGCCAAGGCTGTGGATTTGCTCATGAAGTCGGGATTCCGGAAAATCCATAACCTGAAGGGCGGAATACTGGCCTGGTCAGACCAAGTGGACCCCACGGTACCCAAGTATTGACCGGAGTGGCCTAATTCCAAAATTTTTCCCGCTCACGCACGTCTAAATAGTTGCGGAGTTCCAAGTCGATTCTGAATGCAGGAGGCACGTATGGCATTGAAAGCTGGAGATCCGGCGCCGGACTTCAAAATTACGTGTGCGACGGGAGAAACTCAGGGAGAGTTTGAGCTTTCCGCCCACCGCGGGAAAAACGTTTTGCTGGCATTTTATCCGCTCGACTTTACGCCTGTTTGCCAAAGCGAGCTGGGTTCATTCCAGGCGGATCTCGACAAAATCAGCGAAACGAATACTCAGGTCGTGGGCATTTGCACGGACTCGGTTTTTGCCCACATTGCTTTTCAAAAGCACCTGGGCGGGCTGAAGTATCCGTTGGCTACCGACCGCTGGCCCTACGCTGAGGTGGCAACGGCTTACGGAGTCTTTCCTCCCACCAAGCATCCTATTCCTTTTATCAACGACCGCGCGGTTTTCATCGTGGATAAGAACGGCAAAATTGCCTGGTCAAAGATCTACGAATTGCGCGAACAGCCGGACAACAAGGAAATTCTGGAACAATTGAAGAAGCTTGATTAAGCAGATGGACAGAAAGGAACTATTTCTTAAGCAGAAGGAGGCGGAGCACAAAGGTACGGTTGCAATCTATGCGAAGATTCCGCGGGACCGGCTGGGCTGGCGGCCTGCCGAGGGGATGCTCACGCTGGGCCAGATGGCGCCCCACGTGTGGAGATCGGAAGAGGGAGTTTTTCGCATCGCCATCGATGGTGATTGGAACTATTACGCTAAGCGCATTCGTGAGGGCATTTTCGCTACCTTGGGAGAAGTAAAATCACTGGATGAGGAATTGCGGGAAATTGGCCGTGTTCATCGGGCGACGCTCCACGCTGCTCAGGCATTCCCACTCGATCGCTGGGAAGAAATCCGCGCGAATCCCGAGTACCGCACTCATGGAGCCGCAGGCGTGATACTCTTTCGAATCATCGAGCACCACATTCATCACCGCGCTCAAGTGGGGACTTACATCCACATTCTCACCGGCGGAAAAGCCAGCCCCTACGCGGACTGAAACGCGCAGAACGTGGCACGCGCATCCTGCCCGTGGCGCTGATACGGGCACGATGCCCGTGCCACATTTCCCACTGGAACCACCGCTCGCCTCCCGATATGATTTCACCCATTCCAGCGGATGGAGGGGGTCCCCATGCGCTCTGTAATCCTGGCTTTCCTGATTTTCGTTTCCGCGAGCGCGCCTGCGGACCGCGACGCGGCTAGGGAAAGCTACCGGCAAGGCAACGAGTTCTTCGACCAGAGCCGGTATTCGGATGCGGCAGCGGCATACGCGCGCGCTGTTGAGCAGGATCCTCAATTCCTTGAAGCCGCATTCAATCATGCTCTGGCCGATGAGATGGTGGACCGGCAAAAAGCGCTTGCGGACTGGAGCAAGTTCGCCGAAGGGGCCGCCAGTTCAGCGGATTTCAAATACCAGGTGGGCCAGGCGAATGCCCGCGTCCAGATTCTAAAGATGCTCCCTGACTACCCTGATCCGCTCCTGCCCGCGCACTACGTCGCGTCCGCCGGTGACTATTACAGCGAAATTGCGGAAGACTCGGAATCCGAACGATGGCGCACATTTCCATTGAAAGTGTGGATTGGAGACGTCCCGAAAGGCAATTGGGCGCAGGGAGTTCAGGAGGCGTTCGACATCTGGAAAAGCATGATACCCATGGAAAAGACCGCCGACGCCGACGAAGCCGATATCCGCTTCGAATGGGACACGGAGCAAAGCACGGAGGGTGGCCGCGCGGGGGAAGAAATCGACTGGGTGCAATTTGAAACCGTGGGGAATTCAGTGACCAGCCGCAAGGTCGCGCACATATCCATCGCCCTGGTTCGCAGGTGGTCGAAGGACGAAATGCGCGCGATTACCCTGCACGAATTGGGGCATGCACTGGGCATTCACGGACACAGCTCCTCCACGGGTGACATCATGTATTGGCAAATGCAGGAGTCGAGCCGCCGTATTCCCCTCCCGGGTGTTTACTTTCCTTTGATTTTGAAATCGCTGGTGAGCAAGCCAAGTCAGCGAGACCTGAATACGTTGATACGGCTTTATAATACCCCCGGCGTGGTCACGCGCATGAACTGAGAGGGCATATTTCGCAGAGGCTGGCCTCGCGCCTGCCCTGGGGCTGAACAATCAATGTTGAAGGGCACCCCCGAGGGGTGCCCCTACACTTATGAAGATTGCAATTACAGGCGCAGCGGGATTGTTCGGGCACGGACTGGCAACGGCGTTTTCAACACGCCACCAGGTTATTCCACTCACGCACGGCTCGGCTGACATTACCAATGCTCGCTTATTTGAGGCCGCCATGCAGGAGATTCATCCGGATTTAATTGTGCATTCGGCCGCGATCCCCGATCTGGATATCTGCGAGGCGGATCCCGACCGCGCCTTTCTGGTGAACTACCAGGGCACCTGCAATGTGGCGAATGCGGCGAACCGCATCGGCGCCGGTCTTGTTCACATTTCTACCGATGCGGTGTTTGATGGAAAGAAGCAGTCGCCTTATGTGGAGACCGACCCGACTGCACCGATTACCGTATACGGGCGCAGCAAGCTTCAGGCCGAGCAAGCCGCCAATTCCGTTGAGCGCCATTGGATCATTCGTGTCTCTGTTCTTTTCGGTCCGGGCAAAACAAACTTTGTGGATAAGGGTTTGCGGAAGATCGCCGCGGGCGAGGATTACAAGGTGGCGAGCGACCAGATGGGAAACGCGACGCTGACCACCGATGCCGGGCTCAAGATTATGGAAGTGGTGGAAGCCGGACGCTGCGGCCTGTATCATGTGGCGAACCAGGGAACTTGCTCGCGCCTGGAATTGGCTCGCGCGGCGGCGGAGTTGGCCGGCCTAAATCCCGCAAAGGTCATCGGCGTTCCCGACGCCCAGATGCATCGAAAGGCTCCGCGGCTGAAATATTCCGTCCTGGAAATGGCGGCGCTCAAGACCGGCGGATTTTCATTGCCTCGGCCGTGGCAGGAAGCCCTGGCGGAGTACGTTCACACCATCAAGTTGTGACCATCAATCAAATCAAGGCGAGTTATAGCGCGAGCAGTGGTGCCCGCGTTACCGCGGGATTGCCGGTCATTTCCATCAATGCTTGGATTATCTGGCGAAACCCAGCAAGGTTTGGAGCCGCCAGCAGAGGTCGGAGTTTACGCGATTGCTCGAGACGTGCGGAACGGCCTCGCGGGCGAGCGTTTCAAGCGTGTTCGGATCGGAAACTTCGCCTGTGATGACAAGCACACGTCCTACCAGGCTTGGCCGCAGTTCTGTAATCGCGGAAACCATCTGCTCAAGGGGCAGATTAGCGGAGCGAAGATCAAGCAAAACAGCATCAAAGCGGTGGCGCCGGATCATCGCCAGGGCTTGCTGAGCGTCCGTCGCTACATCGCCCTCGCAGCCCAGCCGGGCAAGCAGAACGTAAAGCACATTGCGGATCGAGGGTTCGTCTTCGACGATCAAAATCTTGCGGCGCAGAGGATTTGGAGCCAAAAGGGTCTCCCTTCGTGCGAGCTTCGGTGAAAAGAGCGCTTCCTCAAACGCTGACGCTTTGCTTTTACCGGAAGGTCGTTACCATTCTGTCAACCTGGATCGGAATTGTCAAGGGTGATGTGACGACGGCGCTCCGCACTTTCGTACCAGACTAATCGTCCCAACCCGAACCATAAGACAATCGGTTGTTTACGCCAGCATATCTAGAATGTGAATTTCGCACCCAGAATGGCGGACGCTGGGGTTTGGAGAGACTTCAAGGTGAGGGTGGCGTCTCGCCGCCCGGATTGGAAAACGCCTCATCGTGGCCGGGCAGAATGCGCCCCAGCATTGAGAGGATGCGCTCGCGGTCAAGCTGGAACTGCTTGCGGTTGTGCGGGATCATCGTAAATACATTTTCGTCATGCTCCCGAGTCAGAACCGCATCGCCGGCAACGATGATCGGCGAACTTCCATTGTGAACAATCACCGAGACGTGGCCCGGCACGTGGCCGTTGGTCACCAGGAATTCCAAGTCGTCGGGCACGGGGTGTGTTTCGATCCATCGGAAGCGTGACGGGTCGCCCAGGCGCTTGCGGTCCCACCAGCGCAACGCGAAACGCCGCAGCGCGTGCATCAGTTCGGAGCTTCTTTCGTAATCAGCCGATTCCGGGTAATACTTCAAGCCCAGCTTCACCCAGTTCTGCTCGTCCAGCAGGTCGGAGTAAGCCGCGCAACACCAGTCATAGGATTGCTGCGACCCGTAGATCTCACTCTGGGGGAAAAGGCAGTTGTTCAGGACGTGGTCAACGTGGAAATGCGTGTTGATGACCATGCGGATGTCGTTCGGATGGATGCCGCGTTTTTCCAGCGCGCCGAGAAGGCGATAGGCTTCGTGCGGCATGCCCGTATCGATAATGATGTGGTGATTTCCGCGCGAAAGAAGCGTGCAAGTGGCACCCCTCCAACTGCCGGCCAACAGAACATCGGTTTTCCACGAAGAGTCCTTCACCAGTGAATCGCCGTTGCGCGAGCCGGGTGGATGTAAATTAGAATTTCCCATTTCGGCAGAAGCCGGAATTCTTCCCTTTCCGGGCGACCGTGCATTGCCCTGGAGGTTTGAGCATTGCAGCGCGGCGTGGCAATGCTACATCAGCTATTTTATCAGTGGAACCGATATCTGTGCCAGAGAAGTAAGACGCGGCCGCCTCAATTTGAATTTTAAAGCATGGGTATCCAGCCCGCTGCGGGCCAGGCGGCCCCGCCCGCATGGGGCGGGAGCCATGATGCACCGGTCGGTTACCGCGCGCCCTGTTCGGAAAGGGCATCGGAGGGCGCAGTGGAGCCTTCGAGAACGGTTTGAAGAACGGCGAGCAGATCCTTGACGTTGATGGGTTTTGAGAGATAGCTGTCCATTCCCGCCGCCAGGCAGCGCTCCTTATCACCCTGCATGGCGTGAGCGGTCATGGCTACGATGGGAAGGTGGACTCCGGTTACTTTTTCCGCCTGACGGATTTTCGCCGTGGCCTGGAAACCATCGAGTTCGGGCATCTGAACGTCCATGAGCACCAGGTCGAAGCGCTCGTTATCAATCCGCTCAAGCGCCTGCCGCCCATTCGCAGCCGTGACCACGGTGTAGCCATGCTTTTCAAGAATGCGCAAAGCGAACATTTGGTTCACCAAGTTGTCCTCTGCGAGCAGAATGCGCAGCGGCTTTCTGCCTTCCCGCAGCGTATGGCGCGTGACCAGCGGTTGATCTTTGCTGGATTTACTTGAACCGGCGACGCGCAGGAGGGAATCAAGCAATTCCGCCTGGCCGACCGGTTTGGTGAGATAGGCTGCAATGCCCAATTGGCGGCAGCGCGCCGCGTCTCCGCGCTTGCCCGTAGAAGTAAGCATCATAAGGACGGTACCCGTGAGCGAGTGGCAGTTGCGCATCTCCTCCGCAAGCTGGAATCCGTCCATATTGGGCATCTGAGCATCGGTCAGCACCAGTGGGAACGGCTGTTGTGTCTCATGTGCCTGCTTCAGGATTTGCAGTGCTTGAGCTCCATCCTCGCCCATGACGGGTTCCATTCCCCAACTGGAGAGCAGGCGGTCGAGAATGCGACGATTCGTCAGGTTGTCATCCACCACCAGCACGCGCATGCCTTTTAACCGGTCTCGCTCCACCGGCAACGGTTCACGGGCGGATTTGACGACTCCAAAGACGGCGGTAAAATGAAACGTGCTGCCTACGCCCAGCGCGGTTTCGAGCCAGATGCAGCCACCCATCATCCCAACCAACTTGCGGCTGATAGTAAGGCCCAGCCCGGTTCCACCAAAACGGCGGGCCGTGGAGCCGTCTACCTGGGTAAACGCCTCAAAGATGCTGTGTTCTTTATCGGCGGGAATGCCGATGCCCGTGTCTTGTACACTAAAATGGAGTTGCAACGAATCGCGATCTGCTGATGCCACATTCACCCGCAAATTGATTTCCCCCCGCAGGGTGAATTTGAGGGCATTGCCGAGCAAGTTGATGAGAACCTGGCGCAGGCGGCTGGGGTCGCCGATCAGTAGCTGGGGCACATTCGGCTCAATGCAACAGTTCAGTTCCAGGCCCTTTTGGTGCGCTCGCGGGGCAAGTGACTTCATGGTGGCCTCGATGCTCTCGCGCAGCTTGAATTCCAGGGATTCCAATTCGAACTTTCCCGCTTCGATTTTGGAGAAGTCCAGGATGTCGTTAATGATGGTCAGCAGGGACTCGGCGGATGCCCGGACCATGTCGGCATACTCCCGTTGCTCCGCGGTCAAATCGGTGTCCAGCAGCAGATCGGTCATACCCACGACGCCGTTCATGGGGGTGCGAATCTCGTGGCTCATATTGGCAAGGAACTCGCTCTTGGCGCGGTTTGCGGCGTCGGCGCGCAAGGTTTCCTGCTCGGCGCGAACTTTCTCGATCTCGGCGCGGGCTTTTTCCCAGGCCAGTTCAGCAGTTCGCGCGGAGACGGCGTCTTCGAGTGCGCGACGAATTTCGATTTGGCGCTGATTTCGCGTGCGCAGCAACAGAACGATGATGACCGGCGGCGCCGCCCCCAGCAGGGCAAGGAACCACAACGTCCTCCAGGGCGGCCGGATTTCAAAGCTGAAAACTGAGGGCGGGGCGGTGCACAGGCCGGTGCTGTCACGCGCCTGCGCCTGCAGGCGGTAATCGTTGGGCGGCAATCCTGGAAACTGGAGTTGGGGATGCGAGGGTTCCCGGCGGTCCTGCATTCGAACTTCGACGGCCTGGTTGGTAAGACTGTCTTCGGTCCGGTTATAGCGGAAATTGTATTGTCGGGCCGCTGCGGTGACGGTGAGGAAGAAGCTTGCAACGGCCGTGACGACACGAATTCCTGCACGGAAAGTGCACTTTGACACATCCTATGTATCGGCGGGGATGAATACTTACTTTAGACGGTGGCGCGATGCCCCGATCTGTCCCGAGCTCACGCGCCTCCCCTGTTGGCGTCTTCCGCACTCCCTCGATCACAGTTGCTCCACTCTGCCTCTTTTTCCATCAGCTTGCCGTTCGGAAGTTCATGGTTCCGCACGCCTTCATGCAGGCGTTGATCGCCTGAAACCGAAGCATCGCCGGAAACGCCGTAGGCGACCGCCGACCCGATCAGGGCGGGAATGATGAAGGCATGGCCGCCTGTGGCCTCCGCGACAAAGACTACAGCCGCCAGCGGGGTTTTGTAGCCGGCCGCGATGAACGACGCCATTCCCACTGCAGCATAGAGTTCAAGGTTCTGGCTCTGCACGGCCAGTTCCGCGAATGCCGTCCCAAACGATCCGCCGGACAAGAAGAGCGGCACAAACATGGCGCTTACACCACCGGAACCCAGCGAGAAAATCGTGGCGCACAGCTTCAGGACTCCAAAGGTGATGAGGGCGGTTGCGGTGTGGTGAGTATCGAGAATCATTCCCACCGCTTCATAGTTGGCGCCGACGGGCACAAGCTGGCCGGGGTAGAGCATAAGGAAAATGATCCCGCAGAGGCCCGTCAGCGCACCGCCCAAAGTCATCTTGAACCAGTGGGGAGCGGGCCAGGCCACCACAAACTGCCGCACGCGCCGGAACGTGGTGGCGAAGATCATTGCCGCCAGCCCGATGACTACCCCCAACAACGCGCACCAAACAAGGTCAGTTCCGCTGAACGATCCCGAAGAGGCAAAATTGAAGATGGGAGTTGCGCCAAGAAACGCCGCCAAGGTCACGTAGGAAACCACCGATGCGACCAGGGACGGCAGAAGGGCCTCATGTGCCAGATCGTCCCTGTACGGCATTTCAAGGGCGAACACCAGACCCGTAAGCGGGGCTCGAAACACCGCCGCCATTCCGGCTGCTGCACCGCTGATGAGCATCACCCGCCGGTCGCGCGGAGTAACGTTGAACCGCCGGACATTCGCCCAAATCCACGATCCGATGGCCGCCCCGCCGTAGATGCTGGGGCCCTCCAGGGCTGCGCTGCCTCCCGAACCCACGGTCGTTGCCGCCGCCACAAGCTTGGCGAGGAACGGCCGCATGTCAATTTCGCCGCCATGCTCGTGGTAGGAGCGAATGACTTCCTCGGTGGAATGTTCGTTCGGGTCGGGCGTCAGGAACTGCATGATTAGCCCCGTAATCAGGAATCCCAGCGCGATTCCCGGAACGATGGCCCAGTGGTGAAAGAGGTAGAACCTTAGCACCGGCGGCCACATCAGTTTCAAAATGACCTCGGCAATGACCGTAATGACCAGGCCCGTAGTGACTCCGATAATCGGAGCGATCACGAGCCATTTGAAAAGGCCGCGGGAATAAATGTGACCCAGGTCTTCCTGAACCAGAGGGAGAAATCTGCGGAGCAGGGGAAAACTTCGCGCCCATCGGAGGTCTGTCCATTTCCGCAGGCGCAAGTTGTGCGACTTTATCATAGTGATATCAGTGCATCCGCGAATCGCGGTCTGGGTGGCCCCGCCGGAGCGGAACAGCCGCTACAATTCCCCGCGCTCCGCACAGTTTGAATTTGCCGGTCTCAAAAGAAAATTCACACTGCGCCCGCCGCTGCAGGCAACTCACGCGGCCGTGATTGAGGGGTTTTCATGATTTCGAACTGCAGGGTGCGCAATTCGGCGATATTCTTGCGCGATATCCTGTCGAGAATCGCGTGGCCTTTGTGTGTAAGGTGGACCTTGACGAAGCGCCGGTCCCTCTCGCCCTGCGCCTTGCGCACCAGGCCCCGATGTTCAGCCCGTTGCACCAGGCCCACCACGGCGTTGTGGCGGCCCTGCAGGAACTCCGCAAGTTCGGAGATCGTGGCCCAGCCGCGGCCCGTGAACCCCGCCACACCCAGCATCAACTGGTGCTGCTGGGGAGTGATGCTCAACGAGCGTGCCACCTTTTCACTGAAACGCTGGAACCGTCGAACGCGATAACGAAACCACGCCAACCGCCGCAAAGCCTCCTGGGGCATTGCCCGGTGGCCGTTTGAATGTGTAGTGAATTTCATGAAATCAATTATATCACATTGTGATTTAAATTCCAGGCGGAATGGCAAGTCGTGGCCGCCGGTTGCAGCGCGGTTGTCCTCACCCGCGTTCGGAATCAAAAATGAATCGCGGCTGGGGACGCCGGGGTTACAATGCAGCGAATACCTTTATGTGTTTAGCGAGAGCGGGGACAAACTTGTGGACGGGGCGCCAGGCTGTGGCGATCTGGCACGCCCGCAAGCTCTATCGCGGAATATTCTTTGTGGCCCTCATGGCCACGCTGGCTTTTCCACTGCATGCGGCTGACCCTCACGCGCCGGTTCATGGCCTTTGGGTTTGGCGAACTCTTACCGCCCTGAAGGCGTCCGGAAGCGCCGAAGCCGTGCGCGACTTCTGCAGGTCGGAAGGAATCGATGAAGTGTATGTTTCGGTCGCGGAGCTCAACGGCACCACGGAAAGTCAGTATGCCGATCTGATCGAAAAGCTTCATCTCGCGAGCATTCGAGTTGAAGCCTTGATGGGAAGCCGGGACGCGGATGAACCCGGGCCGCCGCGCGAAAAGCTTTTAAACGCAGTACGGGAGATCCTGCGTTTCGATCAGCGCACGCGCGCTGAAGGGTTCGATGGAATCCATCTCGATATCGAGCCGCAACAAAGGCGCGAGAACCAGGGACCATTGAACCTTGGCTTTTTGCCTGGGCTAGTTGAGTCGTATCGCGCCGTTCGCCAACTCGCAGACCCGGTGCACCTGCCCGTCGACGCCGACATCCCAATTAAGGTTCTAAAAGGTGATCTCAGCCAGCGCCAGTTGCTG
>JASHTY010000166.1 GCA_030040315.1 Terriglobia bacterium | reverse complement strand
AATGCCGCTTCACTTTGGCATACTCGTATGCCACCCAGGAATCCGCGGACACACCGTCTTCATGCCCGCGCTCAACCATGAACGGCCGGGGCGCCATCAGATTGGCAAGATCACTGTAGTTGAATGTGTTTCCAAGATTAAATTCCAACATGTCGTATTCGATGCTGAAAACGTAGCTCAGCGGGGAATCGTCGCGGCTGACCTTCCAGATCCACTCGTTGAAGTCGCCGGAACAGATGGAAAGCGCGTAGCGATCGAGCAGCGGCGGCACGCGCACCGCTGTCTTTCCTCCATAGGAAAGGCCGTAGAAGCCGATTCGGCCGGGATCCACAAAGGGAAGGGTGGAGAGCCAATCAAGCGTTCGCTCATGTTGGCTGATAATGTATGAGAACAATGTGAGCTTCAGGGGATGAGCAAGGCGTTCCAGCTTTCTGAACTGGTCGCCCCCGATATAGGGATTCTGGGGGCAGTAGACGATAAAGCCGTGGTCGGCGAGGTTCGCGGCAAAACGATGATAGTAATGCTCGTCGGGCGAATCGGCGCTGAGCAAGTCCTGCGGCCGGCCCTCCAACCCGTGCTGGCAAACCACCACAGGCCGCCGCTCGCCGGGCTTCAAGGATTTGGGCTTCAGCAGAATGCCGTAAGCGAAAACCTCGAACCCAAGCGGCAGCAGCACCTCGTAACCTGACCAACCGGCATCGATATTGATCCTGCGCGTCAGCGCCTTGAGAGGTTCCGCAGGCGGCGGCAACTTCCCCAAGACTTCCTCCCAGAGGTACCGGCGATAGAATTGTGTCGTTTGCTTCCAGCTTTCGACGGAGGAGTCATCCGCTCGTCCCCAGAACTTCTTGCGCACTGCCTCGCTATTCATCACCGCGGTTCGAGTGAAGTCGCGCAATTGCTGGAACTGCCGGCGCTGACGGGCGGCGGGATCGAAGTCAGATGTCATCTGCGCGGGTTCCGTCCCTGGGGGCTTGAGTTCCGTCGATATGCCAAGGCCGCGCAGGAGCGCCTTCAAAGCGGCTTCTGAACCGGGATCGCCCTGCCCGCCGCCGCTCACTACCAGCGTCAATCGATCACTCACGCCAAGCTTTTCGAATGTAGCCTGGGCCCGCTTCACCTCGCGTTGCACGTTCGCGAGGTCAGGGCTGGTGAGCCGCCCTGAGGCTGCCGAAGCCGCACGCCCGTCCGTTGCCGGCGGCGGGCCGGGAATCTCCACTCCCTGCGCCGCTTCCAGAACGAGTGCGCGTGGGGCAATGAGCGCTGCCAATTCCGCGTCGCCGAACTCGCGCAGCAGCGACCAGACATTCCGGTAGAGGGGCTCCTGCCATAAGCCTTCGCGAGCCTCAAAATACCCGCTCACACAAACGGCCTGAATGCGCGGATCGAGCGCGGCGCTATAGAGCGCCAACAAACCTCCCTCGCCATAGCCGATCACTCCCACCGGGGCCGAGTGGTCCCTCGAAAAATAATCAACTGCCGCCAGGATTTTCTGCACCTCATAGCCGATGATGTGCCGGCCGACTTCATAGGCCATGCGGTAGATGAACTCGCGGTGCGTCAGATTGGTGGACTTCCCGATTGCGGCGTTGCCGGACCATTCGTCCCCACGGCTGATCAGCATGGGGATAATAACGTTGCACCCGTTTTCCGCCAGCCGCCTTGCAAATTGGGTCTGGGGTGAAACCCCCGGGGCCATACCCATCAGCATTTCCGGCGTCCAATCGGCATCGGGGATGGCCACGATATTTGCCCTCGTGGCGTGGACTGTGGAGAGCGCCAGAACGCCCTCGGCATCGACGCCATCCAGCACCGGCCAGCGCACACGCACAACCCGATAGCCTTTGCCTTCGCTATATGCGGACTCTGAGTAGAGCGATTGCAGAATCTCAGGCGCCGGGTTGAGAATCCGCTCATCGATCAGTCCAATAGTCTGGCGCAGGCGATTGCGGTTCGGTTCGACGGAGGCCACATAGGCGGAATGGGATGAGTAATCCTGCCTCCAAAACGCGGCGCGCGACTCCACGGATGCGCCGGTAAGTTGCAGCAGATGGCGATGCAAACCCTCTACCATTTGAGCTGCAAGGTCGCCTTCTCGCGTAAGTGGATCAGTTCCCGGCATGACATCGGGAGGCGTCTCCGTCAAGGCGGAGACCTGTGACGCCCCGCCTCCCTCGGCGGGCAGGCGTGCGAAGCCCTCCGCCAGTGCGGATTTTCCCAGGACTTCAAGCAATTCGCGTCTCGTCATGCGGGGCTCATGAGCAAAGCCAGAATGTTGCCACGAAGCTTTTGGCAAAACAATTGAGTAGTGGGTCAGTTTGAATCTTGGTGGCGGCTCCGCACAGACCGGAAGTTGTAGCGCGGCTGGCCTCAGCCGCGTAACCTTCGCGGGCGGTCCCGCCGAGGCGGGACGCGCTACGAAATTCAAACTGACCCACTACTAACAATTTTGAAGACTGAGATTCCTGTCTAATGAATGCTCAGAAACGCATAGCGAAGGATGAACAACCCTGTCAGAACCCAAATCAAGGGGCTTATTTCCCGCCGCCGGTTGGTGATGACTTTCAGGAAAGTGAAGGAAATCATGCCCAGGCTCAGGCCGGTAGCGATGCTGAAGGTGAGGGGCGTGGCGACGAGGGTCAAAAATGCCGGGAACGAGTCCGTAAAATCCTCCCAGCGAACGCGGGACATGGCACGCGACATCAAGCTCCCGACGATGATCAGCGCCGGGGCTGTGGCGAATGCCGGAATCGCCGCAATGATGGGAGCGCAGAACATGGCGGCGAAAAAGCATCCGGCGATGAGCAGGTTTCCCAGGCCGGTGCGTGCGCCCGCCGCCACACCTGCGGCACTTTCAATATAACTTGTGACGGTGGAAGTGCCGGTGAGCGATCCCATGAGTGTTCCGAGAGCGTCGGCCAGCAGGGCGCGGCTGGCGCGGGGAAGCTTGCCGTCGCGCATGAAGCCGCCTTCTTCACACACGCCGATCAAGGTGCCCACGTTGTCAAACAGGTCCACGAAAAAAAAGATGAAGATCAGGTCGCCAAGACCAAACTTGGCCGCAGCTGCCAGGTTGAGCTTGAGGAATGTGCCGCCGGGATGGGGAAGGGAAAACAAGTGGCCCGGCCAATGCGTTAATCCTACGGGAATTCCGGCAAGAGCCGTAATTGCGATCCCCAGCAGAATCGCCGCGCCCACGCCGCGCGCCATCAGGCCGGCGATCAGCAGAAGTCCGGCGGCAGCCAGAATAACCTCGCGGTCGGCAAAGTTTCCCAGCGCCACAAACGTGGCCGGGTGCGCAACGATGATCTTAGCATTTCGAAATCCGATGAATGCAATAAACAGACCGATTCCGCCCGCGGTGCCGTACTTCAGGCAATCCGGGATGCCATTTACAATCATCTCGCGGATGTTCGTAAGCGTCAGGATAAGAAACAGCGAGCCTGAAATGAAAACCACTCCCAGCGCAGTCTGCCAGGGCACGCCGCGTCCGATCACGATGGAGTAGGTGAAATAGGCATTTAGCGACATGCCGGGGGCGAGCGCGATGGGATAATTCGCCCAGATTCCCATCACCAGCGTGGCCAGCGCGGCGGAGATGCAGGTGGCGAACAGGACACCTTCCACCGGCATGCCCGCTTCCGAAAGTATGTGCGGATTGACGACCACCACATACGCCATGGTCGTGAAGGTCGTCAGGCCGGCGAGCAACTCGCGGCGCACGGTTGTTTCATTTTCCTTGAGATGAAAGATGCGCTGAAGCAGGTGACGACTCTCCTTGCTGAGGATGTGAAACTATAGGCGGGGATCCGGATTTCGTCAATGGTGTCGAGCTTGGTTCCGGGGCAGAGCCGCGAACCGAGCAAGGGGCTTGCATTTTCCACGACGGTTCCCGTATCGTACGCCATGCACAGTCCAACTCAAACGGATTCCGGGAACAATCTCCCAACATTCGAACGCGCGGGCTCAGCCGGCGCGGTTGCATCGGGATATGGCTTGCGCCGGGAAGTGCTATCACCGATGGAAACGCTGGCGCAGTCGGTCTCCACGATGGCGCCCACCACCACGCCCGCTGCCACGATTCCTCTGGTTTGTGCCCTGGCGGGAAATTCCACCTGGCTTGCGTATGTCCTCGCAACGCTTGCCGTGCTGTTGGTGGCGTGGTGCATCGGCCGGTATGCGAGCTATTCGGCTTCCCCCGGATCGCTTTACACCTATGCCTCGATGACCCTGCCCGCAAGCCTTGGCGCAATGGTGGCCTGGAGCCTGCTGCTGGCGTATGTCGCCACGGGTTCCAGTGTGATCGGCGGCTTTTATCACTATGCCGGCCTGGTCATACGCCACGGCGCCGGACGCGCGGCCGCCGCGGTTGTGCTCGCCACGCTTGTAACCGGCGTTTCCACCTGGATCGCCTATCGCGATGTTCAAATCTCAGCGCGCCTGATGCTTTGGGTGGAAGTAGTCTCGGTCCTGCTCATTGCGACACTGGTCGTGATTTTGCTGATTCAACACGGGGCGCATTGGGACCTGGATCAACTGCACCTGAAAGGTTCAACGGGCAGCGGACTGCGGCTCGGGCTGGTGATGTCGCTGTTCAGCTTTTGCGGCTTTGAGAGCGCGACAACCATGGGCTCGGAAGCGCGGAACCCTTTGAAAACGATTCCGCGTGCTGTGATGCAAACCGCCATTCTCGGCGGAATCTTCTTTACGGTGTGCGCCTATGCCGAAGTGCTGGGTTTCCATGAGGTGGGGCAGGACCTGGGAACGAACCCTGCGCCGATGCACGTGCTGGCAGAGTTGAGCGGTGTGCCGGTTTTCGGGTTGCTCATCGACGTTGGAGCGATCATCAGTCTGTTTGCCGGAACGCTGGCCTGCATTACCGCTGCGGCGCGCGTGCTGATGTTGATGGCGCACCGCGGGCTCGCGCACCAGGCATTGCGGAAGACTCACGTTCAAAATGAAACTCCCAGCCGCGCCGTGGTCATCACCGGCATTGCCGCGCTGCTGCCGGTTGCCGTGCTTGCGGCGCGTGGTTCAAGCGGACTGGACGTTTACGGCTGGATGGGTTCGCTGGCCACTTACGGGTTCATCGTTGCCTACGCGCTGGTGGCCGTGGGGTTGCCAAGGTATCTGCGCCGGCACGGAGCCTTTCGATCCGGCGATCTGATTATCGCGGCTCTGGCCGCCGCTGCCATGTTGCTTGCGTTGGTGGGGAATCTGTATCCCGTGCCGGAAGGTGATTACGGAAAACTGCCTTACATTTACCTCGCCTATTTGGCAGTAGGGATGCTTTGGTTTTGGCTGGGCAGCCATAAAGCGGTGCAATCCGGATCGGAAAATTAAGGCTGAGGGTCCGAATCCGGTTGCATGACCACCAGCAATGCGATTCCGACCGCCATGAACATGCGCGCGGCAGCCTGCTGACCGTTCCACACCATTGACTGCCACATCAGGAACCATTCCCCGCCAATCGTCAGGAAGGCAAAAAACCAAAGCAGTAACCCCACCGCCAGACCGGCAATCGCCACGCGCTTGGCCTGATGAAATTCAAGCGCGGGTCTCCTGAGCGCTCCTGCCAGGCGCACGCCTCCCCACCAACAGAGGAGCATCGTCACCCCTTCCCAGAGAATAATGCCAAAATAGAACGCCGTGTGCACGGCAGGTGAGTCGACCGCGCGCCACATTCCGCGGTTGCCTGGAATCGTGGTGTCCATCATCAAAACGTGGCGAACGAATTGGTAGTTGGAGTCATAGTCCGTCAGGTTGTTGAAGACCACGAGCGAATAGAAGATAGCGACGGCGAAAACCAATCCGATTTTAGTGAGGCGCAGCATCGAAAATGAATCCCTCGCTTGTATCCCTGGTGATTGTGATTGTGGTATGACAGCTGCCGCCGTACTCAGGCAATAGAAATAATTAATTCCCGCGATTAAAACTTTGTTCTGGTCTTCATCCGAAGGGTTGGAATACCTTTTCTCATCACCCAGAGATTTCGGTGGTCACACGGGAACCAGACATAGGGCCAAGGTCTAACTATACCTTCATGGAGGACCATAAATGACAGAATCGCGCGGAAGAAACCGGGTCATGGGTTGTACGGGACCGTCCTCTCTCTTCCTTGCGGCAGCCTTTCTGACGATTCTCGCCGGCACGCCGGCGGTATGGGCGCAACAGACCCTGGGCGGAATCCGGGGAACGGTAACTGACCAAAGCGGCGCGCTGGTTCCGGAAACGATCGTGACCGTGGTGGGCGATGAGACACGCCTGACGCGCGGCAACAAGTCGAACGCGGAGGGCGAATATGAGATTGTCGACTTGCCCATCGGCACCTACACGCTGACCTTTACCCATAATGGATTTCTCACAGCCACGGTTCCCAGCATCTTGGTGCAGGCGAACCGCACCGCAACGGTAAACGTCTCCCTGCGGATTGGGCAGGTAAGCACCTCGGTGACGGTCGAAGAGAAAGCCCCGCTGATGAATGCCGTGGACACCACCAACGGCTACGTCCTGGAAAAATCTCAGATTCAATCGATCCCCTTACCGACGGGCAGCTTTACGGGCCTGGCGATTCTTTCGCCTGGAGTCAATGCCGAGCTGCCGAGCGGCAGCGGCGCCAATGCCGGCCTGGGCAACCAGCCCGTCTGGGCGAACGGCCAGAGGGACACCAGCAATAGCTTCCTGTTGAACGGCGTTGACGGCAGCAATATCTTCAATGGCAAAAGCACCAGCCAGGTGGCTTCCGCGCGCGTGGTGAACAATACGGGAGTCTCACTGGTCACCAGCACAGGTATCGGAGTGATTCAAACCACCGCCTCGCCCTATCTGGCGATTGGCCAGGCTTTGCCGACTCCAGCCCCTGAAACCATTGAGGAAGTGCGCGTGAACACTTCGATGTACGACGCCCAGCAGGGAGCCACCAGCGGCGCCCACATCGACATGAGCACGGCATCCGGCACCAACCGGACCCATGGGGGCCTTTATATCCACCATGGAACAGACTGGCTGAACGCGGCGCCCTACTTCTTCAACGCCGACCCCAGCGTGCCGCAGGACCAGAAGGTTCCGGACCTGCATCGCGAGGTGCTCGGTGGAACGCTGGGCGGCGCATTGATCAAAGACAAGCTCTTTGGATTCGTCGGCTATCAAAATCTCCACGATGGCGATGGTGAAATCGGAATTTCGCGCCTCAGCGTGCCCTTTGGATTGAACAGCACCAACCGCACTGCGGCGGGTTTGGCGACTCTGGCCAACAACAACTTCATCATCCCCGACGGCGGCACGCCGATTACGGCGGGACAAATCGATCCCAACGTTCTGAAGTTGTTCCAGTTCCAGCTTCCCAACGGCCAATATCTGATTCCCAATGACGACGGCTTCGTTCCCACGCCTACAATTCCGGACAACGCTTATGTGCCGGGCACGGCCGTGTTTTCAGCGCATCAATTGGTGACCGATTTTGACTGGAACCGCTCGCCCTCCGACATCCTTTCACTCAAGTACTACTACCAGGACGATCCAACCTCCGCGCCTTATGCGTATTCGATGGTGGCAGGTTTCACACAACAGCTTGCCGCAGGCAGCCAGGTGCTCTCGCTCTCCAACATCCAGACTCCCAAAGCAAACTTCAGCATCATTGAGACCATCGGATTTGACCGTGAGAGCATCTACAGCTCGGTTGGCCAGCCTTTTACACCGCAAGAGATGGGAATCAATACCTTCGGCTCGACGCGTTTCCCGGGCCTGAGCATTGTGGACATTTTGGGGAACAGTTCTCCCAATAACGTCAATTACGTGCAGGATGCGAGCTTGAACATTGGCCAGGGCTCAGCCTCCCAGGGAGCCTTCACGGGAGTTACCCAAAACCGTCTGATGCCTTCCATCAACGCCACGTGGAATCATGGCCGCCACACCGTGACCTTCGGCGCCAATTACTCCTACACGCAGCTCAACACGCTGGATAACCGCACCGGCAACGGCATCATGGCATCCGCGGATTTCGGCCAGTTCGTGCAGGGCATCCTGACCGCCAACGACGATTTCCAGTCCACGGCGTTCTTGCTCGGTAATGCCAGCCGCTACTACCGCGCCGGCCAGTCGGGCGAGTACATTCAGGACAAGTTCCAGATCCGCCCAAACCTCAGCCTGACGGGCGGCGTTCGCTTTGACTGGGATGGTGGCTTCAGCGAAAAGTACGGGCGCCTCTACAACTTTGACCCGAGTGCCTACGCCTACGACGCCTCGACAGATACCATCACTTCCACCGGATTCATCATTGCCGGCAACAACGCACAGTTTCCCAGCAAGGGCGTGAGTAATACCACTCTCACCGGCCGGCAATGGGGCATTGCGCCGCGCATCGGCCTCGCCTGGTCACCAAGGGCTTTCCGCGACAAGATCGTGGTCCGCAGCGGCGCAGGCATTTACTATGACCGCGGAGAGCTCTTCTCCTACCTTTCGCCGGGTTATGCCGCGGGTGAGACGACGGCGGGACCTTTTGGCGTCAATCAGGCCCCGCCATTTGTGAACACGCAGGTCTGTCCGCTAAGCGGCCAGCTCTACCAGGGCTTCATTCCAACCTGTTCCAGCACCTATGAGGATCCTTGGGGGCCGACCGAACAGGCCCCACCGTCCGGCAACCCCTCGGAGATCATCAACTACCTTCCCAACGAGGCGGGGATCGAGAACGGCGACAAGGTCTTTACCTTTGCCAATTACGACCGCGGAAACAAGCTGCCGTACACTATGAATTACACCTTTGACGTCCAGTGGCAGCCGCGCCGCGATCTGGCGATTGACATCGGCTTCGTGGGCAATTCCGGACGGCACGAAGTCATGCCGATTCCATTCAATCAGCCGCAAATCGCCACGCCGTCAAACCCCATTCACGGCCAGAATTACACCTACGGCTACACCGTGCTGGATCCAACCACCTTTAATCCCATTAGTCTGCCCGACGGCACCACCATGCTGGAAACCTACGAGGGCGGCAATAACGACATGCGCGTTCCGTACATCGGTTACTCCGGCGAGTCGGAAAGTTACAAGGCCATCGGGATTTCCAATTACAACGCCTTGCAGACGCACGTTGAGAAACGCCTCAGCCACGGGATGCAAACCGGGTTCTCCTACACGTGGTCGCACGCGCTCGATGAGCAGAGCGCCCTCGGCCTCTTCTACAATGGCAACAATCCGCTCGACCCGCGCAATGCCTACGCATCTTCGGATTTCGACCGTACGCACGTCATTAACTTCAATTACCTGCTTCAGCTCCCCAATTGGGCCAAGGGTAATTCCTTTGCCAGCAAGGTGGCGAATGGCTGGGCGCTGCAGGGAATCGTGGTGATCGAAAGCGGTCAACCCTACAGCGTGATCGACTACACGGGCGCGGTGGGAAGCATTTTTTACGGCGTTGCCGACGGCATCACCAATCCTATTGTGCCGCTTGCGTCCGGGTGCACAGCGTACAACGCAGTTACGGGAGCGAACGGCGCGGGCGCAACTCCTGCCCTCAAGGCGTCCTGCTTCACATTGCCCTTGCTCCAGCCGGGCGCCCTCGGCGGAGCCATTCCGCCGGGCGACCTCTATGAGACCGACTTCACCTCCGGCCAGCGGAACATCTTCCGCCAGGCGTGGCAGAAGCGCGCGGACATCTCCGTGGTCAAAGACCTGAAGCTGACGGAGCGCTTCTCGCTGAAATACCAGATGGACGTCTTCAATCTCTCCAACACGGCGAGTTTCGATATTCCCATCGATAACGTCTCTCAAAACCAGTACTACGACGACTTCCCCGTGGAAGGCACGCCCGCCCTTCCCACCAGTTGCACGAATACCAACGCGGGCTTCTATAACTGCCCCGCCGGGCTCGGTGCGGTGAACAAGACCATCGGCGGACCGCGGCAGATTCAGATGGCGCTGCACTTGCTGTTTTAGAGGGTGAGAGGCGGAGTAAATCAACGCCGGGGTGTTCCACGGAGGCCCCCGCCTGCGTTATTCCGCGCCGATGTCTTCGTTCCAAATCTCAGGATGCGCGCGAATGTAGTTCGCCAGCAGGGAAACGCACTCTTCGGAATCAAGGTCGATTACCTTCACGCCCAGTGAGCGCAGCCAATCGAGCCCGCCCCGGAAGTTGCGGCTTTCACCCGCGACTACAGTTCCGAAACCAAACTGCCGCACCAGCCCGCTGCAATACCAGCAGGGGGCCAGCGTGGTGACCATGATGAGGCGGCGATAGCTGCGCTGCCGTCCGGCATTCCGAAACGCCGCAGTTTCGCCGTGCATGGAAGGGTCGCCGTCCTGCACACGGCGATTGTGGCCCAAGCCGACCAAATGTCCCTCCGCGTCGAAGATCGCCGCGCCAATGGGGATGCCGCCTTCCGCCAGCCCCTTGCGGGCCTCGCCCATGGCCACTTCCAACATCTTCCGGTAGTCGGGCTCGGAATTCATGGTTCCTTTGGGCAATCACTTGGATTGAGAGTCGGCAGCAACGCCAGCGGTTCGCCCTATGAGGTCTGGCAATCTTTCATAAGGCCTTAGGGCTTTACGCCATTTGTACCTTCGCCGCCGATGCTGCCCTGCAAGAACGTGGCAGGGGTGGAGGGACTCGAACCCCCGACCCTCGGATTAGAAATCCGATGCTCTATCCAGCTGAGCTACACCCCCGAAAGGACTTACACGACGCAGGTTTTCTCGGCGTCAGTGGTGGCGCCAGTATCGATTTGGGTTTCACCTTCTGACGCTGCTTACTCGACCGGCTTCCCGAAGCTCACCAGTCTCGAAACCGCGTCCCCGGCAAAGCCGGGCGCAAGGTAGCTGTACTGCGCGGTCATGGCAAACCTCGTACAGCACATTAGGTCTTGAACCTGTTTGAGCGTTACGTCAAGCATCGTGAACCGGGAAGCCAACGTCCGGCGGAGATCATGTCAGTGAAAATCGGTAATCCCGGCCTTCGTTATCCCTTTGTCAAGCCAAGGGCGGAGTTTCTTGATGTTGAACACCTGGCCATTACTGTTTGTCGGAGGGTTGAACTTCAGGAAGGCGTCCCCTGCCACGGGGTTCAGGGGGACATGCCACGTCTTGCGCTTCTTCGGCTTTGCTTCCCGAACCAACCGATACTCGAAATCCACGTCCGGCCAATCCAGCCTATACATGCTGCCACGGCGGAGGCCGGTGTGCAAGGCGATATCAAGCCAGAGCCTCACGGGACTTTTCATCGTGAGCTTTATCGACGATTTCCCAGGCCTTCTGCCAGCCGGACGACTGGAACAGAACGCACCTCCCGCCGCGGCGCCGTGGGAGATCGCGTTGACTTGCCAACACATGGCGCGTAGCATGGAGAAAAAAAGGAAGGGCGACTTCCGTGGGTACAATCGACCGGGGGCGCTGGCTGAGAATCGAACAGGTGTACCACGAGGCTCGCGAGCGGCAAGGGGGCGAGCGAGCGCAGTTTATCGCCCAGGCCTGCGCCGGGGACGAATCTCTGCGCCGGGACGTAGAATCGCTGCTGGCGCAAAGCGATTCTACCGGTTCGCTGGCCGACCACACCGTGTGGGCTGCCGCCGACGCCTGGGCGGCGACCCAAACCCGCTTAAGATCCGGCGATACTCTGGGGCCCTACGAAATCCTGGGCTTGCTGGGTGCAGGCGGAATGGGGCAAGTCTACTCCGCCCTGGATACGCGCCTCGGCCGCAAGGCCGCCATCAAGATTTCCCAGGAAAGTTTCAGCGGACGCTTCGAGCGTGAGGCGCGGGCGATCTCGGCCCTCAACCATCCGAATATTTGCACGCTCTACGACATCGGCCCCAACTACCTGGTAACGGAACTGGTGGAAGGCGAGACCCTGCACGTTTGGCTCAAGCGTGCACCGGCTGTGCAGCGCATTCTGGAAGTAACGAGACAGGTGCTTGAGGCGCTTCGCGCCGCACATGGTGCGGGCATTGTGCATCGTGACCTGAAGCCCCAAAACATCATGATCCGTTTTGACGGCTATGTGAAGGTGCTGGACTTTGGTCTTGCGAAGTGGATGACGGCGATTCCCGCGGTCTCTGGGGAAAAAATGCGGACGAAAGATACGACTCATTCCGGTGAGATCATGGGGACGGTGCCTTACATGTCCCCGGAGCACCTGCTGGGACTGAAGGTCGATCAACGTGGCGACTTATTCGCGGTGGGGATCATCCTGCACGAGATGCTGGCGGGGCAACACCCTTGGCCCCGCGCGTCAACGGTAGATGGGATGCACGCAATTCTTCACGATGATCCGCCTCCCTTGGATGCCAATATTCCTCTTTCCACGGAACTGGCTCCCATCGTGCAGAAACTTCTCCGCAAAAATCCGGCGGAGCGGTACGCAACGGCGGAGGCAGTTCTGGGAGCGCTGGCCTCGTGCTCGGCGCCGGATGCTCATCGGGCCCCTGCGGAAAGTTCCAAAATCCTCACTTCGGTCGTCGTATTGCCGTTTCTCTTCCTGAGCGAGATGGAGGAGCGCAAAGCGTTCTCACTGGGTTTTGCCGACGCCTTGATCACCATGCTCGGCGGTCTGGAAGATATTGCCGTTACTCCCACCTCAGCCATCGTTAACTACCCCCCCGGCGCTGATCCCGCCCAAACCTGCCGTGAGCTGGGCGTGCGTCACGTTCTGCAGGGGAACGTCCAGAAGTTGGGTACGCGCTGGCGCGTCTCGATGCAGCTTTTCGACAGCTCGGCCCAGAAAATCTCATTTTCGGAGAAATACGATTTCGTGCGCGAGGATGTCTTCGAGGTCCAGGATGAAATTGGACGCAAGGTTGTGGAATCGTTGCAGAGCCGTTTTCCCCGGAAGGCGCAGAAGGCCCGCGACCGCTACAGCGGCAATCCTGATGCCTATAACGAATTCATGTTGGGTCTGGCGGAGAGCTATTCCGACCGGGAAGAAACACTGCGCAGCGCGGCCGGGCACCTTTCCAGGGCCGTCGAATGCGACCCGGAATTTGCCCTGGCGCATGCAACCTTGGCATACGTCGCGAGCCACTTTAATTACGAGTTTGACTCCGACCCCGCCTGGGTGGAAAAGGCCGAATACCATTGCAACCGCGCTCTGGCGCTCGATCCGGAGTTGCCAGAGGCGCACTCGGCCCACGCTTTTATTCTGTGGAGCCCGGCCAAGAACTTCCAGGATGTAGAAGCGATCGCCGCGCTGGAGAAAGTCCTGGAGGCGCAACCCAACAACGAACGGGCCCACAACCGGATGGCCAATATCTGCAGTCACATCGGCCGGCTACAGGAGGCCGCCACAGCTCACCAGCGAGCTCGGCAGTCAAATCCCAAGACCCGCGCGAACAACCTGGAATTCGTATTGCTCTGGAGCGGCGATTTCGCCCGCGCCGAAGAGGCCGGGGAAGCCTGGATCCGCGAAAAACCGGGTACCAAGTATGCTCTCTGGTACCATCCCATGCCCGCGTTGATGAACGGTGACCTGGAGGCAGCCGAGCGCCGCCTGGCCGCCGGACTGAAGGCTTATCCCCACGAGCCGCTGATCCTCAGCCTGCAAGGCATGCTGCACGCCCGCCGCGGGCAGACCGACCTGGCGCTGGAGTGCGTCCGCAAAGCGCAGGAATCGCCGCATTCCTTTGGACATTCCCACCACACTTATTATCAAATCGCCTGTGTTTACGCCGTGATCGGTGACACGGAAAAAGCCATGGGTTGGCTGGAGCGGAGCGTGAGCACCGGCAATCCCTGCTGGGCTTTCTTTAATGTGGATCCGCACCTCGACAACCTGCGTTCCGAACCGCGATTCCAGCGGCTGGTCGCCGACCTCGAGCGCGAGTACACAGCCCTGAAGATCGAGCGCCTATGACGATGGGCCCGGATCGTCTCCCGAAGGTCCATAGATCGACGGCACCTGGCCGCCCATCGGTCGGATGTAGGTGCTCAACTGGCCGCGGTGATGAATCGCGTCGAAGAAAATGTACCAAAGGAATTCTCCGACCGGCGATTCGCGATAGAGCTTGCCGTCGATCAAAAGGCGGACCTTGTTCTGCCAGTTGCTTTCGCTGAGGCGGCTGATGCGCTCGCCCAGGGCGGTATATTGGGTTTGGAATGCGGCGAGGATGGCTTCCGGATCGGCTGGGGGCGGAACGTGTGTCCAGTTTGTTTGACCGTTGTCAACCATCTCGCAACAGGCCTGGGACTCGTGCGCCAGCGTCCAGATGATCTCCGCCGCTGACGGCGAGCGCTCGTGCGGGCGGTAATCGAATCGCTCCTTAGGAAGCGCCTTCAGAACCTTGACGAAGGTCGGGTATTCGACCTTGTGCCGGGTTTCCAGGAATTCGCGCATCGTCATGGCAGTTTCCTTTCGTTTTGGGACCCCGCAGGATGCGATTGGCTCCCGTGGCGTTCATGATGATCGGCCCAGCATACTACCGTTGGCAACTTCGTCGACAAACGAGCGCGGCGGTCAGTAAAGTTCCGCGCTGCTCAGGAGGCCGGTGGGGCCGCCAAAGCCACCGGCAATCAGCACGGTGCCATTGATCAGCAGCGTTGCCGTATGATAATCCCGTGAGGTGTTCAGGCCGCCTGTTGCATTGAAGGTTCCAGTGGCGGGATTGTACAACTCCGAACTGCTCACGAGGCCGTTGGAGTCAGCGCCTCCCGCGATCAGCACCAAACTATTATTCAGCAGCGTTGCCGTGTGGGCGGCGCGCGCGGTGGTCAGGCTGCCCGTGGGAGTGAAGGTCCCTGCTGCAGGATTATACAATTCCGCGCTGGTGAGGTAATTACCGCTCGTGTCAACTCCCCCCGCCACCAGGACCAAACCATTGCTCAGCAGTGTTGCCGTGTGACGGAAGCGGGCAGTGTTCAGGCTGCCCGTCGGGGTGAACGTCCCAGCGGAAGGATTGTACAACTCCGCGCTGGCTGTAACATAGGGGTTGGCCGCAATCACACCACCTGCGATCAGCACCCAACCATTGTTCAGCAGCGTCGCCGTATGATTCTCGCGTGCGGTGTTCAGGCTGCCCGTGAGTGTAAAGTTTCCGGAGGCGGGATTGTACAACTCCGCGCTGCCCAGGTTATTCCCGGAGTTGTCGACGCCCCCCGCAATCAGCACCAAACCATTATTCAGCAGCGTGGCCGTGTGCAAATAGCGCGCGGTGTTCAGGCTGCCCGTGACGGTGAATGTCCCGGTAGCGGGATTGTACAATTCCGCGCTGGCCACGTAGCCACTGGCGGCTTCCCCCCCTCCAATCAACACCAAACCATTGCTCAGCAGTGTTGCCGTGTGAAAGAAGCGGGCAGTGTTCAGGCTGCCCGTGAGCGCAAAGGCGCCGGTGGCGGGATTGTACAACTCTGCGCTGGCTGCAATGCCGGGGCTGCCCGGGATTTCGCCCCCCGCGATCAGCACCAAACCATTGTTGAGCAGCGTCGCGGTGTGAAGACTGCGAGCGGTGTTCAGGGGGTTGGTACCCACGAAGCCCGTGGGCCGCACAGTGAGCGCGGCGGTGCCGCTCACGCCTCCCACCGCCGCAGTGATCGTGACGCTGGTGTTGCTGGCGGGGTTGGCAACCGCAAGCGCTTGCCCGGGATTGGTAACGTCAGTGCTGATTTGCGCCAGCGTCGCATCGGACGAACTCCACTGTACTGCGCCGAGCTGCAATGTGCTTCCATCGCTGAAAGTCCCTGTTGCCACAAATTGCTGGTTCGTGCCGGGAGAGATGATGGGCTGGTCGGGCATGACTGTAATGGACAGCAGTCCGGGTGGGATAATCGAAGGGGGTGTGTAAAGCTCCGCTGTGTCCATAAACCCGACGGCCCCAAATCCACCGGCAACCAGCACGGAGCCCGTGGCCAGCAGTGTGGCGGTGGGCGCGCTGACGGCGGTGGTCAGGTTCCCTGCGGGGCTGAAGACCTGGGCCGCAGGATCGTATACCTCCAGGGCGGCCACGACTCCGGTAGAGTTTTCTCCTCCGGCCACCAGCACCATGCCATTGGTCATGAGGGTCGCCTTATGCAAGTCGCGGGCGGTGGAAAGATTTCCGGCGGCGGGCGAGAAGCCTCCTGTAAAGATATTGTACAGTTCGGCGCTGGCCAGCCAGCCGCTGGCACCGTACCCGCCCGCCACCAGCACCTGGCCGTTGTTCAGGAGCGTGGCGGTGTGCTGCGTGCGCGCGGTGTTCAGGCCGCCTGTCGTGTCAAAAGCTCCGATGGCGGGATCGAACAGTTCCGCGCTGCCCACGACGCCGCCCGAATTCATGCCCCCGGCCATTAACACCAGTCCATTCGGCAGCAGCGTGGCGGTGTGTCCGTATCGCGCGATATTCAGGCTGCCGGTCAGGGCAAAGGTCTGAGTTGTGGGGTCGAACAACTCGGCGCTGCTCAGGGAGCTGCTGCCGTCATTCCCTCCCGCCAGCAGCACCTGGCCGCTCGCCAGCAAAGTTGCGGTGTGGAAAGCGCGCGGCGAGTTCATGGCGGCGGTGGTGTAGGCGAAAGTTCCAGTCGAGGGATTGTACAGCTCCGCGGAGCCCAGGTACTGACCTCCGGTGCTGTCCATTCCTCCCGAAATCAGGACGCACCCGCTATTCAGGAGCGTGGCGGTATGACCGTAGCGCGGAGTGTTGAGAGTGCCGTTTGCATCGGAGAAGGTTCCCGTGGCGGGATTGTAGAGCTCGCCGCTGGCCAATGACCCGGAGGCGTCATACCCCCCCACGATCAGAACCAAGCCATTGTCGAGCAGAGTGGCGGTGGCGGCGGTGCGCGCGGTATACAGGCTGCCGGTCGAGACCGTGGTTGTGGGGCTCATCACCGTCAGAGTCGTCGAGCTCTGCACAGGACCCGCCGCCGCGGAAATCGTTGTGTATCCCGTGCTTAGCGTGGCGGCTAGGCCTTGTGTGTTGATGGTCGCCACAATTGGAGCCGATGAACTCCACGCTACCGAAGAGGTTATATCCTGCGTGGTGCCGTCCTCAAAGGAGCCGAGGGCGGAGAATTGCACTTCCTGTCCGGCAGGCAGTGTGGGGTTGGCCGGAAAGAGGGCGATGGAGACCAGTCCTGCCTGGACTGTCACCGTTGCGGACGCGCAAACAACTCCCGCACACGCGCCGACGGTGGCAGTGCCGGACAATGAGGCAAAGGCTGTGCCCGCATTGCTCTGGTCGTTACTTATGCTGACGAGTTCCGGGTTCGACGAACTCCACGTCACCTCCGCAAGCTGCTCGGTCGCCCCGCCACTGAAGGCGCCGAGGGCAGTAAAGCGCAGCGTACTGCCTAGGGGAATTGTGGGTTTGGGGGGGGTGAGGGAGATGGAGACAAGGTTGGGCGGAGTCAGGGTAGCTGGAACGTAGAGATCGGCGCTGGCCAGGTAGACGTCGTTGGAGTCATACCCGCCCGCGACGAGTACTGTTCCATTGGCCAGCAGCATTGCTGTGGCGAACTGGCGCGCGGCGGTCAGGCTGCCGATGTTGGCGAAGGTACCGGCTTCGGGATCATAGAGCTCGGCGCTGGCTGTTGCGCTGCCTGTCGAGTCTGTGCCTCCCGCAATGAGCACCGTGCCATTGTTCAAGAGTGTGGCCGTATGATTCCCGCGCGCGGTGTTTAAGCTGCCGGTAGTATATGAAAAGGCTCCCGAGCCAGGATCGTACAACTCCGCGCTGGATAAGAAGCCGGGTGGTGTGTTGAACTGGTTAAATCCGCCTGCGATCAACACCATGCCACTATTCAGCAGGGTGGCCGTGTGCACGTACCGCCCGGTGTTCAGGCTGCCCGTGTGGGCAAAGGTGTCGGTACCGGGATTGTACAGCTCCGCACTTGTTTCATAACCACCACCATATCCGCCCGCGATCAGCACCGCGCCGCTATTCAGCAGCGTCGCGGTGTGCTGGTACCGCCCGCTGTTCAGGCTGCCCGTGTAGGCGAAAGTGCCGATGGTGGGATCATACAACTCGGCGCTGGTTTGAAAACCGGGTTCTCCGCCGGCAATCAATACCGTGCCATTCGGCAGCAGCGTTGCAGTGTGCAGACTACGGGGGGTGTTCAGGTTGCCTGTCATGCTAAAGGTGCCGGTGGTGGGGTTGTACAGCTCGGCGCCCGCCACATAGCCGGAGTTCCCGGCGCCACCTGCGATCAAGACCATGCCGTTATTGAGTAGCGTTGCCGTGTGATCGTACCGCGCGAAGTTGAGGCTACCAGTGGCGGTGAAGGTCCCGGTGGCGGGATTATAAAGCTCCGCGCTGGTTAAATTGCCTGTGAGGTTTTGTCCGCCTGCAATGAGTACCATGCCATTCGCCAGCAGCGTTGCTGTGTGGAGGTACCGCGCGTTGTTCAGGCTTCCGGTTGAAACGAAGCCGGCGGTTACCGTCAACGCCGTCGCACCGCTGATCCCCCCTTGAGCCGCGGTGATGGTGGTCTGTCCCACGCTCGCACCGCTGGCCAGTCCCGCGGAAGTGATGCTCGCCACATTCGCCGCGGAGGAAGTCCAGGTAACGCTGCTCGTCAGGTTCTGCATGCTGCCGTCGCTGTAATTTCCTGTCGCCGTGAATTGCTGCGTGCTGCCCGCGGAAACCGAGGAATTCGCAGGCGTCACAGCAATGGAGACCAGGGTGGGGCCCGTCACGGTGAGCGTAGTCGAGCCACTCAGGGCGCCGGGGGAACTGACCACGATCGGTGGCGCGCTGACGGTGACGCTGTCGGCCTTGGCCACCGGCGGGCTGCTGACGGAGGTGTAAGTTGCCATGATGACTGTACTGCCGGTGGTTACGCCCGTGGCCAGGCCTGCACCGTTAATTGTCGCGACGCCAGGCGCCGACGAACCCCAACCCACCGAGGACGTCAGATTGATCGATGCTCCGTCACTGTAGATTCCAGTGGCAGTGAATTGCTGCGTTCCGCCCGCACCGATGGAGGAGTTCGTCGGCGAGACGACGATCGACACCAGTCCAATGGCGCTGCCCGAACTGCTCAGCGGGGCCATAGTGAGCGGCAGAAGACCGCTGCCGGTGCTCACTCCGGGTCGGGTCGGCCGGCGCGCCAGGTTCTCCGCGGAATTCCTCGCGGTGGTGGCAGTTCCAGCGGAGGGTTGATTGGAATCGGGTGAGCCTGCAACAATCCCCGCAGTCACAAGGTCCGTGGAAGCTACGCCGGTGCCCGTCAGTGTAATCGTGCGTGGTAACGCGTGCGCATCGTCCGCGATGGCGAGTGTGGCGATGCGCACATCTGCGGCCGAGGGAGTAAAGGTTAAGGTGACCGCGCAGCTCTTTCCTGCTGCGAATCTGGCGGGGCTGAGCGGACAGTCTCCACCTGCCACGTAATCGCCGGCTGCATCACCCGTGATCGCGATGCTCTGGATCGTCATCGGCCCCGTCTGCAGGTTCTTGAGCACGATGCTGATCGGTGCGCTCGCCTGGTTCAACGCATGACTGCCAAACTCTATCGCGGAAGGGGGGGACGGCGCTCGGGCTACCGCCTCTGCAGCAAGGAGAATCGCGATGAGCAACAATCCAGTCATGCTCAACAATCGTCGTTGGCTTTTGTTTGCAGTCAACCAGTTGTGGCCGCGAAGATTCAGGGCCGGAAGGCAGGACACGGGAGTGTGCATCATTGGAGGCTCCTCACAATGCGAATTGGACCAATCAACCGATTCGGCAGGATCTCGCGGTTCAGTGGCGGAGCATAGCGGTGCGCGAGAGGGCTTGTCACCACCTGTTCAGGTAGGGATGCGAGCAATCTGGAACGCAATCATTCTGAAAGTCGCAGGCGACAAGGGGACCTGTGCTCTCACCAGACTCCGATGAATGCGCCAGTTGTTCATTGCCAGTCGGAGTGGCCTGGCCCCGACCCGGTTCCGCAGATTGATCTAACGAACGATACCGTTGCGAAGAGCTTTGGCAACGGCTTCTGACTTGGAGTGCACGTGCAGCTTCTCGTAGACGTGCTTCATGTGGAAGGAAATGGTGTTGATGCTCACTTTGAGTTCGATCGCGGCCGTCTTGTAATTGTGTCCTTCGGCGAGCAGCTTTAGAAGCCGTACTTCGTGAGGCGTAAGGTCGTGGTCCGTCCGTTCCGGCGGACGGAAATCCCGGAAAAGCCTGATGACGCGGTTCGCTACTTCCGGCGACATGGGCCCGCCGCCTTCTACAGCTTCTTTCACGCTATCGAGCAAACGGGCGGGTGGAGTCTTCTTCAGCAAATAGCCGCAAGCTCCGGCGCATAGGGCTGCGAAGACGCGTTCGTCATCGTCATAGACGCTCAACACGAGAATGCGCCCCTCCGGATGGCGTTCATGCAGCAGCGGGATGCCGTCGATACCGGACATTCCCGGTAGGCCGATATCCACCAGGATGATATCGGGCGCCCCATAGGATATGCGCTGCAGAGCTTCTTCCATGCTGTGGAACGCCCCGGTACAACGATAACCGGCGGTGCCATCGATCAGGGTGCGCAACCCCTCGCGAATCTCCCTCTGGTCCTCAATGAGCGCAACTTTGATCATTTCGGGGCTGGCCAATCACTCTCCTGGGCGCCGCTTGGCCTATCTTCGAGCGGCCTAACCGCCAGCTTACATCACCGAGGAAGAAGGGAACCCACCTAAACAGGTAGCGATTCTTGAATCCAAATTGACATGGAGAGAGCCCTCCAAGGTTGACACCACCCGGGGCACCCTGGCCTGAGACTGCACCTGAATGGGGTCCGTTCAGGCCAAGGGAACGGTGAGGGTTACTGTTGTGCCCTTACCGGGCCTGGATTCGGTCTCCAGGCGTCCACCCAACCTCTGTGCCCGCTCGCGCATACTGGCCAGACCGTGCCCGTTGCCGGAATGCTTCTCAAAGCCTTGACCATCATCAGAAACTCGCATCAGGAGTTCCTGCCCTTTAAGGCAGAGCAAGATCTCAACGCGCTTGCCGTGCGAGTGGCGCGCGACATTGTTGATGCTCTCTTTGAAGACCAGAAACACCTGGCGGCGTAAGTCGGCCTGAAGTGAGGCGTCGGCCTTCCCAACGGGTGTTTGAAACTCCAGTTCTACGCCATTCGTGGCGAGGACGTCGCTGGCGAAGCGGCGCATGCGCTGGGCGAGGTCCGCCAAATGGTCGCGCTGGGGATTGATGGCCCAGACGATGTCGCTCATGGAGTCAACCAGCTCTCGCGACAGGTGGGCAATCTGGCCCAGGGGTTGGGCCAAGCTTTGGTCCGCTCGCTGACTTCGCGCCACCTCGCTCATGATGGCAATTTGAGTAAGGCTGGAGCCGATATCGTCATGAAGATCGGTGGCGATACGCGTGCGCACTCGCTCCAGCTCCAGCAAACGATTCAAGCGTGAGTGATAAGCCCAGTAAATGAGGCTGGAAGCCGCCAATGCTGCTAACGTGAAAAACCACCAGCGGCGCCACACCGCCGGCAACAGTTGGAAGCTCACTATGGCGGGGGTTGCGCTCGCGAGTCCGTCGGCATTAATCGCTCGAACAAGGAAACGATAACTTCCAGGCGACAGACGGGGGTAGTTCACCACTCGAAGGTCGCCCGGTGCGCTCCAGTCGTTGTCCGCGCCTTCCAGTTTGAACTGATACTTGATGACGTCACCCACAGCGAAGTTAAGACTGGCAAACTCCACCTGAATATCGCTCTGATCGGGTTGAAGGGTTAGACCGGAGAGGTTTGTTTCGCCTAACTCGGAAGTTGGATACTCCTTGCCCCGTATGCGCACTTCGGTAATCCGGATGGGCGGGGCCGGCGCATCGGGGCGGTCAGGTTCAGGGTCGAGGCGCGACAAGCCCTGCAGACCGAACCACAACGTCCCATGGCGATCACAGAAAGCCACGTTATGGTCAGACCCACTTGGTGTCAGTCCGTCCGCCTCGGTGTAGTGCCTGATCGCTCCCGTCTCCGGTTGTAGCCGGTCGACGCTGCGGCCTGTCCAGAAGTAAATCCGGCCCCAACGATCTTCCGTGATGGCGCGCACATCGTTGCTGGAGAGTCCCTGCCTGGTTGTGTAGACCACGAAGTGGGGACGATCTGCCAAAGGGTCATTGATGCGAACGAGGCCGCCGCGAGTAGTTCCGGCCCAGAGCCTGCCAGCATGATCCGAGAAGATGGAAAGGACCATTCCCTCAGGGAACCCCACAGCCCTGCCCAACATTGTAAAACGACCGTCCCTGTATCGAACAATTCCATCGCCCCACCGGCCCATCCAAATACTTCCCGCTCGATCCTCGCAAAACGCCGTTGGCTCTCCGCCCGGCCATCCTTCCGAAGCTACGAAAACATGGAATCGCTGCTTGCTGGATTCCCATCGGGTTAGCTCAGCGCCGCCCCACGCTCCGATCCACACGTCGCCTCGCGAGTCTCCGTAGAGACGGAAGATATCATTCGCACCCAGGCCGTCCTTCGTTGTGTAAATCGCCTTTGGCAAGGTGCTAGCCAGATCTTCAAGCCGGACCACCTTTGGGTAGCGAAGCAAACCGTTCCCGGTAGCTATCCACCATTCACCGATATGGTCTTGGAAGTGGATCTGTCCCCAGCCCCAACCTGCCCAATCCCATGATGCATCGTGACCAGGCACGTGGGGAGCAACGGGCACGAAGCGGGTACCGTCAAAGCGCTCGATGTGGCGGTTGTGCACGCCGGTGACGACACGAAGATCGCCCTCGCGGGTTTCAAACACCGCCCGGATATTCTCATCAGCAAGGCCGTCCGTTCGGCCGTAAGTCACAAACCCGTTGCGAGCAAGCCGCGTGCGGTCGCTCCACAGATTCCCCTCGCGGTCCTCCGCAGTTATCGAGCCCAATTCCATGTATCCGCTTCGAAACCTGAGACCGTTTGGTCTACGGGGATCGTCCAGTACTTCAAAAACCCTCCCAGCGCCAACCCACAATCGTCCATCGGAGGTTTCGAAAAGATTGCGGACTTCATCGCCACCGAGTCCGTCGCGCCTAGTGTAGACGTGTTCGATGATTCGGCCCCCCGGCTGGGGATTATTTGCCAGGAGGGCGAGACCACTATAGGTGCCAATCCAAATTCGCCCCTTGCGATCTTCAAGCATTGACAGAATTCTGTTACCGTCAAGAAAACCGCCCCTAAAGGCCTCGATATGGCCTGTTTGGCTCCGCCTGCAGAGTGTCGAGTTGTGGGTATTCCCCTTGTATTCCGCTATCCAGAGACTGCCGGTGTGGTCCTCCAGCAAACCCTCCGCTGCGCCGTCGGATTCCAATACCACATCAGACCGGCGAAAAACCCATTGTCCCCTCGCCTGAACTAAGTAGAACACGCCCGCGTTCGTCCCGATGCAAATGCTGCCGTTGCGGTCCTCAAGGATGGCATTCACTTGCTGCGCCAGGGTTCCCCCATCAGGCCTGTACGCTATGAACATCGGTTGCCCGGCATCGGGCTTGGGGTTGAAATGAGCCAGCCCACGCACAGTGGCGACCCAGTAATCGCCGCTTCGCGTCTCCAGGAAGTCGGTCACGACGCGATCGGGGAGCCCCTGGTCAGTCCCATAGTTTGTGAAAGTATAACCGTCGAAGCGCGAGAGCCCCTCGACCGTACAGAACCACAGGAAACCTCGTGAGTCGCGCTTCACGCAACTGATTTCATTGCTCGGCAGCCCGTCGGCCGTGGAATAGACCCGGACCGGGAGATGTTCCGCGCGCACGGAAGCTGCAACAGCAACCAGGAGGAGAGTGACTAAACACACGATTGAACAGCAGGGCTTCAGGACACCTGGCAGAGAGAGGCGAGAGACAATGGATACCCGGTCTAATGAATCGCCGGTGTCGCCGGCACCGAGGTGGTAATTCACGGCTGTTGACTCCCTGCCGTCCTTTATTATCATACATATCCCCGGATGCACCTTCATTTTTGCATTCCAGCATGTGACCGCAAACCTTCCCAAACCTCCCCGCATTTTACGTGAACCGAGATAGCATGTGCTGACGTTTACTTGCAATGCGCTCCAAAACTAACCGAAAAAACCAGCAATTTGGTGCGGGATCTTGGCTCAGTTCATTTGTTTTCAATAAGATTCCGGGTTCGATCGTCAAGATTTTTCTCGCACAAGCCGGGGCTGTTTGTCCTGATTCTCTTGTGACCGCAGGACAGTGCGGCTGATGATCTGGAGGTTCCATGTCATGTGGTCCTTTTACTCCCGATTCGCACATAACGCCCCCTTTCCTGCTATAGACCGCTACGGAGCAGGATCTAAAGAATAGGTAATTTATGGAGTATACACTCATTCGTCATTAACGTCAAACCTCTAGTCCCGAAAAAAGCGGCTTGATTCTACGTCTCGGGAATTGTAGGGTTAGGGCAGGTGTAGCCTCATGAAGTTTACCTTCGCACTTATTTTTGCAGGCATAATATCGGCAAATCCCGTGGCGCACGCACAGAACGATACGGCGTCCGGGACTGCTTCCTCGTCTGGGGCGCGGATTCCCTCCGTCATAATAGTTCCCCTGGGCGAATCCGGGCCGGCCGTTTTCCCCATCCGCAAGGGAATGGTGGTGCCCCAGGACAATGTGGATGGAGGCCTGCAGCCGGTTAACCTTAAGATGCCGGCAGTGGCGGATGCACCGCTGGGCAGCGTAGTTTTAATATTCGTTAATATTAATGAGAATGGAAATGTCACGCCGAATAAAATCCTGCTGGATGCCGGGAGGTTGGGGTCGGAGGTAAAGAAAGCAGCCCGCGAATGGAAGTTTAATCCACCCACAGCCAAGGGAGTCTCCGTCAGGACGGTCGCGGCCTTGAGGGTTTCCTTTCCGGGAGCGCCGGCCGGCGCCGCGGAGAATCCTTCCGCCGAGACCGTCAATTCAGCTTTCACCATGGGGAAATTCCACCTTGGGCGCGGGGAGTATGACGAAGCCATCGCGGACTTCCGACGGGGTCTGACCTTCGATCCTTCCAACGCATTGCTCACCCGGAATCTCGAAATCGCCATCAATATGTGCAAGAAAGAGAACGAGTTGTTCGGTGAGAACAATAAGTGCGGTGCGGACACCGGACCCGCAGCCGTGGACGTGCCGCTGCTCAATCCCACGCGTGATTGCTGCGTCGAACCAGGCACTCCCGTTGTTACGGTTATTTCCGGCGGAGACCTTAGCCCGCTGAATCTTCCGTGGCGCCAGGGAATGATCGTGCCGGATTACAATGTCGATGGGGGTCTAAAGCCCGTCAATCTACCTGTGCCCGCGATGCGCGATGCGCCAGTCGGTAGCATGGTGTTGCTGAAAGTGGAGATTGAGGAAGACGGAACGGTAATTCCGGGTTGGGTTGTGCAGGAGACGAGTGGAGTGTCCCCGCAAGTGAAAGAAGCGGCACGATCCTGGAGATTCCAACCGCCCACTGCCAAAGGTAAACCCGTCCGGACGGCTACTCTGGTGAAAGTCTTTTTCCCCAGGACATTACCTGCGAGAGCAGAGGTGCCTGACGGCAATCGGATTAACATGTTCCTTACCCTTGGAAAATTCCACTACGATCGCGGCGAGTTTGATGAGGCCATCGAGGCATATCAGCGAGGGCTGACTCTCGATCCCTCAAATTCAGAGCTTCAGGAAGTCTTGACACGCACCATCGACGCCTGCCGGAAGGAGAATGCGCTTCTGGGGGAACACTTCAAATGCGGCCAACCGTCTTCGTGAATCTCTAAATCACGGCTCCACGGACTGCGCCCGCCGCGGCGTGTATTCAGTTGCAGTTGATCGAAGTCCGCTGGCTGTTGCAAGGCTTTTCCAGAATCGCTTATTGGCGAAAGCCTTGCCGGAGCCGGACTTAAAATACCTTTCCAACTCTCTGGCTAAAGCCCCGGTTTCAACAGCGACGTAGCTTTTCGGCCTAGCTGGGAGATTCTGCTTCGTTGATAGAACCTGCCTTGTTTGGTGAGATGAAAGACGACGCCGGAGGTCGTTCCTCGATCCCACATAAGCATCATTGTTTCTGAGTTGAAGGAAGTAAAAGTACCACATAGGCGCAAGTCTCCCTTCGCTGAACAGAAGCTTCGGGAGACACCCTACGCAAAAGCTTCCGGCGGCGTTCCACTGATGCGGTCCGTCACCCATCACTGAAGTTACGCGTGGTCCGCCACCCGAAGCTTGAGCGTAGGGTGGCGGAGAGGGTGGGATTCGAACCCACGTCACGATTGCTCGTGAACACGCTTTCCAAGCGTGCTCCTTCAGCCACTCGGACACCTCTCCATGGCCTCAACATGAGCGGGGCTTGGGATCTGCCCGCGTTCTGTCGAGTATAGCATCAGCGGCGCGATCGCGGCGGGCTACTTAAACTGGTGGTGGAATCTGAATTCGAGGCCGAAGACTCCGTTGGGATCGCGGACTCCCAGCACCGACATGTTGTTGCCGAGGTTAAGCTCAAATTGAACGATGGTGTACTGCGAGTAGGCCGTATCGGTGATGTAGGTTAGCGTCAAGTCGTGAGTGAGTTGCTCCTCGACGGTAACGCGCTCGCCGGAACTGATGCCGGGCATGCCCACGTCCGGATCGATTTTGATGCGACTCACTCCGAACAGATGCTGGATGCGCCCGCCGATCTGGCTGGAGAGCGCCTCGGAGAGAATGGCGGAAGCGCCGATGCTGGAAGTCGGATTGCCTTGCAGGGTGGGGAAGGCCTGTTCCAGCGGTTCCTGCGGCACGTAACCGAGGGCGAGCAGCGAGATGATGTCGCTCTGGGCAAGCGGAGGGTCAGAGCGGTAGGAAAACCTCAGACGGTCGAACGGGCCGGTAATATCCAGCAGCAGATTGTAATTCTCCACTTGTGTCTT
>JASHTY010000165.1 GCA_030040315.1 Terriglobia bacterium | reverse complement strand
CTGGGCCTGTACTGGCTTCGCCGGCGGCACCTGTGGCTGCGACTCGATCCCGTAATGTCGTGCAACCTGCGCTGCCAGATGTGTTACTTTAGCGACCCGGAGTTTGCCCAAAACCACGCCGGCCGTTTCAGCGCCGTGGAAATCGAGCGCATCGCCGAGGTCTTTTTTCCCTGGATAGTTCAACTCTATGTCGGCTGTGGCACTGAGCCTACCACTTACAAGGATTTCATCGACATCGTAGCGCTGGGCAAGAAGCACAAGGTGCCCATGATCGGCCTGGTCAGCAATGGCCAGTTGCTGACGGCGGAGCATCTGGAGAGCCTGGTCGGCCTGGGCCTGGATGAGCTCACGCTCTCCACGCACGGCGTCACTCGCGAAACCTACGAGCGCATGATGCGCCGGGCGTCTTTCGCCAAATTTCTGGAGGTTCTCGGCCAACTGGAAGGGATCAAGAAGGATCGCGCATCCGATCTTCCCCAGTTGCGCCTGAATTACACCGTCAACCCCGACAATCTTGACGAGCTGGCTGGATTTTTCGAAGTTTTTGGGAAGTACTCCATCCGCACGTTGCAAATCCGACCCATTGTGGATTTGGGAAATACCGAGTACACGCAAAAAGCTCTTACAGTTCACATCGCAAAATACAACCACATCCTCAGCGGCATTGAGGCGAAATGCCGGGACAAGGGAATCCGCCCTCTGGCCAACTATGAGGACGTGACGTACGAAAAGCCGACCACGCGTGCGGCGCTGGCCTCGGAGGCGGTGGTTTATCTGAGCCCGGAAGACGTCTCGAAGCCGGGATTCGATTGGCGGACCGAAACCTACGCGGAATACTGCCGCCGAACGCGCTGGTCCAAAACACTCCTGCGCAAAGTCTTTACCCGCGCCGCGCAGATTGCCGCTCCTTCACCCTACCTGTCATACAACATCATCGAACCTTGATCGCTTCCCTGTGCAGCGGTTTCTTTTGGAGTGTGGGAGCAGCCGCCCCCGCTTTTTTTCCGCATTTGATCCCATGTAAGGACCAGTGCAAGCAAAGGCGGGAGCTACGGCTCCCGCACTCCAAGGTGAGGCTTCTCTGAATATTACCCACAACCTGCCATTCAATAGACCGCGCGCAACTGTGTTAGCATAGTCCATAGTCCGGTAAAACGAACTCAAGGGAGGACCCCATGGAGCTTCAGGGAAAACGCATCGCCATATTAGCTGCTGACCTTTATCAGGAATTGGAAATCTGGTATCCACTTCTGCGCTTTCGTGAGGATGGAGCGGAAACGATTGTGGTAGGCGCGGAATCAGGGAAGACCTATTCCAGCAAGAAGGGCTATCCCGTGGTCGCCGACCGGTCGATTGCCGAGGTTCAGGCGAGGGATTTCGACGCGGTAATTGTGCCGGGAGGCTGGGCGCCGGACACCCTGCGCCAGGACGAGCGCATGCTGAAGTTCGTTCAGGAAATGGACAAGGCGGGCAAAGTGGTTGCGGCCATTTGCCATGCCGGCTGGGTCTTGTGCTCGGCCAACATTCTGGAGGGGCGCAGGGTGACCTGCTTCAAGGCCATCAAGGACGATATGATCCACGCCGGCGCCCATTACAGCGACGAAGAAGTGGTGGTTGACGGGAACCTGATTACCTCGCGATGTCCCACGGACCTGCCGGCCTTCTGCCGCGAAGTGACCAAGGCGCTCAAGACTCGCGCCCTCTCCCGCCAGGCGGCAACGGCATAGACCGAACAGGATTTTGGGGCAGGCCCGGAGGGCCGTTAGAGAGTAGCCCACGGCGTGAGCCGTAGGACAGAGAGCGCGGTAGTGGTCCGGTAGCCCTGGGGGGGAAAGACGTTATTGCCAAATGTGGTCCTAGGGAATGCATGAGCCACACTCTTCCGCCCCTCGGGGGCTCGCGAGAGCTTAGCCAATTTCCGCTCCCACGGCTGGCGCCGCGGGCTATTCTCTTTCGGCCCTCCGGGCCTGCGACGGAGGACTCGGCAGCAATTAAAACAGGAGGGAGTTACGACGGTTCCAGAGCTTGAGGCAGCTACCCGAATGATGATCGCTGTGATAGAAAAACCCCCAAACCCAAGCTTGATGTGGGGAGCATCGGGGATGAGGCAGGACGAAAGCCAAACTTTGAAGCCATTTGGAATCGGATCAAGAAGGCCGTGACTGAATCATAGGCGGCTCTTCAACGCAAGTTTCCTTTCATACCGAAGCTACAGGTGTGTTACAAACCAAGAGACTCACCTACTATTCCAGGATTCATCGCGGCGCCAACCTACCTTTAACCGTGCTGTCACATCCACGCAACCTGCGTTAAGCGAAATAACCGTAATTCTTTTTGACATAAGAATTGGGGCGTTGCTAGTACCATTGACTGTGTTCTGAGATTCAGGATAGTTTCAGGAGAATGTTCATCCGATCGCTGAAAATTCCGGCATTATCAGTCTTCGTTTTGGTTGCCGCCGCACCAATCTCAGCGCGCGCGCAGGACGTCCCTCCCGCTGACGCATCGCAGAATTACAACCTGCATTTTCAGTCCACGGTAATCGGCCAGGGTTATCCCGGGTTTGCAGCCCAATACACCGGCGCCAACAGCCTTACGCCGGCCGCGCAATTGAAGGACACGGTATCGGTCGATGTGACCGGCGGCGCGCGCTTGTGGCAGAACGGTGAGTTCTTTGGAGACGTTGTGATCTGGCAGGGATTCGGGCTGAGCAATACGCTCGGCGCCGCCGGGTTCCCGAACGGCGAGGCATTTCGAGTAGGTGTAAGGCTGCCTGACGCCTACCTTTGCCGTGCGTACTTGCGCGAAACCATCGGCTTGGGCGGAGAGAAGGAAGCGTCTGAGGACGCACCCGACGACTTGCGTGGTTCCAAGGACGTCCGCAGGCTCACTCTGACCATCGGTCACCTCAGCGTAAAGGACATTTTTGACAACAACGCCTATTCCGCCGACTCCCGCTCCCAATTCATGAACTGGTCGCTTGTCGCCAATACCGCCTGGGATTACCCCGCGAATGTTCTGGGCTTTACGGAAGGCGTGGCCGCCGAATTGAACAGTCACGCATGGACGGAACGCGTGGGAATGTTTCAGATGTCAAAATTTGCCAACGGGATGCGCATGGACTGGGACCTGGGGAAAGCCTGGGCTTCGGTGATGGAGATCGAGCGGCGCTACACGCCTCGAAGGCATCCGGGCACGCTCCGCCTGCTCGCCTATGACCAGCGGGCGCACATGGGAAATTATCAGGACACCATCGACAACCCCAAAGTCGAAGAGGATATTTACCTGACCGCGGCCTACCGCTACAAATACGGATTCGGAATCAACATGGACCAGGAAATTTCGAAAGACCTGGGCGCCTTCATGCGCCTTGGCTGGAGCGACGGCAAGAACCAGACGTATGAGTTCACGGATGTGGATCGAACGGCTACGGTGGGCGTCAGCTTGAAGGGAACCCGCTGGCGCCGTACTGATGATGTGGTTGGCCTGGCCCAGGTGGTGAATGGCATCAGCGCCGTTCACCGGCAGTATCTTGCCGACGGGGGTTTGGGAATCACCATCGGTGACGGCGCGCTCGATTACCGCCCGGAAAGAATTACGGAGACTTATTACAACTGGAAGCTGGCGAAACACTACCACTTGAGCTTCGACTACCAGATCGCAGTCGACCCGGCGTATAACCATGCGCGCGGGCCCGTCAATCTCTTCGCGTTACGATTGCATATGGAGTATTAAGAGGGCGGCGGGCCGGGCGGTGACGACGAGGGAGTATCCGTCGAATGCGAGCCAGACCTGGGGGCGAAGCCTTTCCCGCTCAGAACCATCGATTGTGCGGTGCCCGCAGGGTCTCCCGAAATGCTGAGCGTGCCCGTGTTGGTGCCAACCATTGCGGGCTTGAACGTTACGGAAATAGTGCAGGATGCGCCTGCCTCGAGACTGGTCCCGCAGTCATTGGTCTCAGTATAGTCACCACTGATGGTGATGCCCGAGATTGGCATCGGAGTGCCGGCCGGGTTGGTCAGCGTAACCGTCTGGGCGCTGCTCGTGGTTCCTATCACTTGCGTGGAGAAGGTAAGGGATGTGGAAGACATCCGCACCCCGGGGGCGATTGAGGTCGAAGGCGCAATTTGCATGCCTGTCGATAACGCTGGAAGGTGAATCGGCCGGCGCGGCCCCGCTCCGATGGGTGAAGCGGTGCCGCCGGGGGGCGCGGGCTCGCCGGGTTGCGGTTCGGTCGTGGGTGGCTGGACCACGGGGGGATTCGGCCCAACCGTAAAGATCAGGCCCGTTCCGCTCAGGGCGACGGCTTGCGGGCTGCCCTCCGCATTATCGAATATGGCCAGCGCCCCGGTGATTACTCCGGCCCCCTGGGGTTTGAAAGTCACCGAAATTACGCAGTTCGCTCCCGCCGCCAATGTGGAACCGCAGTTGTTGGTCTGGAAGAAGCTACCAGCTGCCCCGATGCTCAGGATGGCAAGCGTGGCATTGCCCGTGTTGGTCAGAGTCACGGTTTGGGCCGCGCTGCTGGTTCCCACAATTTGAGCAGCAAAGGTCAGTGAGGACGGTGACAGGCTCGCCACGGGCCCGCTTAAGGCTTGGGGCTGGAAAAGCGCGAAGGGTGAGAGGGAAGTGGTCGTTCCGCACACGACCATTGTGGTGGTGTTCACAGACGTCGTGATATTCACCCAGCCGCTGGCGCCATAGTGCCAGAGCGACGGCGTGCCGCTCGGAAAGCTGATGCCCGTGTAGTTGACGCACACGGTGATGGTGCCGGAATAAGTGGCCGTCGTTGAAAGCTCGTAATAAACCGCCGGGGACCCGAGCATGAAGCTGGTGGGCGCTGGCGGGCCGGAGCTGCTGGTGGTCAGCGACGTCACTCCGGCGCTGGTGAGGTTGCTGAAGGTCACACTGACCGGTGTTGTCCCGGTCGTGCTATCCACCGGCGAGATGGTGAGATTCATGCCTGTCGCGGTGTTGGCGGCAATTCCCTGGACGCTGCGGAGGCGGCCATTGTTGTAATCGGCAATCAGAAGGTTGCCGAAGGGATCCAAACCGATGCCGGCCAGGTTCCACAAGTCTGCGGCTGTGGCGAGCTCGCCGTCGCCGTTGTATCCAAACATCCCGTTACCTGCCACGGTTTCGATGTCGCCGGTCGCCGACGACACCTCGCGAACCACATTGTTGCAGATCTCCTCTTCCAGGTTCACACCGCAATCGGAAATGAAAATGTTTCCCGCGGCGTCCACTTTGACGTCCGCCGGGCCGCTCGTAGTGGCCATCGTGGCCAGCATCCCGTCGCCTGTGTACCCGAACTGGCCGGGCAGGCCGACGATCGTTTCGAGCGTGCCGGGGCTGGTGCCACTCGGACCCTGCACCTCGCGAATCACGGCATTGCCTGCGTCGGCGATGTACAAATTTCCCAAGGAGTCCTCGAAGACGGCATCGGGGTGCGAGAGCCGCGCGGCCGCAGC
>JASHTY010000164.1 GCA_030040315.1 Terriglobia bacterium | reverse complement strand
GGGTGCAGCGCTGGCCCAGCAGGAAATGTGGACGCTGGTGGTCGACTGCGACCCTCAGGCCAACACCACCGGCGGCCTGGGATTCCCGCGCGATCCCGCGCGGCGTTCGATTTACCACGGCCTGATGCACGGCGCGCCCATGAAGGACTTGATTCTGAACTGTGCGGTGGAAGGATTGCACCTGATCCCCTCGGAGAAAAATCTGGTGGGAGCTCCCGTGGAGATGGTTGATCAACCTGAACGCGAACAGATTCTGCGCAAAAAGCTGAGCGACCTGCGCGACCTGTTCAACTTCATCCTGCTCGATTGCCCGCCTGCGCTCGACTTGCTGACGTTGAACGCGCTGGTGGCGGCGGACAGCGTGATCATTCCCGTGCAGTGCGAATACTTCGCGCTGGAGGGCGTCTCCGAATTGATTGACACGCTGGTGCGCATTCGCCGCACGCACAACCCGCGCCTGGCGGTGGAGGGGATTCTGCTGACCATGTATGACGAGCGCACCAACCTTTCGCAGCAGGTGCGCGACGATCTGCGCGATTTTTTCGGCGACCAGGTTTTTTCCACCATGATTCCGCGCAATGTGCGGCTGGCGGAGGCGCCCAGCTTCGGCAAGCCGGTAGTTCTTTACGACAAGGACTGCAAGGGCGCCACGAGCTACGTCGAATTGGCCAAGGAGGTCATCCATCATGACCAGAAAGGCGCTGGGGCGCGGGCTTAACGCGCTGCTGCGCACCGTCGAAACGGCCGCAGCCGGCCTGGTGGAGGTATCGATCGATGAGATCGACGCCAACCCCCTGCAGCCGCGCCGCACCTTTTCGCCGGACAAGCTGAAGGAGTTGGCCGAATCGATTCGCGCCAGCGGCGTGGTTCAGCCCGTTCTGCTGCGTCGCTCCGGCACGCGCTATCAGTTGGTGGCCGGCGAACGGCGCTGGCGTGCGGCGCGTGAGGCCGGCCTTGAAACGATTCCCGCCGTGGTGCGGGAAATCGGCGACCGTGACGCGCTGGAGCTGGCTCTTACCGAAAACCTACTGCGCGAGGACCTGAATCCCCTGGAAGCAGCGCAGGGATACGCGGTGCTTCAGCACCAGCATGGGCTGACTCACGAGGAAATTGCCGAACGCCTGGGGCTGGACCGCTCGACGATTGCCAATACCGTGCGCCTGCTGCGCCTGCCTGCGGAAATTCAGCAGATGGTAGAACAGGGCGCCATCTCCGCCGGGCACGCCCGCGCGCTGCTGACGCTTGAAACCGCAGCGGCCCAAGTCCACCTGGCCAAGCTTGCCGCGGAAAAGGGCCTTTCCGTGCGGCAGGTGGAAAACCTCGCCGCAGTGCACGGGTCGAAGTCGAAGAAGAAGCCGCAGGCGGACGAGGCGCTGAAGCTTGACGCCAATCTGCGCGCCGCCGTGCTGGAAATGGAACGCGCCCTCGGCACACGAGTAAGAGTTCGCGGAAACGAAAAACGCGGAAAGCTTGAGGTCAGTTATTTTTCGGCTGAAGACTTGAACCGCATTTACGAACTCATTGTCAAAAAATAGTTTCGAGTGGTTGGTGGCCGGCAATGGCAAAACTTCGTTTGCCCTGTTTTGCTCTCGACTAACGACTGGCAACTAACCACCGCCTTGAGGGAGGCTGACATGGCATTTGGCATGAGCAAACAGGATTCGCGGCGCCGCGAACTTTCCAATCTGCCGGACGATTGGGTCGGCTGGCTCGAGCCGGGTGTTGAGATGGAGGGAAAGATGAAAGTCTCCGTCGGCCTGATTCGATTGAACACTCACTTCAAAGGCCAGATTATTTCAGATGGCGTGGTCGTGATCCACGATCAGGGGGAAATTGAAGGCGAAGTTCAATCGCGCGTGGTAAGCATTACGGGCAAAGTGAAAGGCACGGTCCACGCCAAGGAAAGGCTGGAAATCAAAGAGCACGGCATTTTGCTGGGTGACATTTACACTCCCTGCCTGCTGGTTGACCCCGGAGGTTTTTTTGACGGTCAATGCCACATGCCAACGCCTGAACCTGCCGCGCCAGGCGAAAAGGAAGTGGACGTACAAAAGCACCCCTGACGAGACCCCGCGCTTGGCCCAAGAGCTTAAGGAAGCTGGAGCAGGACTTCCCGCTTCCCCTCAACCGAAATCTGATCGACACAACTTTCGCCACCACAATCAGAGACTCGGCTCGACGTTGTGCTGGGCGCACGGCAGCGGGGCCATTAACGTCGTGAAGGGCAGGCCGCAGCTTGCTGGGCTGCTAACAATATCCGGCCCGCGACACCGTCAACACCATGGAGAGGCATGAGTCGTATTCCCCTATTCTTGCTCATTGCGATTTCGATCCTTTTTCTCGCCCATTACTTCGTCTACGTATCGCTGCTGTATTTTCTTGGGAGCATTGCGTTCGAGCATCGGATGCCGCTTGCCGCTGCCCTGATCCTGCTTCCACTAAGCGTCATTGCTTCATCCATCCTCGCCCATCGTCGGGACGGCTTCATTACGCGCGTGGTGTATTTCTGTTCGTCCCTGTGGCTTGGCGTCGGATTAACACTCGTGACAGCTCTCACGCTGGCGTGGGCCGCATGGGGCGTTTCCAATATTATTCGGCTGAATCTCAACCCGCATGGGTTCGGATTGGCGGCGCTGGGGCTTGCCGCACTTTATTCGGGCTATGGGGTAGTCAATGCCTGGCATCCACGCATCGTCAGCCATTCGGTTCGAATCAAGGACCTGCCGCCGGCCTGGCGAGGAAAGAGATTAGTGCACATTTCCGACATCCATTTGGGGACTATTCTGCGCGCGGACTTTCTCACGAAACTTGTGGCGAAGATCAATGCGCAAAACCCGGCGATGGTGCTGATAACCGGCGACCTTTTTGACGGCTCGCACGGAGATTTGGCGGAACTCGTCGCGCCGCTTAACCGCTTGACGGCACCGAAGGGGATCTACTTCGTTACAGGGAATCATGAAACGTACCTGGGAGTGGAGCGTGCCTACGAAGCGCTGCGAAATACTCCTGTAAAGATTCTCGATGACGAATGTGCGATGCTTGACGGCCTGCAAGTGATCGGCATCAGTTATCCGCGCGGCCGTCACTCGGCGAGCTTTGCCACACGATTGGCAGGAATCCGAGGCTTCGATCCTGCTCTGCCCTCCGTGCTGCTCTTTCACAGCCCGTCTCAGGTTTCAGCGGCGAAGACGGCGGGCATCAATTTGCAGCTCTCCGGACACGTTCACCAGGGGCAGATCTTTCCGCTACAGTTTATTACCCGGATGATTTTTGGAAAGTACTATCACGGACTGCACACGGAGGGAGATTACACAATCTATGCCACCAGCGGCGTGGGAACGTGGGGGCCCACTCTGCGCACGGGGAACCGCCCCGAAATCGCGGTCATCACTCTTGTATCCAGACCTTAGATGTTGGCCTTCTTCATTTCCTGCATCAGGTAATCGCAGGAGCGCACGGTGAGCGCCATAATCGTCAAGGTGGGATTCTGGCAGGCCGTGGAGGGGAATCCGGCGCCGTCCATCACAAAGAGGTTCTTCACATCGTGCGATTGCTGGAAAGCATTGAGCACATTTTTCTTGGGATCGTTTCCCATGCGGGCAATGCCGACTTCATGGATGGCCCAGCCGGGAGTGCTCTCCTTATGGTGAATTTGAATATTCTTCGCTCCGGCGGCTTCCATCATTTGCGCGGCCGTCGCGGACATTTCGTTCACCAGGGCGCTCTCGTTCTCGCGATACTTCATGTTGATGCGCAGCACGGGAATTCCAAACGTGTCGCGGACGCCGGGGTCGATCTCCACAGAGTTGTCCCAGTGCGCCAGGCATTCGCCAAATCCGCCCAGACCCACGGTGGTTACGGGATCCAAAATCGCTTTCTTGTACGCCTCACCAAAGCCTGGGGCCGAAAAGTTGAAGTGCGAGTCGCCGCCCCCCTGAAATCCGAACCCGCGCAGGAAATTCTTGGATCGCGACCCGGGTATGTTGCGGAAGCGCGCCACGTAGATGCCGCATGGGCGGTGCGGGCCGTTGAGCGTGGGCTTCTCGGCCAACTCAGGAAACTCGCCAATCGCGCCGCCACCCGTCACGTGGTCCATCAGATAGTGGCCCATCACACCACTGGAATTGGCGAGCCCGTTGGGGTATTGCCGCGTGGCGGAATTGAACAAAATTCGCACCGACTCAAGGGCTTGCGCCGAAAGCACCACCACACGAGCCTGAACTTCC
>JASHTY010000163.1 GCA_030040315.1 Terriglobia bacterium | reverse complement strand
CTGCAAACCGGTGTGATACAAAGGCGTCGCGCGCTGGAATTCATTGCCGCCGGCAGTTTTTCAAGTATCACGGAGGGCGCATGTCAAAGTTCAGTGTCCGTGCCTTTGGGGTTTCGATCGACGGTTACGGCGCGGGCCCCAAGCAAAGCCTTGAGAACCCGCTGGGCGTGGGCGGCCTGGGATTGCACGACTGGCTGTTCTCCACGCGCACGATGCAGCAGATTTTCGGGAAGGAAGGCGGCACGACAGGCATTGATGAGGATTTCGCGGCGCGCAGCTTTGAAAACGTGGGCGCCTGGATCATGGGCCGCAACATGTTCGGACCCTTGCGCGGACCGTGGCCCGACGAATCCTGGAAGGGCTGGTGGGGTAACGATCCGCCGTTTCACACACCCGTATTTGTGTTGACGCACCACGCGCGAGCCCCCATCTCCATGGCGGGCGGGACGACGTTTCATTTCGTAACCGAGGGAATCCAGTCCGCCGCCGAACGCGCCCGCGAGGTTGCAAACGGCAAAGACGTTCGCATTGGGGGCGGACCGGCAACCCTTCAGCAGTTTCTTCGCGCCGGACTGGTTGACGAACTCCACCTGGCGATTTCGCCGATCCTTCTCGGCGCGGGCGAGCCGCTCTTCGCCAATATCGACATGCTCAAACTCGGTTATCAGTGCGTGGAACACGTCCCATCACCCAAAGCGACCCACGTGATAATTCGGAAGCAGAAATAAGCGGCTCCGGCAAAGCCCGGCTTTGGAATGCCTGGCCCCTTAAAATGGACCTCGGTCAACCGTGAAAAGATTCCTGAACCTTTATTCCCCCCTTTATTCCCCTGCGTCAACATTGACGTCCGCCACACCGGGGGACAAGCCTCTTAAAGGTTCGGGCCACGCCCTGAGGATTGCGAGCGGCGACGATAGAGCATCCAGGCTTGAGACGCGTCAACCAACTCGAAGTTCTGTTGGAGGTAATCCTTGTACAGTCCCATCATCACGTCGAGCGTTTCGTGGGCGGCAGCCCTGTAACTTAAATCGTAGATGGGAATCATAACCAGCGTGGCGCTTCCCAGAAATTCCTTAGGTGCTGGAAAGTAAGAGCGGTTAAAGTCCATATTCAGGTCCCACCAGGAATTGGCATCCCGGCACGGTTTGAGCCCAAAAGCAAACGAGAAGGGATCGGTATATCCAAGCGTCGTGACCTGATCGCCTGCCCGCAGATGTTTTCGCAGCAAATCGAGCCCATCGTTTAATTTGGAAGGAAAGTCCCGCGTGTACCAATAGGGGCCAATCGAAGTTAGTCCGTCACGGACGCGCAGGTCGCGCAGAGGCCCAGCATGCAGCGTTCGTGAGGCATCGAAGGACGGACGCTTAACTAAATTCCATGCACTGGCATACGCGAAGGCCTCAGCATCAGTAACAAGGGTTTTGAAGCAGAAATGCGGCAATATAATCATCAGAGCGGCGAGGTATGCAAGGCGGGCCAAGCCGCTGGCAACCTTGATTTGCTCTTGATTCCTGCGTCGGAACTGTTCAAGAGGTATCAAGCCGCCCATGAGAATCAGTGGGTTTTCCGCCACCCCGCCCGAGTTCCCAGCGCCAAGACCAACTGCCGCCCCGATGATCCAGCCCGCAGTCAACCACAGGCCGGCCGACGACCACAGAGTGCTCCCGGAGGCATAGTCAACGTAAGTCCAAAGTAGTAGGCTGACAAAGATAAAATAAATCCACGGAAGGTTCTGGCTTGCGCCATATTTCAGGAACTGCATCCTTGTTGTCATCGCCTGAACGTGTCCTGACGTCCCGATGTCATGCAAATAGGAAAAAAAGGGAATATGAAACATGAAACGGGTTGTCAGGCATACCCCAGTGAACCCCAAAGCGACAGACAGATGTTTTTTCCAACAACGCCACGGAAGAGCCGTCCCCAAAAGCACCGTTGCGAAGGCGACGACAAAGTAGGTTGCCTTGCAATAGAAAATTAGAGCCAGAAGAATGCCGATTGAAACTCCGTCGGAAATTGGCTTCTTGCCTGCCCGGGCCAGGCGCGGCAAGAATACAAGAACAAAAATCAGGGCAATCAATACGTCTCCTTCCCGATTGTAGAACTCTGCATAGGAGGTTTCCCTGATATCTGTTCCCAACGGCCGCGGAGCAATCAGGAGGAGCCCACTGAACAAAACGTAGACGAAGGCAAGAACCGGCGGAAACCTCGACGAGGCGATGTTCCAGGCCCAGGGAAGCAAACACCCTGCCAGGAACACAATGCCTATTGGGATGGCGGCCGCCGAGGGGCCGGCAGCTTTCATTCCCAACGCGACCAGGAGAAACGTAAGTGGTCCGAGTGGGCTGTGATAATCCATGTTGGGGACTTGACCGCAAAGAATCCGCCAAGCACCATTGAGTAATACCACGACGTCCCAGGCACCCCGCCCGATGGACACGGGTCCTAGATAAAGCATTACGGAGAACAAAACTGCAAATATGCATCCCAGAACCAACCCCAAGACTCGACGCGGGACTTCGGCATCGAGGAAGGCACTTTCTCCTGCTGCGACCCACAGTTCCTTAATAAGGTCCGCGTAACCACTTGATCTGGTTTCACCGCAAGCCAATCGTGGAGGAGCAAGTGCAGCGTCTGCGTTCACGATTGCAATTTGCCCGACTCAAGTTAAATTAGTTATGCATTCTTGTTAATTTCTTCACACGTTTGAGGCCCCAAGTCATAATCCACTATTGCAGTTGGAACTGGTCTTTAACTCCCTTCTGCGCGCATAATGAAGTTCAGGCAAGGCATTGGATTGGGCAAGCCGAAATGCTGAATGAAGTCCTGAACAGCGAGCCATGAACACGACGGGAACGATGGCGGCACAAGCGAATTTTGGCGGCCTGGGAGTGGTGGCGTTCGAGAGCCGCCACGCGCAGGAGATGGCATCGCTCATCACGCGGTTTGGCGGCGTGCCGCGCGTTGCTCCGGCGTTGCGCGAGATTCCGCTGGAAGAAAACGCCCCCGCGCTGGAGTTTGGCGGCGCGCTGCTCGCGGGAAAACTTGACGCGGTGATTTTCATGACGGGCGTGGGAACGCGCCGCCTGGTGGACGTTCTGGAAACCCGCCACCCGCGCGAGCAGATCGTCAAGGCGCTTGAGCGATTGACCGTGGTGGCGCGCGGGCCGAAGCCCGCGAAAGTCCTGCGCGAGCTGCAAGTGCCCATCACCATCACCGTGCCGGAGCCCAACACCTGGCGCGAAATTCTGACTGAGCTGGACGAGAATCCGCGCGGATTCACGCTGGCGGGCAGCCGCGTGGCGGTGCAGGAGTACGGCGCCGCGAACGACGCCTTTCTGGATGCGCTGCGCGAGCGTGGCGTGCAGGTGATGCGTGTGCCGGTTTATCAGTGGGCGCTGCCACAGGACCTCCAGCCCTTGCGCGACGCGATCAAGGAGCTTAGCGAAGGCCGCGCGCGGGTGGCGCTCTTCACCAACGCTGCCCAGGTGGAACACCTGTTGCAGGTGGCTGAGGATACCGGCGAGAAGGAACGGCTGCTGAAAGCATTGCGAAAGGTCGTGGTCGCCTCCGTGGGCCCAACGTGCAGCGAAACGCTCGCCCATTACGGAATTGCCATCGACCTGGAACCCGTTCACCCCAAAATGGGTCCCCTGGTGCAGGAGACCGCGCAGCAGGCAAATGAGCTCTTGACGAAGAAGTTGGAACAGGAACAACGCGCTCAAGCGGCTGGAATTGAGGCAATCGGGAAGGCTTCAGAGCACTTGATGGCGGCGGGCAATCCAATTGCGGATAATGAATCGCGGATTCCGAAGGCCGGACCCATCGGTACCGATTCCGAAGCCCGTCCCGCCTGGGAGGACTCGCGATTCCTGCGCGCCTGCCGGTTTGAGGCCGTTGACGCAACACCTGTTTGGCTGATGCGGCAGGCGGGCCGCTACATGAAAGAGTACCGCGACCTGAGGGCGCGCGTGCCGTTTCTGGAATTGTGCAAGAACCCCGCTCTGGTTTCGGAAGTGACGGTCACTGCTGCGGAAAAGCTGGGCGTCGATGCCGCAATCATTTTTGCCGATCTGCTGCTGATCGTCGAGCCGCTGGGTTTGCACCTGGAATACGACAAAGGTGAAGGTCCGGTCATCACGCCGGGCGTGCGGGAGGCCGCCGACATTGACCGCCTGCGCGATGTGGAGCCGGAACAATCGCTGGGTTACTTCTACGACGCCATCCGGCAAACGCGAGCTGATCTTGATGCGCGCCTTCCCTTGATCGGTTTTGCCGGTTGTCCGTTCACGCTGGCTTCGTACTTAATCGAAGGCGGCGGGTCCAGGAACTATCGCCACACCAAGGCGCTGATGTACCGCGACCCGGGGGCTTGGCGGGAGCTGATGGAGCGGCTGGCGCGCGTCCTGGCGCGTTACATCAATGCCCAGATCGAAGCCGGCGTGCAGGCCGTGCAGGTTTTCGACACGTGGGTGGGGTGCCTGGCGCCTGAGGATTACCTCGAATATGTGCAGCCCTACACGCGCCGGATGCTCGAAGATGTTAGGCCCGGCACCCCCGTCATTCACTTTGGAACGGGAACGGCGATGCTGCTGGAAGCCATGCGCGACGCGGGCGGGACCGTGATCGGCGTGGATTCACAGGTTGAACTCAGCCACGCGTGGCAACGGCTGGGTGATGGCGTGGCCATTCAGGGGAATCTCGACCCTGTCGTGTTGTACGGCGACCTGGAATTCATCCGCACGCGCACCCAACGGATTCTTGACCAGGCTGCCGGCCGCACCGGCCACATTTTCAATCTGGGCCACGGCCTGCTGCCCGATACGCCTTACGATAATGTTGTAGCGCTGGTCAAAATGGTGCACGAAATCAGCAGCCAGCAGCTCTCCGCGGGGCACCATGCCGCGCCCGATTGGAAGTTCAGCCGCAGGAAGTCAGACCAATACTAATCCGTTGGGAGATCCCCCGGCTTTGCCGGGGAGGCAGCCGGAGTTTGACAGTTCCGGGAATCAGCAATGCGCCGCATTCCATCGTACTGAAAGACCCCTCACCCCAACTCCCCTCCCCTCTTCCCTCTCCCTCGGGGAGAGGGAAGAGGGGAGAAGGGGTGATAGGGTGAGGGGTTTCTTCCTGGCGGTGGCGGTCAGGCCCCTTTGAGGGGCCCGCCACCGTAAAGCCTCCGGCTTTGCCGGAGGATGATTACTTTCAATTTGAATATTCAGTGGGTAGCGCAGAGTGGGGCGCGGTTTGTCCTACTCTGCGGCTCGTAAATTAGTAATAGTATTTTGAGGGTATTCTGAAAGGATTAAAGCCGCAGGGTAGTTCCAAAAGGCGGAACAACTCTGCGCTACCCTGCTAGGAGACGGAAGCAAGTGCCTTGGCCGCCGCCGGGGCTGTTCCATCCCACCGAACCTGCGGCAGAATGACGTCGTGCCGGATGCGATGGGCATGGTCGCGGATGGCCACGAGCATGCTGTTCACGAGCACATCCGAGAGCAGATGGGGTTGGAGGCCAAGGTCAAGAAGCTTCTGGTGACGCGGATTGTAATAGTGAGTCTCCGCCTCCACGCGCGGATTGGGCAGATGGTTGATTGATACGCGGCAGCCCAGCTTTTCCGCCTGCTTCTGAACGGTCTCGGCGAGTTCCAAAACGCTGAAGCTTTGCGTGAACTGATTGAAGGCGCGGTATTCGCCGGGCTTCGGCGGGTTCAGGATGGAAAGCTCGACGCAGCGCAGCGTGTCGCGAATATTCAGGAAGCCGCGCGTCTGGCCGCCCTTTCCGTAAACAGTCAACGGAATTCCCGCGATGGCCTGGACGCAAAAGCGATTCAGAGCCGTTCCGAACACCTCATCGTAATGGAAGCTGGTCGCCAGGCGCGCGTCCAAATCCGTCTCGTCGGTTTCGATGCCGTACACGACTCCCTGATGAAGGTCGGTTGAGCGCAACTTCCATACCTTGCACGCAAAGGTGATGTTGTGACTGTCGTGAACCTTGCTGAGATGGTAGAAAGATCCGGGTTGCTTGGGGTAGGGAAGAACGTCTTTGCGCCCGCGATGCTCAATTTCAATGAATCCCTCTTCAATGTCGATGTTGGGCGTTCCATATTCCCCCATCGTGCCCAGCTTCACCAGATGGGCGGAAGGTGCATGCTCGCGCATGGCCCAGAGAAGGTTCAGCGTTCCAGTAATATTGTTCACCTGGGTCATCACACAGCGCCGCTGGTCCATCATCGAATAAGGCGCGGAGGGCTGCTCACCATAGTGAACAATTGCATCGGGCCGGAAATCCTGCAGGGCGTCGTTGACAAATTCGTAGTCGCACAGGTCCCCGACGAGCATGGAAATGCTGCGTCCGGTGACTTCCTTCCAGGCGCTCACCCGATTGCGTAAAGTTCTGATGGGGATCAGGGGCTCAGCATTCAGTTCCAGTTCCCAGGTGCGCTTGGCGAAATTGTCAAGCACGCCCACCTGGTGGTCGCGTGCGGAAAGGTACATGGCGGTCGGCCAGCCCAGGTAGCCATCACCGCCGAGAATCAAGATTCTCACTCAGGTCCTCC
>JASHTY010000162.1 GCA_030040315.1 Terriglobia bacterium | reverse complement strand
ACAACTCTTCCTCGCCGCGAATTATCAGGTCGCGAGCCTCGGAGCGAATCCGTCCCGAGTCCGTCAGACTCCAAAGCCAAACGGACGTGTCCAGAAGGTATTTCACCGGCGACGCCGCTTACCTCCATGCTTGGCGGGTTTTCCCATCGAGAGGTTATCGGCCTCAAACGCGGCAAGAAGGTCCGGGGGCAGCGGATCGTCAAAGTCCTCCGGCACTTCGAATACACCCTTGTCGAGATCCAAGGGGCGCGGAGCCTTCGTGGGCTCGATCGAAACCAACCGCGCAATCGGCACTCCGGCCCGGGCGATGATGACTTCTTCACCCTCCGTGATGCGCCGGAGCAACCGGGAAAGGTGCGTCTTGGCTTGGTGAACGTTGACTTCCATAATGCCTATAGTGGACTAAGTAGTTGACTAAGTCAAATCAGCCCGCGTGCGCATGAGCAGTGAGAAGATTTTCGGCCTGAAACATCTCAACTGCAGAGAGTGCACCATAATTCGAAGGCGAGAGGACTGGCAACATGAACAGAAGACAGTTCCTAACCTCAACCGGATCTGCGGCGCTGTGGCCGGTGACGGCGCGCCGGCAAGGGGCGTCAGGCGGATTCCGTCGTCGTCGGCCTTTCGATGCGGATTGGCCCTCGCCGGCGGAGTGGAAGCGCCTCCACGACGCCGTAGACGGCAATCTCATTCCGGTGAATTCTCCACTCTCGGCCTTCAAGGCCGATCCTGCGACTGCGGCAGCCAAGGAATTGCTCGCGAACATTCGAAACCCCTACTACATCGGTGACAATCCCGGCCTGACTCAAACCCTGGGCTGGCTGGATGCGTGGGCAAGCCAGCCGAGCGTCTATGCCGTCGCCGCGACGAGCGCGCAGCACATCGCCGCGGCGGTGAATTTTGCGCGCGAACACAATCTGCGACTGGTTGTGAAAGGCGGCGGGCACAGCTACCAGGGGACGTCAAATGCGCCGGACTCGCTGCTCGTCTGGACGCGGCATATGCACGATGTAGCGCTGCTCCCGACGTTTGTTCCGCAGGGATGCGAAGGAAAAGTCGCGCCGCAACCCGCCGTCACTGCCGGCGCCGGCGCCATCTGGATGCAGGCTTATGAAGCGGTCACCACACGCGGTGGCCGCTACGTTCAGGGCGGCGGCTGCACCACGGTGGGGGTGGCTGGCCTCGTTCAAAGCGGCGGATTCGGCAACTTTTCGAAGCACTATGGCACAGCCGCGGCCGGATTGCTGGAAGCGGAAGTGGTCACAGCCGACGGCCAGGTTCGCATCGCCAATGCCTGCACGAACCCGGATTTGTTCTGGGCGCTCAAGGGGGGCGGAGGCGGCAGCTTCGGCGTGATCAGCCGCGTGACGTTACGCACCGATGAGCTGCCGCAGTGGGGCGGCGGCGCCTTCTTCAAGGTTAAGGCCGCATCCGACGGCGCCTATCGCGAGTTGGTACACGCTTTCGTCAGTTTTTACCGCGATCAGCTCTTCAATGATTATTGGGGTGAATCAGCGCACTTCCGGCCGGACAATACGCTCGAAATTAGCATGGTTTGCCAAGGGCTTGACACCGCCGAGACGCGAAAAGTCTGGCAGCCCATTCTGGATTTTGCCGAGCACTCTCCGCAGAAATACACGCTGAGTGGCGATCAGGTGATCGGAAGCATGCCGGCGCGCGCATGGTGGGACGTGGATTGGCGGAAGCAACATCACCAGCAGGTTTTCAATTCCGATTCGCGCCCCGGCGCCTCGCCCAACAACGTCTGGTGGACCGGTGATGGCGGGCAGGTAAGCTGGTTCATCTGGGCGTACGAGTCGCAGTGGCTGCCCGCATCGCTGCTGGTGGCTGATTCGCAGGAGCGGTTGGCCGTAGCGCTCTTTCAAGGCTCGCGCCACACTGAGGTTGAACTGCACTTCAACAAAGGTCTTGCGGGTGGCTCGCGCGAGGCGCTGGAGAGATCGCGCGATACGGCCACAAATCCCGCTGTGCTCGACGCCTTCGCGCTGGCCATTATTGCGGACGGCCAGGGACCAGCGTACCCGGGAATTCCGGGCCATGAACCCGACGTAGCGGGGGGCCACAGGGCCGCGGCGCGCGTCCACGCCGCCATGAACGAGCTACGCGCTGTCGCACCCGTCCCGGCCGCGTACGTGAGTGAGAGCAATTACTTCGAAAAAGGCTGGCAGCAAGCGTACTGGGGAACGAATCACACGCGTCTTGCCGAAATCAAAAAGAAGTACGACCCCGATGGACTGTTCTTCGTCCACAATGGCGTGGGCTCGGAGGATTGGAGCGCCGACGGGTTCGTGAAGCTTTGAAGCAAATTCTCTGCAATACAAACTCAGCGCGCGACGCCCGAGTGACCTGCCCCGGGACCGCCAACGTCTCGATACGTGAACTTCTTCTCCACACCCTCGAACTCCTTGCCATCCACTTCGACGTAGGGATAGATGAAGTAGTTGAGGGGCGGACCCTCCTGCTTCGGCTGGAGCGTCAGATCGCGCCCCACGGTAAACTGCACGCGATTGGCATCGAGCGCGCCGAAAAAGTAGTCGCGCTTTTTGGGATCCTTCCACGCTTCGGAGATATCGACGGGCACCCAGCCCACGCCGTTCGCGTAGAACTCCGCCCAGCAGTGATAGCCTGGAATCGTCCCCTCCGTTCCGGTGGGCACGGGGAATCCGATTTCAAAACGCGCGGGAATCCCCTCAGCGCGCGCGAGTGAGATGAACAGCGAGTGAAAGTCCGTGCAGTTGCCGTGCTTCGCATCGCACACCCAGAGTGAATCGCCGCGTCCCCAGCCGGTGCCGGACTTGTCGTAGCGAACGGTGTTAAAGACGAAGTCGTAAAGCGCGCGGGCCTTCTCCACAGTGCCCTGCTTGCCGCGAGTGTGTTCATCCGCCAGCGTCTTGATGCGGCCATCGATTGGAACCAGGCGGTCTGGAGCAAGATAAGCCGCGAGGCTTGTGGGCGCGGCGCTTGTCCCCTGGCTCGCCTTCAGGAGGTGGTCGTAATCCCCTTTGATGTATTCTTTGCGCGTCACCTGGTATTCCAAAGTGAATTCCGCCGGGCCCGCCGGATGGGCGATTTCTCCATAGAGAATGTGATTGCCGAAAGCAGTTTCGCGCGTGGCGTGCAGCGGCACGGGTCCCGCGACTTTCTTTAAGGCTACGGTCTGATTTGCATCGGTCGTGGCGCTGGGAACCCACACGCGCACACGCTGCGCGCCGGCGGGGAGATCTTTGAGCGTTACCTGGTATGTGAAGAGAAATGTCCGCGAGGGCGCAGAGAATTCTCCCGGCATAAGCGCAGTGACGGAAATCGCCACAACGGTGAGAATGTAGAGAGGCATCAGCAAAGGCCGGACTCTCATGGTCTCCTCCAGGTTGAATTCGGTTAAGGGGGAACTCAGACAATCGGCACGCGATCGGTGGGTCACGCTCAGGTGAAGCCGATATGGGACGCGGTGGAGTTGCTTCGATTCATCTTTCAGTCCTGCGCCCTTCGAGGCAACATCAATTCTTCGCCGATTCGCCTGAGCGCGTCAAGTCTTAATCCTCAGGAGCCACGCAAGGGTTTAGTGGCCCGGGCCGAAGTGAAAAACCACGCCGAAGTTAATGCGCAAATTGTTTTGATTGTTGTCGAAGAAATTGGGCATGCGGGTCATCACGTAATCCGCCTGGAAAACCCTAATGGAAATGCGCTCTTTCACGTTCCAATCCAATCCACCGCCTGCGGCGAGAGAGAAACCGCTGGCGCTGCCCGATGTAGTGGCATTGGCCCCGTAGAGCGTCCCGCTGCCCAGCGATCCGCCAAACATCGCTTCACCGAACGGAGTCACCCTCCTCCAGTGGTGGTTGGAGTACCGGGGGCCGAAGAGAAACGTTTCCACGCGCAAGGTGCGCCCCGTCTTGTCCACGTTGCCCTGATAATATCCGCCGAAATCGACCAAGCCGCTGATGCCGTGGACCAGCAGGGCTGAGAACTCACCCGTGCCGCCGTTCATGTTGAAGCAACCGCACTCACCCGGCGGTGCGTTGGCGTGAAAGTAGCTGTAACCCACGAAAGCATCGATGGGAGTGGCGACCTGCCCGCGCGCGCCGCTGGCGCCCAGCAGGAGCAGGGCAAATGCCACTCCCAGCTTTCGATAAAGGTCGGTGAGCATGTTCCTCTCCTTCGAATCAGGAAACCGCCAGCGTAACCGTAGTGGAATGCTGAATCGTCCCCGACGTTCCCGTAACCGTAATCGTGTAAACCCCCGCCGGAGTCCCTCCCACCGTGGGCGTCGGGAAGCCGCTCATGCCGCATGCCGCCATGAAGCACATCCCGGTCAAGGCGGTGATGACCAGGCAACCGGCCGCAATCCGGCGGAGCGACCGCCGCCGCGCGTACCAGATGCCCGCCAGCAAAATCCAGGTAGTAATGAGCAGCAATCCCGTGGGGACTATGGGCGGAGGCGCGGCCAGCGGCGGGACGACCCACGCGGTTGAGCCTGCAGTGGTGCTGATGGTCATTTGTGTCGTGGCGCCGTTGGCCCCGGGAGTGACGGAACCTGTAGCAAATGCGCAAGTGGTTGTCGCCGGGAAATTCAAACAAGTCAGCGCCACGGCGTTTGAGAATGCGCCACCCACTGACCCGACGTTGATGGTGTAGACCGCCTGCGCGCCCGGCGCTACCGTCTGAGATCCGTTTTGCGCAGCCACCGAGAAGTCGGCGCCCGTCCCGGTCAAATTCAGCGACTGCACGCTGCCCGCCACGCCGTTGCTGTTATCGGTCACGGTCAGCGTTCCACTCAGCGGCCCGGGCGCGGTGGGCGAGAAGTTCACGTTAATCGTGCAGGAGCTTCCAGCGTTCAGGCTTGTTCCGCAAGTGTCAGTTTGAGCGTAACCGCTGCTGACCGCGATGCTTGTGATCGTCAGGGCGGCCGTGCCGGTATTGCTCAATGTGACGGGTTGTGAAGCGGTGGTCGTGGTAATCGGCGCAGTCCCCACGGTCAGTGAGGT
>JASHTY010000161.1 GCA_030040315.1 Terriglobia bacterium | reverse complement strand
GACCCTGCCGGGGCGTGAATGGGCGATGGAAGGCTTGCCCGGTATCTGGCTACTGCCCGCCGTACTTCACCCAAATGGGGCTGGACCACGCCAGGTTGCGGTCCATCTGGATCACTCGCACGTAATACCAGCTTTCACCGGGGGAGGGAGCGTTATCGACATACACAAACTCTGAGCTCCGGGTCTGCGGCGCGGCGTTGTAGATAATTTTACCGTCCTTGACGATGGCCACGCGTTGCAGCATCGACGTGCCGTACACTTTGATATTGAAGCGCGGGGAGGCGGTGGCGCTGAAGCTGTCGCCCATCATGTAGGTGCGCCCCTGCGAGTCGACGGCCTGAAAGTCCACGATGATGTTGTCCGTGGCGCCGTAGGCGTGGCGGCTGCGCATGCTCTCCACGATATCGGTGCGCTGCATCGAGGGCGTATAGATCATCGTGTAGGAACTGTGCGTGGAAATGTGGTCGGAGCTGGATTCGATCCCCAGCTTGTACCCCTTGGCCAGGGCGTTCCAATAAAACCCCGACGGTTGATAGGCTCCGTGCGCGCCGACGTGATAGTCGGCGCTCTCGGCGCGGGGTGCAGCTTCATACTCGTAGCTGGCGTGGTAGCCCTGATAAATTTCCACCAGCGGCTCCACCTCCGGATCGTTATCGCGATAATCCGAGCCCTGATCGGTGGCGAGGGAATGCAGCATGCAGATGCCGCGGTGCTGCTTCAAATAAGGATAGAGGATGGGGCCGCTGTTGACCTTGCCCTGGTTCTCCGCGCCGCTGATGGGAAGCGTGCGCGTGCCGCGTTCAGCAAACACCACGTTGCGATGCCCGTTGGGATAGGCGACGCTGCGCTCGTATCCAAACAGCGGCGTATAGTAACCCTCAATGTGGAACAGGTCGATGGCCTTCTCCGTCCGCCACCAGGTGTACTCATTGTCGCCACCGGCGCTGTGGTCGGAGATGATTCCCGTATCCATGGAGGCGGCATCCATCATGTAGCGGAAATAGTCTTCCACGGAGCCGTCGCCCGCGCCGTCGCCCGAAATTTCCGTATGCCGGTGGAAGTCGCCGCGCAGGATGCGCAGCGACGTATCATTCAGGGAGATACGATAGGCGCGAATGCGCGCCACATCCTCCCGTTCATTGGGGTGGACGGGCGAAGAACTGACCTGGGGGTCGGCGAAATCCTCAAGCTGCGGAGGCGGCGGAGCAGCCTCGCGCGCGAAGGGTGCAGCATCGACTTCCTGCACTCCCATCCGGTGCGGGCCTGTGCCCGCTGCCGCCCTGCTGAGGTTCTGTTGAAAACCCGCGACGGGACCAAACCGCCGGTTGTTGTTAATCCATGCCATCCAAATTCCCGACGGCCCGCGGGCGATTTGAAACGTTCCATCGGGGCGCGAGCTGGTTTGTGGGATGGGCATGAGGGTGGACCAATGGTCGCCCTCGTAGGTGGTCAGGAAATTCTCCCATCGCCCGCCGGCTGCCCAGTGGTCGACGCGCTGCTCGTCTGTGCTGGTGCGGATTTGCAGCACCGCCCAAACGCGCCCGTTGGATTCGCAGACAAGGCGCGGCGATTCAATAAAGCGGTTATATCGCATGGGAATGGCAGCGCGCAGGTCGCCCGCAGTTTCCTTCCAGACGCCGCCCTCCATCACCGCCACACGCGGGTGACGGTTGAAATACAAAGTGGTGCTGCGCGTCTGGTCATCGCGGTTCCAGTCCTTGCCCCAGTTTTCACCCGACTCGTCCCAGGCCAGCCACACGCGCCCCTGGCCAACCGCCAGTGAGACGTGCGCCTGGAATTTCCCTGAGTGCGTGATCTGTTGGATGGGCTCCATCGATCCGTCCGCATTCACCTTGCGGAAGAAAATGTCATAGTTACCGCTGCGATAGCTGTCCCAGGCGATGTAGAGGTCGCCGTGCGCGTCGCCTGCCGCATCGGGCATCCATGCGCTCGGGCCGCTGATTTCCACGGGGTTCGACCAATCGTCACCCTTCAGGTTGCTCAACAGCACGTGCGACTGGCCGTTTTGGTAACCGATCCAAATCAGGTGCAGTGCGCCGGTGGAATCGGCCACCAGCTTGTGAAAGAAGTTAGGGTGATCCGTCGACGTCAGCTTCTGGCGCGGCGTCCATTTTCTGCCGTCGAATCTTCGTGCGTAAAGGTCCCAATCCTCGCCGGTTCTTTCCGACCATACCACCCAAATTCGTCCCGCAGAATCCTCCCCCACCGCGGTCTTGAAGACGTCGCCTTTCTCGTCCATCATGCGCACAGGTTGCGACCAGCCATCGGGCGTCGAGTATCGCACGTAAACCAGGTCGCCGCGGTCCTGATAGGCCTGCCAGGCGATCCAGACCACGCCCTTGCGCGTAACACAAATCGAGGGATAGTCATGCTCCTCCGGCGTCGTGCCGCGCGGCGGCGGTGATATCTGTTCAACCGTGGGTGTGCGCTGCACGGTCACGTCGCCATCGCGAAAAGAGAGTTTGCCGCCCTCTTCGAGTTCCTGCAAAACGAAGCCGAAATTCCCTTGCGCCGTGCGCACCTGGGCGCTGGCTGTGGGTGGCGCCTCCACGGTCACCGTGACCCCGGCGGGAACATAGTTAAGAACCGGCTCAAAGGTATCCATCTGACGCGGATCATCGGGCTGGTTTTCAAATCGGATGCGCTTGACGTGGACCTTCCACGTCCCATCGGGGTTCGCTGTGTCTTCCTCGAACAGCCGCCAGGGAGTGACATTGACCACCCTGCCCTGGTCAAGCTTCAGCGAGCCGGAATAGTCCTCCAGCCGCTCCTGTTTTTCACCGAAGACAATGCGGAAACTCAGTGTCGGACTGGCGGGCGGGGCGGGCGGCTCAAGCGGCGCCGACCGGTCCCGCGGAATCGCGGTAAGAACCGCGACAATGGCCAGTAAAATGATGATCGTGATTCTGCGCATGAAACAATCCCCCGGGAAAAACTCCGTTTCTTTTTGCTGCTCAACCCTGCGAGGATAGCCGTGTGCGACGGGAATGATCCAGCGCCGCCGTGGGCCAACCGCCGGATGCCCTCGCACGCAAATGTTACCACCAAACACGGAATCATCTGGACGAAGTTAAGGACGCATGATAGAAATCTAAAGAAAGGAAATTTCGAATACCGGCTTGGACTTGAGGGACGGCAAGGCAGGACATTCCCTTCCTCGTACCTTCCTCGGAAATCCGCACACCCATGAAACGGATTCTGATTACCAACGACGATGGCATTCATGCTCCGGGCATCAAGGCGCTCGAGCAGGGCCTGGCCGGCCTGGGGGAAGTCACGGTCATCGCCCCGGAGCGCGAGATGAGCGCCACCAGCCAGGGCATCAGCCTGCATACGCCCTTGCGCGTGCACCGGATTGATGACCGCCACTACGCCATCGCCGGCACGCCCGCGGATTCGGTGATCCTGGCGCTCTACCAAATTCTGCCTCAGCGCCCCGACCTGCTGGTCAGCGGAATCAATGCGGGAGGCAATCTGGGTGAGAATGTGGTTTACTCCGGGACGGTGGGCGCGGCGGTGGAGGGCGCGGTGCACGGCGTGCAGTCATTCGCCATCTCGCTTGCCTCGCGGAAAGACCTGGATTTTTCACACGCCGCGGCCTTCGCGGGCCAGCTCGCCGCCAAGATCCTGAAGGAAGGTCTGGACCCGGGAACGTGCCTGAACGTGAATGTTCCGCGCGGTGAAATCCGCGGCGTGCGCATCGCCCGTCAGAGCCAGAAAATCACACAGAATATTGTGGTGAAGCAAGTCGATCCGCGCGGCCGCCCGCATTACTGGCTGGATGAGACGATTGAGCTGGCCGAAGTCGAGCCCGATTCCGATTACGGCGCCATCATGGCGCACGAAATTTCCATCACGCCCCTTCAAGTCGACCGCACGCACCA
>JASHTY010000160.1 GCA_030040315.1 Terriglobia bacterium | reverse complement strand
GTCGTGGGGAGCCCGACCGGGCGGTTCCTGATATCCCGGAAAGCTATCTGGTATCTGCGGACATGAGGCTCGGCCAGGCGCTCGTTATGATAGGAGCGCCGGATGAACGTGGTGTGCTCTATGGTGTGGGCAAACTTCTTCGCACAATCCGCATGACCAAATTGCGCGTGGAAGTTCCCTACAAGCTCTATGCTGTCTCCACTCCCAAGTACCGCCTGCGCGGCCATCAGCTTGGGTATCGTCCCAAGACCAATTCCTACGACGGCTGGACCGTGGCGATGTGGGACCAATACATTCGCGAACTGGGGCTCTTTGGCTGCAATTTGATCGAGCTAATTCCGCCCCGCTCCGACGACGAGGAGGACAGCCCGCACTTCACCCTTCCCAAAAAAGAAATGATGGTCGAGATGTCGCGAATCTGCGACGACTACGGCCTCGATGTCTGGATTTGGTATCCCGCCATGGAGCGCGACTACTCCGATCCGGCCGTGGTGGAGCGCGAAATAAGTGCTTGGGGCGAAATCTTCAAAGCCCTGCCGCGCGTTGATGCCGTATTCGTGCCGGGCGGCGATCCCGGCCGCACCGAGCCCAAATACATGATGGCCTTGCTGGAAAAGCAGTCGGAAAATCTGCGCAAGTATCACCCCAAGGGTCAGATGTGGATGTCGCCGCAGTCGTTCACGGAGGCGTGGTTTGACGAATTCTTTGAAATCCTGAAAGGGCAACCCGCGTGGCTCAGCGGCGTGGTCTTCGGGCCGCAGTCGCGCGTGGATTTGCCCACGCTGCGCCAGCGCGTTCCGGAGCGCTATCCGATCCGCCTGTACCCGGACATCACGCACACGCTCGAATGTCAGTTTCCTGTGCCCGATTGGGATGTGGCATTCTCACTTACAGAGGGCAGGGAACCGATCTGTCCGCGCCCGGAGGCGTTTGCCAACATCGCGCGGCGCTACTTGCCTTATTCGGTGGGTTTCGGTTCGTACTCGGAGGGCTGCAACGATGACGTCAACAAATTTGTTTGGAACGCCGTCGCCTGGGACCCCGATGTGAAGTTGATCGACGTGCTGCGCGACTACAGCCGGTTCTTCATCAGCGAACGATATGCCGATGATTTTGCCCTGGGCCTTCTGGGGCTAGAGAAAGCCTGGCAGGGTCCGCTGATGGCCAATGAAAACGTAGAAACCACGCTCGCGCGCTTCCAGACCATGGAACGCAATGCCACTCCGGCAGAATTGCTGAGCTGGCGGTTCCAGCAGGGCCTCTATCGCGCCTACTACGACGCCTATGTGCGCCGGCGCTTGATTAACGAGACCGATTTGTACGGCCAGGCGAAGGACAAGCTTGAGTCCATTCACGCCGTGGGCTCCCAACCTGTGCCTCCCACGAGTGCAGGGCGACGCGAGAGCACACCGACCAACGGTCTGGACCCGGCCGTGATTCTGGCGCAGGCACAGGAAATTCTGTCCAGGGCGTACACACAGCGCGTGGCACAGGAGGAGCGCACCCGCATTCTGGCGTTGGCGGAGGCGCTGTTCCAAAGCATTCGCATGCAATTATCAGTTGAACGCTACCAGGCGGAAGCCGTTGAGCGCGGCGGGAATCTGGATACGGTGGACGCTCCGGTCACGAACGGGCCCTGGCTGGCACAGCGGCTGCGCGAAATCGCCGCCCTAGCAACGCCGGCCGAGCAGATCAAAGCGATTGAGGAGGTTTTGAATCGCACCAATCCCGGCCCCGGGGGTTTTTACGACGATCTCGGCGATATTTCGCGCTCCCGGCGCGAGACAGAATTGCTGCGCGGCTCGACCTATGCGGAAGATCCAGAGCTGCGAGAATCTGTTCTGATTGGGCATCGCTTTCCGCTGCCGGCCGAAATGCCGATCGCCTGGAAACGCTGGGCCGAGGCGCTCTTCGATGCCCCGCTGCGAATGCGCTATACATCGCTCGATCCCAAGCAACCATACAAGATTCGAGTGGTCTATGCCGGCGATTCGCCCAACATCAAAATCCGCCTTGCCTGCGACAACGGGCCGGAGATTCATCCATACATTGATAAACCCAAGCCTGTCTTGCCGCTGGAATTCGACATTCTGCCGGAAGCAACGGCCTCTGGTGAATTGACATTGGCGTGGACACGCGAGCCAGGGCTGGGAGGGAACGGGCGGGGGGCTCAGGTGGCGGAGGTGTGGTTAATTCCAAAGGGTAAAGGTGAACGGGCGTAGGGGAGCCAAAGTCTCTCTCGACTGACGGCGCAGAAGCAGTTTTGCTGAAAGAAAATAAGATGTAAATGGTAAGAGGTAAAAGGTAAGAGCTTGATTTTCTCCAGGGATCATCTTTCTTCTTGGTTCTGGGCAGGGTGGTGTTTCCTGCGGTACCAGGCAATAAGCTGATCCAGCGAAAAGAATCCGGGGCCGAAGATGAGAATGAGCAAGGACGCGAACAGGAAAGTGTAAGAGGAGGAAGCAGTGAATTTGTCGGGGTCGGAAAACACCGCCAGGAGAGCTTCACGGTCGGCCACGACGTAAGCAACAAACATATCGATGACAAGCGGCACTGAGATCAGGCGCGAGCCGAGGCCCAGCGCCAGCAGGATTCCTCCCACCACTTCCAGCCAGGCAATAAAGTGCGCATTGAAAGCCGGGGCGGGAATTCCCAGGTTGGTGAAGAATTCGACGACGTGGGGGATGTTCTGAACCTTGCCCCAACCCGCTTGCCAGAATTGCCAGCCCCAGTAGAGCCGAATCGCCAGCAGCAGGGGAGATTGGCAGGCGTTCGCCGCTCGCAGGAACCAGCCGTAGATTCGGTCTATGAGCTTCATGAAAAGTTTGTGACCTAAGACCGGAATTCGTGGCACGGGCATCTTAGCCGTTTGCATGGGCTGTAAGACTATGCCGCGGCGGGCGAGGCGCCGCCTGCCCCTACTTGGCAAGCCACCCGAGTGACGCCCAGTTTTCAAACCAGTCGCGAACCTCTTGGCGGAAGGCTTCAACCTTTGCCGCTGGTTTTGGCATCGACGCTTCGAGAGCCTCGCCAAGAGTTTTCCCCTCACCCAAGGCGCCTAAGAGAGCAAAGCCTTCGCGTGTCAAGCGCTTGAAGAATACTGTGTCGTTCAATCGATAAACTACCAAATATGTTTTTTGTGGTTTGGGCAGAGAAGCCTTTCGAACCTTTGTGCGATGGGCTGCTTTTCGAACCGCATTGCTCACCATACTGTGCTGATGTTCGGCGCGGCGAACGCGAATGAGCAGGTCGTCCACGGGATAAGCAAGCTCGAGCATATGCAGATGCGGTTGCAGGCGAAACAGCGTGTTTCCGCTCAGCCCGGCGAGCCCTTCCTTTGAAATCCGCGGCAACTCCCGTCCATCGAACGCCTCGATTTCGGCCCATTCCACGCGCACCATGTCGATTGCCATGCCGTGGTCGCCAGGCGCAAATTCGGCATGGCGGCGCAGCCACGATTCCAGGCTCGCTCCAAGGTTTCTCAGGGTAAAAGACCGGGACGGGTTTTCGGCAAGGTAGGCGACCGACAGTTTGTCAAATCTGCGCACGCCAATCAGCCCGCGCAGGCCGGGGAAATCTTCGGCAAAGCTGCTCAGGATCCTGAACCAATACTGCTGGTTGTAAATCTCCAGGCGCTCGTGCGAAGCGAGCCGATCATTGGGCTTAATGATCGCGTTAGCGACCTCACGAGTCGAGCGCCCATCGGGCATGCGGGGGCGGAGGCGCTGCGACGGCGTAAGGGGCTGGCGAATGACCTCAAAAACCGCGCGCTGAATCTGCGCCAGGTTCATGACGCGGCCTTCAATTCGGCGGGGAAGTAGAGCTTGGCCTTCAAGGCTTCCTTGTGGACTTCATCAAACGAAGGGATGCGGTCATCCCATTCCAGCAGAGTGGGTGTGGGCCCAGCGCGCTCAATGGCGCGAGCATACAGTCCCCACACCGGGTTGATCACTGGATGATCGTGGGTATCCAATATGTATTTCTGAAACTTCGAGTGCCCGGCGATATGAATCTGGGCAACCCGCTCTGCGGGCACGCTGTTCAGATAATCGTATGGGTTGAAGTTGTGGTTGCGCGAGGACACGTAGATGTTGTTCACGTCCAGCAGAATGCCGCAGTCGGCGCGCTCCACCACTTCGTTCAGGAATTCCCACTCGGTCATTTCCGAAACGTGAAATTCCGCGTAGCTGCTGACGTTCTCGACGGCGATGGGCACTTCCAGGAAGTCTTGCACCTGGCGGATTTTCTGCGCGGCGCGGCGGGAAGCTTCAAAAGTGTACGGCATGGGTAGCAGATCGTGCGAATACCGCCCATCAACGCTTCCCCAGCATAAGTGGTCGGTGAGCCATGGTGTCTTGGTGCGCTTTACCAAGACTTTCAGGCGCTTCAGGTGGTCGCGATTCAGCGGCTCGGCGGAACCGAAGTACATGGAGACGCCGTGCTGCACCACGCGGTAGCGCTCCAGAATCTGCTCGAGATTCTTGAGTGGCAGACCGCCATCGACCATGAAGTTTTCGGAGATGATTTCAAACCAACTGACAACGGGCTTTTTCTCAAAGATGTGGCGATAATGAGGAACGCGCAGGCCAATGCCCACGCCATAGTCCGAGTTTCCGTTGAAACGGTTCGCGGGCATGGAGGTGAGACGCTGAAAGTTATATTCAACCGAGAGCGGTGAGCGGAAGAGGGCTTCGACCGCCCACGCGCTTCCAGCCTGCTTCCAGAGATTAGTCCGTGCAGGGCTTGCCTTTGCAGCTCGTCTTCGTGCTGCATCCGCCCTTGCCGGAGCAGTCATTCTTTCCCTTGGTTGCTCCGCACCCGCCCTGGTTCTTGCAGGAGTTCTTTCCAGCGCAACAGTGCTTGGCGACCTTGGTCTTGGTGGTCGTGTCATCTGCCGGGCGCGGTGAACCCATCGCTATAGCCGTGCTGCCTGCTACAAACCCTGCGAGTGCTGCGCCGACCAGAAGCCTTCGAACAGTGTTTTGCATATGTGGAACTCTCCTTTTTGGGGTTTGGTTACTTGTGGATTCTAAGGGTGCGCGAAGGCCTTGGCCAGGCAATAACTGTAAACTGGCAGCGAATACGCGCCTTCAGCAGCCCAAGCAACAGATACGGCCAAAATCTTAATACCTCGAACGGCCCCGGACAGATACTACTTCCAGTGCCGAAACTTGTCAATCCACTTTGGCCGCTTTGGCTACTCTGGCCCGGCTTCCGCCGGATGGACGGGGCAATAGCCGCGAATCGGTCTTGACAACCGCCGAGCAGTCACATAGGATGCCAATAACTATGTGGCTTTCAGCCACTTGCGCTGGAGCCCCAAATGGGTAGTGCACGTTTGACCGCGATCGACATGCCAGGGAGCATGGGGGTTTGTGAATGTCGGGCAAGCTCGGGGAAATACTTCTCAAAGAAAACCTGATTACCCCTGACCAGCTCAAGCAGGCGCTTGAGCATCAGAAGGCAAACGGGGGCAGACTCGGGAACTCCCTGGTCAAATTGGGTTTCCTCAATGATGACGAGGTGACGGCGGTCCTCTCACGCCAGTATGGTGTGCCTTCCATTAATCTCGCCTACTTTGAAGTTGACCCCAGTATAACCAAGTTGATTCCTGTTGACACAGCGACCAAATACCAGGTGCTTCCGCTCAGCCGCGTCGGTGCGTCGTTGACCCTGGCTATGGTGGATCCCACGAACGTCTTCGCGATGGACGATATCAAGTTCATGACGGGATTCAACATTGAGCCGGTGGTGGCTTCAGAAGCGGCCATCATGGACGCTATCAAGAAGCACTACGGCAGCGTTGAGGACCAGGAGCGGAAGAAGGAACTCGAGGAAATCGTCAACTTCATTGATGAGGGTCAGGCTGAAAGCCTGGAGCTTCAGGATGAAGATGCCGGCGGGGTGAGTCTGGAGGCGCTGGAAAAGGCTTCCGAGGAAGCGCCGGTCATCAAGCTGGTGAACTACATCCTGACCGATGCCGTGAAGCGCGGGGCAAGCGATATTCACATGGAGCCGTATGAGAAGGAATACCGCGTGCGCTACCGCATTGACGGCATGCTTCAGACGATCATGAATCCACCGTTCAAACTGCGTGACGCCATTATCAGCCGCGTCAAGATCATGTCGAAGCTGGATATTTCCGAAAAGCGCCTGCCGCAGGACGGCCGCATCATGATCAAGATGATGAAGGACGGGAAGAAGAAACAGCTCGACTTCCGCGTCTCCGTTCTGCCCACTTTGCACGGCGAAAAAATCGTCATGCGGTTGCTCGACAAGGAAAACCTGCGGCTCGACATGACCAAGCTGGGCTTCGAGCAGGTTTCGCTTGACAAGTTCACCAAGGCGATTTTCAAGCCCTACGGCATGGTGCTGGTCACGGGGCCCACGGGAAGTGGCAAGACCAATACACTTTATTCCTCCATTTCCCAGCTTAACAAGCCGGATACCAACATCGTGACTGCCGAAGACCCCGTGGAATTTCAATTGCATGGCATCAATCAGGTGCAGATGAAGGAGCAGATCGGACTGAACTTTGCTGCGGCCCTGCGCTCGTTCCTGCGGCAGGACCCCAACATCATTCTGGTGGGGGAGATTCGCGATTTTGAGACGGCGGAGATTGCCATCAAGGCGGCCCTTACCGGCCACCTGGTGCTTTCCACGCTGCGCACCAATGATGCGCCTTCCACCATTTCGCGCTTGATGAATATGGGCATTGAGCCTTTCCTGGTGGCCACCTCCGTTCACATGATTGTGGCGCAGCGGCTGGTGCGGCGCGTTTGCGCAGATTGCAAGATGCCAGAGGATATTTCGCCACAACTGCTGATTGACGCCGGGTTCACCATTGAAGAATCGAAGACCGTCAAGGTTTACAAAGGCACGGGATGCTCGACCTGCGGCAACAAGGGTTACAAAGGACGCTGCGGCTTGTACGAAGTCTTGGAGATCACCGATGAGTTGCGCGAGCTCATCCTGGTGGGTGCGTCGGCGCTGGAATTGCGCAAGAAGGCTATCGAGCAGGGAATGATCACGCTGCGCAAGAGTGGTTTAATCAAAGCCTCATTGGGGCAGACGACCCTGGAAGAGGTTTTTCGCGAGACGGTGCTTTAGTTGCGATGGAATTGGGTGCAGGGAAGTAAGCAGCAATCAGCGGTGGATCCAGACATTTAAGTGCAGAGTCGGCCGGGGTTAAGGGCCGCGAGTTTTTGGGAATTCGTGTAGGACCGGGAAAAGGAGTATCAAAGGAATGCCGCTACCGACACTCAGCGAACTGCTGAAACGGATGGTGGATTTGGGCGGGTCCGATCTTCACCTGACCACCAATTCGCCCCCGCGCATCCGCGTGCACGGCGAGCTGAAGCCGCTTGACGACATTCCGCCGCTTGGCCCCGCGGAAACCAAGCAGCTTACTTACAGCATCCTGACCGATGCGCAGAAACACCGGTTTGAAGAGAACCTGGAGCTGGACTTTTCCTTCGGCATCAAGAATATCGCTCGCTTCCGCGGGAATCTGTTCAACCAGCGCGGCGCCGCAGCGGGCGTGTTCCGGGTGATTCCCTTCGAAATCAAATCCTTTGATCAGCTCAAACTCCCGCAGGTGCTGCGCAAACTTTGCGAGAAGCCGCGCGGCCTGATTCTGGTTACCGGGCCGACGGGCAGCGGTAAGTCCACCACACTGGCCACCATGCTCGATTTGATCAACGAAACGCGCTTTGAGCACATGCTGACCATCGAAGACCCGATCGAATTCATTCACCCGCACAAGAAATGCCTGGTGAATCAGCGGGAAGTTCACTCCGACACGCACTCGTTCGGCAACGCTCTGCGCGCGGCTCTCCGCGAGGACCCGGATGTGGTTCTGATCGGCGAGATGCGCGACCTTGAAACCATTGAGGCCGCGCTGCGCATCGCCGAGACCGGCCACTTGACGTTTGGCACGCTGCACACCAACTCCGCTTCCTCCACCATCAACCGCGTCATCGATGTTTTTCCCTCGCACCAGCAGTCGCAGATTCGCGCACAGCTTTCCTTGGTGCTGGAGGGCATTCTTTGCCAGGCTTTGCTGCCCAAGGCTGACGGCCGCGGACGCGTGATGGCCATGGAAATCCTTGTTCCCAATCCAGCCATTCGCAACTTGATTCGTGAAGACAAGATTCACCAAATTTATTCGTCCATGCAATCGGGCCAGGACAAGTTCGGAATGCAAACATTCAATCAGTCGCTTTTCGCCAACTATCAGCAGAAACTCATTACCCTGGAGACGGCCATGACGCGATCCAGCAATCAGGACGAGCTTCAGGACATGATTAACCGTGGCGGCGCAGCCGGTGGAGCCCCTCCTCGCCCGCCCACACCCTACGCTCCCGCGCGGCGCTGATTTATTCGCCCATTACCCTGCCGCAGAGCCGGGAGGGCGGACAGTCCGGTGGGAACGCAACGTTTATGATGAGGTGATGCCATGCCCGAATATGAATTTCGAGCCACCGGACGTGACGGTCAGTCGGTTACAGGCAAGCGCTCGGCTCCATCGCGCGAGGCCCTGGACGCCGTTCTCCGCCGCGAGCAGTTAACGCCCACGCGCATCGTCGAAAAGGGGAAGGAAATCGCCATCCCCAAGCCGAAGATGACGGGCAAGGTTTCGCCCAAGGAGTTGGCCATCTTCACCCGCCAATTCTCGGTGATGATTGATGCCGGCCTGCCGCTGGTCCAATGCCTCGAAATCCTGGGTAGCCAGCAGGAGAACCCCGCCTTTGCCAAAGCGCTGGCCCAGGTGCGGGCAACGGTGGAAGCCGGTTCCACTCTGGCCAATGGCCTACGCCAGTTCCCCAAAATCTACGATGCGCTCTACTGCAACATGGTGGAGGCGGGCGAGACGGGCGGTATTCTTGACACCATCCTGCAGCGGCTCTCCGGTTACATTGAAAAAGCCGTCAAACTCAAGCGCGCCGTGCAGTCGGCGCTTATTTACCCGGTGGCCGTCATCGTCATTGCGGGCGGCGTAATTTTCCTGTTGCTCTGGAAAGTGGTTCCCATCTTCGCCAACTTGTTTGCCGGGTTGGGAGTTGACCTGCCCCTGCCCACGCGCATCGTCATGGGGCTCAGCCGCGCGGTGGGTGAATTCGCCATTCCGGGGATTATTGTTGCCGCCCTCGCGGTTTATGGCTTGAAAAAGTATTACGAAACTCCTAGTGGCCGCATGATGATTGATAAGCTGATTTTAAAGCTTCCGCTCCTCGGCAACCTGATGAGGAAAATCGGTGTGGCGCGCTTCACCCGGACACTGGGCACGCTCATCACCAGCGGCGTCCCCATGCTGGAGGCCATGGATATTACCGCGCGAACCTCGGGCAACGCCGTGATTGAAGAAGCCATCCTTTCCGTCCGCAAAGCCATTGAGACCGGCCGGACCATTGTTGACCCGCTGCGCGAGACCGGCGTCTTTCCCAATATGGTGGTGCAAATGATCGGCGTCGGCGAGCAAACTGGCGCGCTCGACGCCATGCTGGGCAAAGTCGCCGACTTTTACGAAGACGAAGTCGACGCCGCCGTGGGCGACCTTCTGACCGCTATGGAGCCGATGATCATCCTGGTGCTGGGCGTGGTCGTGGGCGGCGTGGTCATTTCCATGTACCTGCCGCTGTTCAGCTTGATTGGAAAACTGGCCGGCTGATGCCCCAAAGCGCCCCCAAGCTCGAAGTCGGGTCCTCTCCGTCCTGCGGTTCCGAGCGAGAGCATTTGACTTCGAGCTTCACGCTTCGGCCACCCTATGATCTTCACCGGTGAAATCAAGGATTGGCTTCCGTGGGTCATCAAGATCCGATTCGTAATCATCAGTTTTGTGTTCGCGATTGATTACGCGATCCATTCCCTTGCTCTCACCCCTGCCAACAGCGCTTCCATCCGCAACCTGGCCATAGCCGTCATCCTCTGGTACATCGTGAGTCTGTTTTTCCTGATCTATAACCAGATCAGCAGCGATTATCTCCTGCAGGCAAATCTCCAGATTTACTGCGATATTGCGGTCATCACCGCCATCGTTCATCTTACGGGCGACCTGGACAGCAATTACTTCTCCTTGTACCTGGTGACCATCATTCTGGCGAGCATCATCCTGCCTCGCGCGCAGGCATTCCTGGTGGCAGCCGTCAGCTTCGTATGCATGGGCGGGATGATCGAGATTGCCTATTTGCCCACGCTTTACGGCCTGACCGGCAGGTATGCGGTACTGCAATTTTTTGCCACTACTTCCGCCATCCCGCAGAACCCGAAGCCGCTGCAGGTCAAGATCGGCGCCAGTCTGTTCGGATTCTTCGCGGTCGGATACCTCTGCAGTTTTCTGGCAGAAAGTCTGCGCGAAGCCTCCCACGAACTGCGCGACAAGAGCGGCCAAGTCGCAAACCTGCAAGCCAAGAATGAGAACATTATTCAAAGCATGCGGGAGGGCTTGCTGAGCACCGATCTGGAGGGCGCTATCACGGAGCTGAACCCGGCCGGGGAGGAAATCCTGGGCCACCGCATAGAGGAATTGCGCGGCCGGAACATTGAAACCATATTCCGCGGCTGGGTCGACGAAATCCCCAGCTCCGACGCAAGTTCGCCACTGGCGCGCCAGGAGATTACCTACCGTCATCTGCTCAGGGGCCATCGCATCCTGGGAGTTTCTTCCTCGCCACTGGTGATTCCGGCCGTGGGGATCGTCGGGCACGTCTATAATTTCCAGGACCTGACCGAACAGAAGCGGCGCGAAGCGGAATACCGCACCAAGGACCGTATGGCCACGCTCGGCCGCATGGCCGCGGGCATTGCGCATGAGATTCGTAATCCCCTGGCGTCCATCGCGGGCTCGGTCAAGCTGCTTCACTCAATCGGCCAGCTTGATGAAGATCAGGAAAACCTGATCGCCATTGTCAGCCGTGAGTCCGAGCGCCTAAATAAGCTGGTTTCCGACTTTTTGCTTTACTCCCGCGATATGCACTTTGAATTCCATCGCGTGAACGTGGTGACGATGTTGAATGAAACGCTTCTGCTCGTGGAGCATCACCCCCTGTTCAGCCCGCAGGTTCACATTCAGCGCAAGTTTCCTGAGCATGATGTGACTCTTCTTGCCGATGCCGACAAGCTGCGGCAGGTTTTCTGGAATATCTGCGATAATGCGCTGAAGGCCATGCCCGACGGAGGGTCGCTGACTGCGGAAGTGGAAGAGGAGGGTGAGCGGGTTCGCGTGGCGCTGGGAGATACAGGCTTCGGCTTCACACCCGCGCAATTGGAAAAGGTTTTCGAACCTTTTCAATCGGGCTTCAGCAAAGGGACGGGCCTGGGGCTGGCACTGGTTTACCAGATCATTCGCGGTCACAAGGGTTCGATTGAAGTTGAATCTGAGCAGGGAAAAGGGGCGCGCTTTATGATCTCGTTGCCCCGTGAGACGGTTTCTGCGGCGAGCGGGCAGTATTCCGTGGCGCAAAAAGAAGGATGATTGTGCCACGGCCTTCCAGGCCGTGAACATGGGCTGGAATCCCATGCCACGGATTCGGCGCCCGTTCGCACATTCGGGAAGTCGGAGTGCAAAGGACTCTGAATGGCACGACTGCTGATCATCGACGACGAAAAGTCGCTTTGCCAGGTCCTGGAGATTGCTTTCCGCAAAAAGGGCCATTCGGTGGAGACCGTTTCGAACGGCCAGGCGGCCAAAAAGAAGATTGAGTCACAAGCCCACGATCTGATTATTTCCGACATTCGCATGCCAGACCTTACGGGAATTGAATTGCTGGATTACGCGCACCAGACCCGCAACCCTGCCGCATTTATACTGATTACCGCCGTGCCCACCATGACCACGGCCATCCAGGCATTAAACCTGGGCGCCTACCGTTACGTCGTCAAGACCGACACGCTGGTGGAGGAGCTTACTCTCACCGTGGAACGCGCGCTCGAAGACCTGGCCCTGCGCGAGGAGAATCTGCGTCTGCGCCGTGAGATGCTGCGCGTATTTGCGGCACAAAACATTGTGGGGCACAGCAGGTCGATTGAGTCGATTCTGGAAATGGTCCGCACCGTTGCCCCCACCACCAGCACGGTGCTGATTACCGGCGAAAGCGGCACGGGCAAAGAATTGGTGGCGCGCGCGATTCACGAAGCGAGCTTGCGGAGGGAAAAGCCCTTCATCTCAATCAATTGCGGCGCCTTCCCGGAAACTCTGCTGGAGAGCGAGCTTTTCGGTTACATGAAGGGTGCGTTCACCGGTGCGGAATCCAATCGCAAGGGAATTATCGAGTCCGCGCACGGAGGCACTCTTTTTCTGGATGAAATCGGTGAAACCAGCCTGGGGATGCAGGTAAAACTGCTGCGGGTCCTTCAGGAACGCACAGTGCGCCCGCTCGGCGGCGCGCAGGATATTTCCGTCGATGTACGCCTGATTGCTTCCACCAACCGCGATCTGAAAAAAATGGTGGCTGCCGGGCAATTCCGCGAGGACTTCTATTACCGCGTCAGCGTCATTCCTATCCATGTTCCTCCGCTGCGCGAACGCCCCAGCGATATTGAGCCGCTGGCGCGCCACTTCCTGAAGAAGTTTGCGCTTCAGATGGGGAAGGCCGCGACCGATTTTAGTTCGGAAGCATGTGCTGCCCTCGCCCGCTGGACCTGGCCGGGCAACGTGCGCGAGCTCGAAAACGCTGTCGAGCACGCCGTGGCCGTCAGCGATGGCCGCGAGGGGATTATCAAGCTTTCCGATTTTCCCGAGTCGGTGACCGGAATTACCTCAACCGTGCAAAAGGAGGTTCAAATTCCCCCCGAGGGCATCGATTTTGAAAGCCATGTCTCCCAGCTTGAAAAGCAATACCTGCAAGCCGCACTGCACGCCGCAGGCGGAGTCCGCAGCCAGGCCGCCGAGCTGCTAAAGATGTCTTACCGTTCGTTCCGGCATTACGCCAAGAAGTACGGAATCTGACCGTCAGGAAACCGGTCCCGGCCTGGGGACAAGGAAGAGGTTCCTTCCGTGAGTGCAATATGGGATTCTAGGAGAAGAGATTTCCAGAGTGACGCTCCCGCTGGACGTGGTGATCTTGAAGGTGCGCGGCTGAGCCACCGAGCCGTGACGTGGTCCCTGGCGGCCATCCTGGCCGTGGTATTTCTAGCATATCTCAATACGCTGCGGTTTGATTTCGTCCACGACGATCGGTTTCAGATTCTTGGAAATACCTGGCTGCGAGCTTGGAGGTATCTCCCCAGGTATTTTGCCGGCTCGGTCTGGGCGTTTCAGCATCCGGGTTTTCGCGGTACGTACTACCGGCCGGCTTTTCTTCTTTGGTTTCGTATTCAATATCTCTTGTTTGGGACGAAGCCTTTCGGATGGCATCTCTGCACCATCGCTTGCCACCTTGGGGCAACAATCCTCGCATATTTTACGGCGGCGCGGCTGCTGGAGGATCGTCTTGCCGCATTATTCACCGCGCTAATCTTCGGCCTGCATCCCACCCATGCTGAGGCGGTGGCATGGGTCTCCGGAGTTACTGAACCGCTATTTGCAGTGTTCTTGCTCTCCTCATATATCTTCTACCTCAAGCAACGAACCAATCCGGGTCGGTCCCACGCTTATCTTGCTGGATCACTGGCGTTCTACGTATTGGCTTGCTTCTCCAAAGAGAC
>JASHTY010000001.1 GCA_030040315.1 Terriglobia bacterium | reverse complement strand
GGAATTCTACTGATGGAACAGAAGCAGCCGCAGGCAGCCCTTGAGCATTTGCAGAAGGCGAGCGTACTCAAGCCGGATCATGCCCGCGCCCACTTGTATTACGCGCGCGCGCTCGCCCAAACCGGCCAGCCCGCCGCCGCGGCGAAGGAATTTCAGCAGGCGGCCCGGCTCGACCCGCGCCTGGCCACCGCACAGTATGAACTTGGCCAAATGCAGCTCGAGCAAAAGCATGCCGCCGAAGCGCTTGCGGCGTTTCAACAGGCGCTGACGATTGACCCCACACTCACTCAGGCGGAATTGGGAGCCGCCCTCGCCGCGGAAGCCACGAACGATCCCGCACAGGCAGCCGCGCATTTTGAAAAATACCTTGCATCGCGCCCCGACGACGTGGAGACGCAATTCCACCTGGCCCGGCTCTACCTGCAGCAGAATCAAACCGAGAAGGCGCACGACACTTTGCTGCCTGTCTATAAAGTCAGGCCCGATCTTCCGGGTCTGACGGCGGCGTTGGGGGACGTCTGCGCCCGGCTGAAGAATCTGCCTCAGGCAGAGAAGTATTACCAGCTTGCGGTGGCAGCGCAGCCGGGGGTGGTTGACTTGCATCGCGCCTATGGTGAAATTCTGCTGAAGGAGCAAAAATTCCCGGAGGCACAAGCTCAGTTCATGGCTGCGCTGAAATTGGACTCACACAATCGCGATGCCGCCATCGGGCTGGCATCCTGTCTCGACCTTCAAAAAAAATATGCAGAAGCGATTCCGATTCTCGAGCAGTTGGCGAAGCAGCCGGACGCCGCGCCTTACGTCTTCTTTGTGCTGGCCACCTGCTACGACCACCTGATGGCGCGCAAGGAAGCGCTGGCCAGTTACGAACACTTCCTGCAAATCTCGCACGGCGCCGCGCCGGACCAGGAATGGCAAGCGACCCAGCGGGCAAAGCTTCTACGCCGGGAGCTTTCAAAATAGCTATAATCTAGATTTATGGAACGGAAGCGCGGGTCAGGCTTGGCGATCTGCTTGGTGGCTCTGGCGACGATGTTGGCAGGCTTGTGTGCCCAGGCCCGTGACAACGAAGCGGGACTGCTCCAGCGAATTCAAAGCGAGCAAAACCCCGTCAAAAAGGCCAAGGATGAAATCAAGCTCGCCCAATTGAAACTCGCGCAGGTGCAGACCGCCTATTCACAGGGTCACGCCGATACGGGTGCAACTCTGGTGGGTGCGATGGTGGATGCCCTCAAGGCCTCGTGGAAATTCCTTCAGGAATCCGGGCGCAAGGCGTCGAAGCACCCGGATGGTTTCCGTGATCTCGATATCGCCCTTCGCGAGAATGTCCGCAGGCTTCAGGATCTGGGCCGCACCGTCAGCTATTTCGACCGCGCTCCGCTGAACAACGCCGTGCAGCAACTGGACCAGGAGCGGGAAGAGGTTCTGCATGAACTGTTCCCGGGGGATAAAACCCGTAACCTAGATTACGCGCCCCAGCCGCCTGAACCGCCCAAACCGCAAATTCCCACAGGAGTACTGTGATTACCCCATGCGCGCCTGGTTGATTACAACTCTCCTTCTGTCCTTCACGTTCGGCGTCGCCGCCGGAGCGCAGAAGCCCGATTTCCTGAATGAGGATGAAGTGGATGAACTGCGCGACGCCCAGGGCGCATCCGAGCGCGTCGAGAAGTACATCGCTTTCGCACAAGTCCGTGTGGAGAGGTTTGACGACTTCCGCAACCGGCGGCCGGATCCTGAGTACGACATTCCCGGATACCTCAACACTCAGCTCGACCAATACATTCACATCACCGACGTGCTGAAAGACTGGATTGAGGACCATTTCGATCATCGCGACGACATGCGCGCCGGCTTGAAAAAGGTTTTGGAGTTGGGACCTCACCAACTCGAGGTCCTGCGGCATGCTGAAGACTCCCCCGATTCCTATTTCGACGCTTATCACAAATCGCTCGACGATGCGATTGAAGATTTCTCCGATGCGCTCGACGGCGCGACCAAGGCACTATCCGAACAGACGAAAATGTTCGGCGAGCTGAAACAGGAGGAAAAGGCTGACGCCCAGACTGTGAAGGCACGCCAGAAGGACGAACAGCGGGTTACCCATCAGGAAGAGAAATTGCGGAAGAAGGAACATGAAAAGGGCCCGCCCACTGACCCTGACGAAGATTGATAGTACGTCGCGGGTGGAAAGGAAAATTGGAAACCGGAAACTTGAAGCTGTTCGTCCCCGGTTTCCGGCTTTTTCTGGCGGCCATCGACAGTGCCCGGACTGCGAATGATCCACGCCGAACAACTCGCCTTGCCTTTCGCTCCTCCACCGGATCTCTCTGAAATCTTCCGCCGGGTTTTTTCCCGCATGCGAATTCGCTCGCGAGTGGTCAGCATGGGCGCACAATTCCATCCCTTCGCGGGACTGCGCAGCACCATCACGCTGCGCAATGGCACTGTAAAGGCGCAAGTTTCCGACCTTTTGGGGGAAGCCTCGCCGTTGGTTCTGGAGGCGCTGGCGGAAATACTGCTCACCAAGGTCTTCCGCCGCAGACCTTCGCGCGAGGCCCGCGAATGCTATCTCGCTTACACATTCCGGCCGGAAATTCGCCGCCGCATCGATGCAGCACGCCGCGAGCGCAGCCGCAAGCGACTTCTGCCGCCGCGCGGCCGCCATCATGATTTGGAGGTAATCTTCCACAGCCTGAACCGGCGCTTCTTTCAAGGCAAGATTCCTCCCTCCCGCCTCGGCTGGAGCCGCCACAATTCCCGGCGCATCCTCGGCCACTACGATTCCGGACACGGCGCCATCATCGTCAGCCGCCAGCTTGATTCGCCCGCCGTGCCCCGCTACCTGGTGGAGTACATCGTTTATCATGAAATGTTGCACATCCGCTTTCCGGTGGAGCGGCGCGGCCATCGGCGGGTGGTACACTCGAGTGAATTTCGCGAGGCGGAAAAGAAATTTCCCCACTACGAATCGGCCTGCCGTAAGCTCAAGCACCTTGGCGCCTGAGACGAGATTGGGTGAACTCCAGGAGGAAGACGGTATGGCACACGGGGTCAAATCCCTATCGCTTGCGGCAATTTTCTTGCTGGTGATTGCTGCGGTTCGTCCGGCACGGGGCGCCGACGATGTTACAGTCGCCTCACCCGACGGCAAGGTGGTGATCTCATTTTCACTAAAAACCTTGCCGCAGCCCTACCTGCCCGGGCAGCGCGCTTACTACCGCGTGAGTTATGGGGGCGTGCCTGTGCTCACCGATTCGCCACTGGGTCTGGATTTTGAGGGTGCCCCTGCTCTCGACCACGATTTTGAGGTGATCGGAACCGACCGCCATTCCCACGACGACAAGTGGATGAATCCTTTCGGCACGATTCGAGATGTTCCCGACCACTACAACCAGGTTCGAGTTTCGCTGCTGGAAAAACACGCGCCCGGCCGGGAGTTGGACGTGATTTTCCGTGCTTACAACGAAGGCGCCGCGTTCCGCTATTTCCTGCCTCAGCAAGGTGCCCTGGAGAAATTCACACTTATGGCGGAAAACACGGGCTTCTACTTTTCACGGGACGCCACCGCCTTTGCCCTCAATAAGGGCCGGTTCAACACCGATAACGAAGGCGAGTACGCGAGGACGGATCTGAACACGATCAAGCCCGCTTCCATTATCAACCTGCCGCTGCTCATTCAGGTTCCGGATGGTCCGTGGGTGGCGTTGCTGGAAGCCGACCTAACCGATTTTCCGGGAATGTACGTGGGCGGCGTACCGGGATTCGATCACGCCCTGGTCAGCCGGCTTTCTCCGGGACCCGAGCGCGTGGATGAAGTGGCAGTGGGCTCCGCGCCACGGACGCTACCCTGGCGCGTGCTTCTGATCAATGATCGGCCGGGCGGCCTGATCGAGAGCGACTATCTCATTCTGAATCTCAATCCGCCCCTGGCGCTCCCGGACACCTCGTGGATCACGCCCGGAAAAGCGGCGTGGGACTGGTGGTCGGGAGATTACGATACCAACGTCGACTTTAAACCGGGAATGAACACAGCCACCATGGAGCACTACATCGATTTCGCCGCTGAACACCACCTGCAGTACATGCTGGTGGACGCGGGATGGTACCCGCAATCTGACGATACGCATCCGGGAAATATCTTGACCTACGTGCCGGAAGTGAACGTGCCCGACATCATCGCCCACGGAAAAGAGAAGGGTGTGAAGGTGCTGCTGTGGGTTCACTGGTCGGCAATGAGCGAGCACATGGATGAGGCACTCGACCTCTATTCAAAGTGGGGTGCCGCGGGCGTCAAGGTAGATTTCATGAATCGCGACGATCAGGAAATGGTGAATTTCTACAACCGCCTGGTGCTAAAAGCCGCCGAGCACCACCTGGTGGTGGATTTTCACGGCGCGTTTAAGCCAACCGGACTGCGGCGAACCTATCCCAACCTGCTCACCCGCGAGGGAGTAATGGGAATGGAATACAGCAAGTGGAGCGAGCGCGTCACGCCCCTGCACGACGTGACTCTTCCGTTCACGCGTATGCTCGCTGGGCCCATGGATTACACGCCCGGCTGCTTCAACAACGCCACGCGCGAACAGTTCAAACCCCGCGACGTTGACCCCATGTGCCAGGGAACCCGCGCGCATCAATTGGCCATGTACGTGGTCTTCGAAAGCGAACTGGCCATGTTGTCAGACTATCCGGAAATTTATGACCACAATCCAGGAATGGAATTCCTTGATAAGGTGCCGACCGTTTGGGATGAAACCAAGGTTCTAAACGGCGAGCCCGCTCAATACGTCACCATCGCGCGCCGCCACGGGGAGGGCTGGTTTCTGGGGGCCATGACCAATTGGGACCCACGCGATCTGGAGATACCCCTCACCTTTCTCGGTGCAGGAGAATTCGAAGCACAGATTTTTGCGGACGGCGCCGACGCGGATTCAGTCGCGACGAGTTTGGCGATTACCAAAAAGAGGGTGAGATCAAGCGGCAATCTTACCCTTCATCTTGCTCCCGGCGGAGGGGCGGCGGTGATCTTCATGCCGGCAACGGCGGCCCAAACCCAGCCCTGACCAAGGGGTTCGACCTTGCCGATTATTATTAATGGGCTATGAGGATTATACTAAGAGGGAAGGCTTGGTAATTCATCATGCCGTATTGTCCAGATTGTTCCATCGAATACGTAGAGGGCACCGACCATTGCGAGGACTGCGGCGCAACCCTTTTTCCCGGCTCGCCGCCCGCGCCACCGGACAACCTTGAGATTCTTAGCCCCAAAGACGTCAGGCTGGTGCCCGTGCGAGTTTTCGCCGGCGGCACAGCCCAGATGAACGCGGACCTGGCACGCAATATTCTTCAATCCCAGGGAATTCCCTGCATATTGCAAGGTGAGAATTCCGCAGAAATGTTGCCCGTGCTGGATGTTCCCGTGCTGGTGCGAGAGCAGGATGTCGCGCGCGCCGAGCGCATTCTTCGGGATTACGCCGGCGCGAGAATTCTTGAAGATTAAGCGAATCCTGCTGATTAAACATAGGTTCGCATGAACTGGCGGCGGAACATCGTAGCGGTCACTTGTCGGGCTTGGCCTCAGCGTGGCTGCTGTAATTCAGTTCCTGCCGCAGCCGGTCAATCGCCCGATGCGCTTCGCGGGCGTCGACGGCATCCTTGACGGACGGCAATTCATCGAGGTACCGCAGGTAGGCATCCAACGCCTTCTGCTTCTCATTCATCCGGTCGTAAACCTTGCCTAAACCCAGATAGGCCGGCGCATAGTGCGGGTCATCCTGCACTGCTTCCTGAAACCTGCTGAGCGCGCCCTTCAGTTTCCCCTTGTGCAGATAAACGTTTCCAATCTCGACGCACTTCTTCGGGCCGGGTGATTGATATTCCCAGTCGGGATTGAGCTTCGGATCGGGATTCTCCGGAACCTGCGCGCAGACGACCGGCGCGGTGATCACCACACCCAGGGCGAGGATTCCAACGCCTCTCAGCGATTTCAGCATCCTGTTAATTTTCCCCCCACCTTGCGTCGTGTGTCAACGTATCGCGCGCTCAAGTAGCACACCCCTTTGAATTCTGTAGCGGAGTGCATTCCGCGCATCCGCGCGCCCCTGACCGGTGACCTGAAGATCCATATCTCTACCCAGGATGGAATTCAATTCGGCTGCATCTGCGGTCACATCTAATCTCTCTCACAAACTCGCACGCCATTTCCACCCCTTTCCCAACTTATGATCCGGCGGGATAATAAGATATCGAGGAATTCATGAACGCAAATCTTCGCGCCAAAGCCGAAGCTCTTCCTGTGCAGCCGGGGGTCTACGTCTTCAAGGACGAAAACGGCAAGCCCATTTATGTGGGGAAGGCAAAATCGCTGCGGGCGCGCGTGCGGTCATATTTTCAAGACGGGCGCCCCCTGGATGAAAAGCGCGACTTGATGCTCGACGCCGCGCACGACCTTGAAACCATCCTGGTGGACAACGAACACGAATCGATGGCGCTTGAGAACAATCTGATCAAGCAATTCAAGCCGCGTTACAACATTCTGCTCCGCGACGACAAGTCGTACCCTTACATCAAGTTCACTGCGCGCGAGCGCTTCCCGCGAGTTTACGTGACGCGCCGCGTCAAGAAAGACGGATCGCATTACTACGGCCCTTATTTCCCCGCCAACCTCGCCTACCGCATCGTGGATTTCATTCACCGCCACTTTCTCGTGCCCTCCTGCCACGTGGATTTGAATCGGGAACATCCGCGGCCGTGCCTGCAGTTCTACGTCAAGCGGTGCTTGGGGCCCTGTGTGAAGGACCTGACCACACCGGAGCGCTATGCGGAGGCGGCGCGCGACGCACGGCTATTGCTCGAGGGCCGCGAAAGCGATCTGGTGCGCAGCCTGCACGGCCGCATGGCGGAAGCTTCCAATCAGCTCGCCTTTGAAGATGCCGCCCGCTACCGCGACCAGATTCGCACCGTGGAGGAGTTGCGCGAGCGGCAGAAAATGGCGGCCAATTCCGGCGAGGAGGCGGACATCATCGGCTTCCATCAGGAAGGCCCGCTCGTGGCCGTCAACCTCTTCCACCTGCGCGGCGGGCGCGTGCTCGACCGGCGCGAGTTCTTCTGGGAAGACGTGGAGAATTTCAACCCACGCGAATTCTTCGCGACCTTGCTTGAGCAACTTTATCTCGACCAGCAGTACCTGCCGGGCGAAGTCCACGCGCCGGCGGATTTTGACGACCGCGAAACACTCGAGGAATTGCTCTCCGCAAAGCGTGGGCGTCCCGTACACATTTTCACACCGCAGGCCGGGCGAAAGCGCGCTCTTCTGGAATTGGTGGCGCGCAATGCCCGCCATTCCTTCGAGAGGCGCTTCCGCATCATGAAGCCACACACGCGCGAGGTTTTGGACAACCTGAGCGAAGCGCTGGACCTGCCGAAGCCGCCCAATCGCATCGAGGCCTTTGACGTTTCGCATACTCAGGGAACCGACATCGTCGCCTCCATGGTCGTTTGGGAAGCGGGCAAGATGCAGAAGTCGGACTATCGAAAGTTCATCGTCAAGAGCGTGCCGCAAAACGACGATTTCGCCAGCGTGAAGGAAGTTGTGGGCCGCCGCTATCGACGCCTGCAAGAGGAGAAGAAACCCCTTCCCGACGTCATCCTGATTGACGGAGGCATAGGTCAGCTCCACGCCGCCGCGGCCGCGCTGGAAGAGCTTGGAATCATCAACCAGCCCGTCGCCAGCATTGCCAAACGGGAGGAGATCTTGTACGTCCTGGGCAGTGAGAATGAACCCGTCGTACTCGACCACCACTCCCCCGTACTGCACCTGATTCAGCAGATCCGCGATGAGGCGCACCGCTTCGCTGTGACTTTCCATCGCTCCCGCCGCGCCAAGCGCGAGGTTACGACGGAACTTCTCGAAATTCCGGGAGTTGGGGATAAGACCGCTCGCAAACTCCTTAGCCAATTTGGGAGCGTTAGCAAGCTGCGTGAAGTATCACTGGAGGAATTGGCACAGGTGGTCAAAAGGTCCCAGGCGAGGCTGGTATTCGAACACTTCGCCGGCCAATCTAGCGCACAAAAATAGTCCGGCTGGCCGGTCTAATATATAATCGCAAGAAAAATTAGAATATTAGCTTGCACCATTTGAACACCTATAATAATCTTACTGACTGAAACGGAGGGTGCCATGGCACATTGCAGCGTTACAACCAAGGCGGCTTACTTCATCGCGGGAGCAGGGATCGGGGCGGCAGTTGCGCTGCTTTTCGCACCTGAGTCCGGTGAGGAAACACGCCGGCGAATCATGGAGAAAACCCAGGAGGGCCGCGAGTATGTGACCTCGAAAGGGCGCGAACTCCGCAAGCAAGCCGGGGATTTGATCGACGACGGGAAGGATCTGGTCAACAAGCAAAAGGCGCGCCTGGCGGATGTTTTGGAGTCCGGCAAGCAGGCTGCACGAGAGACTTTTTCAAGGTAGTCAGAAGGAGGTTGATCATGCAGGACGATATGAATGATGGCGGATCAAGGTTTGCGTTCTTTCTGGCGGGTCTGGGAATCGGCTCGGTGCTGGCACTGCTCTTTGCCCCACGCTCCGGAAAGGAAACGCGCGACTTGATTGCCCAAAAGGCGGGAGAGGGCAAAGACTTTGTGGTTACCAAGAGCGATGAATTCCGAAGGCAGGCGGAGCAGGCGGTGGAAAAAGGCCGCGACATGGTGACCAAACAGAAGGAGCTGCTTTCCGCGGCGCTTGAAGCCGGCGTGCAAACTTATCAGGACGAGAAGGCCAAGACCAAGTAAGATGGCGAATTTGTCGGGACCGATTGTGAGCGGACCATGGATCCAAGTACCGGTACAACTATCGCGCTGATTCTCGTTGCCCTCGCGGTCTTGATGCAGGCGGGAGCCATGCTGGGAATCTTTCTCGCTCTGCATAAGGTTCCCGAGCAGATTGAGAGCGTGCGCGCCGACGTGAAGCAGCGCCTCGATCCCCTGGCGCAGTCGGCGCTTGAAATTGTCAATAATTCGCGCGAACCCCTGCGCACCATCACCTGCAATCTCGCCGAGATTAGCCAGATCCTGCGCAATCGAACCTCCACCGCTGATGAGGTTGCGGCGGAATTACTGGAAAAGAGCCGCTCGCAGATCGTGCACGTTGACCGCGTGGTTACCGATTTGGTGGATCGCGTGGAAAATACTGCTGAGGCGGTGCAGAAGGGCGTGCTGGCTCCCATTCAGGAAGTCTCTGCCGTGGTGAAGGGCGTGCGCTCGGGGCTTGAATTCCTGTTTTCGCGCCGCCGCGTCACCAACGTGAGCGAGGCCACGCAAGACGAACAGTTGTTCATCTAATCGCTTTCCGCGTATCATCACAGGATAATGAAAACCAGCAATCGCCGTCATTCACCTATCCTGTCACTCGCCTTGGGACTTCTGCTGACCAGTCTGCCGGCCTGCAAGCAAGGAAGCACCAACAATACCTCAGCAAATCCGGCCGAGCAGCCCATGCTGCCCGCCACGCCCGGACCGACCCCGCAAACCGCCGGCGCGCCGAACGAGGCCGCGGGAGTCGCCTGGACAATTCCCGCCGGATGGGAGACCGAGGCGCCACGCCAGATGCGCATCGCCACTTATCGCATCCACGCCATCGCGGGCGATGCGGAAGATGCGGAGTGCGCCGTTTACTTCTTCGGTCCGGGGCAAGGCGGAACGGTGGAAGCCAACCTCAAGCGCTGGACTGAACAATTCTCCTCGCCCAACGGACAGGCCAAACTGGAGAAGCTGAACGTCGCCGGCCTGACCGTCTCAACTCTCAGCGAATCGGGAACGTATTTAGGAGGCGGCCCGATGATGGGCCAGCAGCAGGCGAGCAAGCCCAACTTCCGCATGGAGGGCGCGATTGTGGAAGCCCCGCAGGGATTGGTCTTCTTCAAGCTGGTCGGCCCGCTCAACACCGTCGCCAGCGCCAATGGCGACTTTAAATCGCTGCTTCAAAGCCTGCACAAGCAATAGGACAGTCCCTGGTGGTTCGCGACAAGTGGTTAGCGAATCACCGCAAGACTCACAGGATTTTGGAAATCCAACCTCCGCCAATAACTTCATCACCATCGTAGAACACTGCGGCCTGGCCGGGCGTGATGGCTCGCTGCGGCTCGTGAAATTCCACCACGGCTTCACCCGCTTCGTGAGCCTCCACGCGCGCCGCGGCGCCCGGATGGTTGTGGCGGATCTTCACGTGCGCTTCCATGCTTTCGCCGGGCGAGTGAGGCCGAATCCAGTTGACGTCTCGCACACGGAAGATGCGCCGGAAGAGCTCGCAATCATCACCCACCACCACGCGGTTCTTCGCCGGGTCGATGGAGATTACATAAAGCGGTGCGCCCGTCGCTGCTCCTAGGCCCTTACGCTGGCCAACTGTAAAATTCTGGATGCCCGTGTGCCCGGCGAGAACACGCCCGTCGGTGGAGACCACTTCGCCCGCCACGGGTTCCGGCCGGCGCTGCTGTTCGCCCAGGTAGGCGTCGATGAACTGGCGATAGCTGCCCGTGGGCACAAAGCAAATCTCCTGGCTCTCCGGCTTCTCCGCCACCGGAAGGCCGCGGGCGCGGGCGACGGCGCGCACCTCCTGCTTGGTCATCTCGCCGAGGGGGAACTCGCTGTGAGCCAGTTGCTCCTGCGTGAGGCCGAAAAGAAAGTAGGCCTGGTCCTTCGTACGATCGACGCCCCGCAGAAGCCGGTAGCGGCCCCTCTGCGCGTCGCGGCGTATGCGCGCGTAATGGCCTGTGGCGATCCGCTCGGCGCCAATCTGCCGCGCGGTGGTCAGAAACTGCGCGAATTTGATTTCAGTGTTGCAGCGGCTGCACGGGATGGGCGTTTCGCCGGCGAGATACGCGTCCACAAACGGCCGCACCACCGCCGTCTCAAACTGCTCTTCGAGGTTGATCACGTAATAGGGAATGTTCAGGAAGCTGGCGACGGCGCGCGCATCGTAGACATCGTCGAGTGAGCAGCAGCGTCCGCTGGCGTGGCCGCCCTCGCCCGCCTCCGCGCCCAGCAATTGCGGCAGGCGTCGCTGGTTCCAGAGCTGCATGGTCAGCCCGACAACTTCCGGTGCCGAGCCGGAGGCGATTGCCGAATTGTTTCCCGCCAGAAGCGCCGCGACGGTCGAACTGTCGACCCCGCCGCTCATGGCGACTGCTATGCTCATGGCATAACCTGAAAGGCAAAACTGGAGAGTCGAAACCCCTCATCCGGCTTCGTTCCTCAGCCACCTTCTCCCCAATGGGAAAGGAAAAAATTATTTCCATCTCCCGCGGGGAGAGGGTGGCTCCCAGCCGGCGTTCTCACCAGCCTGGGCGAGGCGGGTGAGGGGTTGCTTCGGCGCACGCGAGTCGTCGACTTCGAGTCTCGCCTCTTACCGCTTGCCTGCCGTCGTGGGGGCATGGTAGTGCGGCGACACGGCGCGAAGCTGTTCCACCACGGCTGGCAGAATCTGGAGCGTAGCGTCCACTTCCTCACTGGTATTGAAGCGACCGAGACTGAAGCGGATGCTGGCGCGCGCCTGTTCCGGCCGGAGCCCGATCGCGGTGAGCACGTGCGAAGGCTCAAGCGACCCGGAGGAGCACGCCGAGCCCGTGGAGCAGGCGATGCCGCGCAGGTCCATGGCAATCACGAAGCCTTCACCCTCGAGGTAACCAAACGTCAGGTTGGTGGTGTTGGGCACGCGGTGGGCGCGGTCGCCGTTCATGGCGACGTACGGCACATGGGTCAAGATTCCGGCCTCGAGCTTGTCGCGCAAACCCGCCACGCGGCCGGATTCATCCGCCAGATTCCCGACTGCTGCATCCGCCGCCGCTCCCAGGCCCACGATGCCGGCCACGTTCTCCGTGCCCGGCCGCCGGTCGCGCTCATGATGGCCGCCGTGCATCAGCGTGCGCAGGATCGTCCCCTTGCGCACATAAAGCGCGCCCACTCCTTTGGGCCCATTCAGCTTGTGCGCGGAGAGCGACAACAGGTCCACGCCGAGCTTCTGCACGTCCAAGGGGATTTTGCCCGCCGACTGCACGGCGTCCGCGTGGAAGTAGATGTCGCGCTCGCGAGCAATCTGCCCGATATGTTCCAGCGGCTGAATGGTGCCGAGCTCATTGTTGGCGTGCATCACGCTGATCAAAACGGTTTCAGGGCGAATCGCCGCGGCCACGTCGGCGGGATCGACCACTCCACTCGATCCCACGCGCACGAAGGTGACGCTGATGCCATGGCGCTCAAGCGCCTTGGCGGTCGAGAGCACGGCGGGATGCTCGATGGCCGTGGTCACCACGTGCCTGCGGTCGGCCCGCGCTGCTCCCACAATGCCCAGAATCGCGGCGTTGTCCGATTCCGTGCCGCCACTGGTGAAGACAATTTCACTGGGCCGGGCGTTCAGCAGCTTGGCCACCTGCTCGCGAGCCTTCTCCGCGCCCGCCTTGGCGCGCTGCCCGTACCAGTGGATGGAAGAAGCGTTGCCAAAGTCCTCTACCATGTAGGGGCACATGGCGTCAAACACCTCAGGCGCGAGAGGCGTAGTGGCATTGTTGTCGAAATAGATGCGGTTCATTTTGCCCTGCAAGACCGCTCCGCCTGGGTGCACTGCCCCTCCTTCAGCCCACGATCTTGTCCAGAATTTCAGCGTAGCCGAGGGATTGGGAGAAGTCAATTCAGGGAGTCCCGGAGATGTCTGAGCCGTTGCGCCTTTGCGTGAGATTGGTTTGTCTCATGCGCATTCCGGCGCGCGCTTTGCCTGCAAAATCCCTGCAAACGCGAAACGCGTATGCCGGCGCCAGCCAAGATGAGCTATAAATTTAGCCCATTTACAGGCCAGGAGTCCCGGGCCCTGGCGTTCTGTGCCCACTAATGGCGGAATAATTTGCTCCAAGCTGAAATGCCGGTTGGCGGTGCGAGCGCCAAGACTAACGCCCGCGACGCAGGGCTCGGCCGGGCTTGGCTCCGGTGTGCTCCCCCGCGTGGATGACTTCGACTCCGTTCACGAACACTTCGGAAACTCCGGTGGCATACTGCATGGGCCTCTCAAACGTGGCGTGGTCCTGAATCGTCGCAGGGTCGAATGCCACCACGTCCGCGAAATATCCCTCGCGCAACAGGCCGCGGCGGTCGAGCCCGATGTTCGATGCGGGCAGTGAGGTCATCTTGCGAACGGCTTCCTGCACGGTCAGCAGCTTTTCGTCGCGGACATACTTTGCATAGACGCGCGCAAAATTTCCGAAGGCGCGCGGATGGGCGCTGGCCTTGAGAAACAATCCGTCGTTGCTCATGGAATCGGCGTCGGAAGCGAAGCTCACAAAGGGCAGAACGATCTGCTGGCGGATCACGTCCTCGCTCATCAGGAAATAAACCGTGCCCACGCGCGAATCGTCTTCCACCACCAGATCCATGGCCGTGTCTTCCGGCGATTCGTTGCGCATTTTGGCGATCTCCGCCAGAGTCTTGCCCGTCAGCGGCTTCAGCTTTTCGCTCTTGAAGGCGATAAGCAGGACTTTATCCGGCGATCCGGTAGCGAGGTAGAGATTGTCCCACTTGGTGTCGGGCGAGCGCATTTCCGCCTTCACGCGCGCGCGGGTGGCGGGGTCCTGAAGGCGCTTGCGCCAGGCTTCCAGCCCGCCCTCCTGCACCCAGGGCGGCATGGAAGCGTCAAGCCCCGTGGCGCCGGCGGGGTAGGTATACATATCGGCCGTGATGTTGAGCCCGGAGGCCTGCGCGTCCTCAATCTTCTTTAGAATGGCGGGCCAGTTTGCCCAGTTCTTCGCGCCCGCGACTTTCAGATGGTAAATCTCCGCATGGACATTCGCCTCGCGCGCGATGGTGATGAGCTCATCGATGGCGTCCATTTCGTGGTCGCCCTCGTTACGCATGTGCGAGATGTAGATGCCGTGGTAGCGCGCCGCAACCTTGGCGAGCGCGATCAGCTCATCGGTCTTCGCGTAGACGCCGGGTTGATAGATCAGCGCGGAAGCCACACCCAGAGCGCCGTCCTGCATGGCCTTATCGACGAGGGAGCATTCCTGGTCGAGTTCCGCAGGAGTGGGCGCGCGATTGGCGCGGCCCAGCACATTCACGCGAGGCGTTGCGGCGCCGATGAACGAAGCAATATTGGTGGAAATTCCGCGCTTGGCCAGTGTATCGAGCCCTTCGGCCAGCGTGTGCCAGGTGACGGGGTAGTGGAAATCCGATTCCTGCTGCTCGTACTCGGCGCGCATGGCGTCATTCAGCGGGCCCATGGATTCGCCTTCGCCGAAAATTTCCACGGTCACGCCTTGGCGAATGTCGCTCTGCGAGCGGCCGTCCATGAACAGGCCGGTCTCGCCACTCATCATGTTGATGAAGCCCGGAGCGATCACTTGCCCCTGAACGTCAATGTCAAACTTGCCGCGCCCCCCGCCCAGATCGCCCACTTTGGCGATCGTGTCGCCTTTAATTGCCACGCCGCCATCGACGCAAGGCTGGCCGCTGCCATCGCAAATCTTGCCGTTGCGCAGGACGACGTCATATTCCGGCCGGTGCGAGCAGGAGATGAGCACGAGCGCCGCGCCCAGAATCAAAGCGGCTCGCGAATTCACCCCGGCCGCGCGGGGATTCGATTGGCTATGCATAGTGCGGGAAATGTATCAGGATTCCGGCGAGAAGGAAACCAGGGGAAAACGCGAACAGTGTCTAACGCCTTGGCACTGTGGTCTTGGCCTTAAACTCGCATGGGCAGGATGCCCATGCCACAAAAAAGAGCCATGCGTCGCCCGGTATCGCGGGGACGCATCGCTCTGGTGAGCCAAATTCGACTAAAAC
>JASHTY010000159.1 GCA_030040315.1 Terriglobia bacterium | reverse complement strand
GCTGCTGGCAGAACATCACCTGCACGTGGCGCTATACCTGGGACGCGCCCAACATCATGCGCGGCGATAAGGACACGGGTGAATCCGTCTACGGCCACGATTATTATCAGGACATGATGCTCTGGTCGCTGCCCGCGGCGCTGGCAGGAAAACCCATGGACGCAGTCGTGAGCCCTGGCGGCCTTGTGGACCGGGTGCTGAAAGCCGGACGGGCCGCAAGTCAGGCGCAGAGAATTTGATTGATCGTAAGAAGAGGGTATACTAAAGTAGATAATATAATCTTACTGGGAAACATCTCAATAGCTCATAGGCTGATGATCGTTCTCTGCGGAATTCGCCGCTTCTACAATTTTTTGTAGTTTTCTTAGTTTTCAATGAGTTCTGGGCTTCGTTTTTTTCGGGCTTTTTGTCCTTCCCCTGACAGTGGAGGCCGCAATCCCCAAGTTTTTTGCCGCAGGAGTGCCGTCGAAGTGACGGCTGGCGGCGCAATATCGATCTTCAGTTTGGGCATACTCGTGTCTGCCATCTCTGCTCCTCAATCACCGTCGAAACCATCGTGCCCATGAAGTCTGGCCTTGCATGACCTCCGCCAGCGGCCCAAGTGGGGACGCCGAGCCTCGCGGCCGGACCACCTATCCAAAGGGAGGTGGCACAGTTCTTATGAAAGAGTAACACATCCTATACTTAATGTCAATTAGAGTATTTACCCCGAAAATAAACCAATTTTTGGAGGCGATTTTCTCAACTTCAACTGCCATTCGCGGGCGCACCAACGCTCAAGCTGTCTGCTCACTTGGCTGGTAGGGCATTCCGGCCCTTCCTCGACGGGGCCGGAACGCAGTGCCACTTTGTCTTGCTGCCCGATGCTCCAAGGTTTACCATGTTGCCATGCGGCAAGGACGGACGCCATGAGCTCAGTCAATAGGGACGAACTGCACAAACTCGTGGATGCTCTTCCTGATCAGGCGCTGGCATCGGTTGAGCGCGCCTTGTCAAATCTTCAGACGTGGCCCGAAATTCGCCGGCCAATGGACGAGCTCAGCAGGCGAATCGACGCCATCCTCGCCGAGCGCGAAGCCCCATGCACCACATTGGGTTCGGGAAATTCGCGGAGCACGCTCGGCTGCATGAGCACACGGTTAGCCAGTGCGGGCGTCGACGCTGAGGGGCACGGCCACGCGCACGCCAGCGGAATGATTCGCGGCACTGAGTTTGATATCGACCTTCACCGGATTTTCGGGCAGGAACTTCAAATTGAACGTGACATCCGGGTTTCGCGCGACAAACGCAACCTGGTTTATGCACTGATCATCAAGGGTCCGGACGGAACGGAAGCCCGCCGCGAAACGGAATTCGAGATGAAGGGCGATCCGCCCTCAAGCGCAAACTCGCTGTGAATTTGCCGAAAGATTCCATGGCTGACCGGAACACATTTCACAAACTTCTCGATAGCCTGCCCGACGGCGCGCTCGAAGCGGCTGAGGAGATCTTGCGATCTGCCCAGACAGGGAAGGTGCCGTTTCGTCAGAGCGTTCAGCAAATGCGGAGGAATGTCAGACGGCGAATGGCCTTGCCACCCCCCGTGCCCCCGATGGAGCACTTGCAGAAAAGAGGCCTGCCGATGCCTTCGCGTGACGATCTCGACGCCAACCGCTATGCCTCTGGAGTGGCATGGGAGGGCGAGACCCGGGTCATCTTCAAAATCATGCGCATCCACAGGCAGGAGTTGCAGATCGAGGAGCGGTTCAGCATTTCCGAGGACAAATCAAAGTTGCGGTACTCGCACCAGGTTCTAGGGGCGAAGGGGAAGAAGGATACCTTCGAAATCGGCTTCAAATGTACGTAATCAGTGGTGCGTTATTTGACATTTCCATTGCGTGAGTTTCGTGCAGGGAAAAGAGCCGCAGAGTAGTTCCAAGAAGCGGAACAACTCTACCCCGCTCGATGGAACAAAAGGAGGCTTATGAAAAAAGCAAAATTTGTTTTTGCATCGCTCACCCTCTTGCTCCTGTGTGCGGCCTTGTTTGCTCAACAGCCAACGGCAGGCCCTGGCGGCGGTGGGACGCGCCCTCGGACTCCGCCGGCCTCTGGACCCATGCTCGATTTGGCAAACAAGCTTGTCGAGGCAATCAACAAGCAGGACACAACAACCCTGCAAAAGTTACTGGCGGCTGATGCCGTTTACCTGGATGAAGATGGTCACGCCCCGCCGGCTGCGGCCTGGATCCGGAAGCTGGTAACCGCTACGCCTCCGAAGCAGATCGCCATTTCATCGACCCACAGCCAGATGTGGGATAACGCTGGATGGGTTTCGTTCAATTATGAGCTGACGGAAACCGTTCAGGACCAGCCCAAGACCGTGAAGGGAACGGCCAGCATCGTGGCAAGGAAGTCGGCAGACGGCGACTGGCAAATTCAGCTTGTCCATGGGGCCCTCTATCAGAAGGTCGCAGGCATCACGCAGTAAGCCGCAAGCGCTATCCGCTGCATCGAATGGGGGGGCGCGACTCATGAACCGTCGAAGTTTTCTCGCCTCAACGGGGGCCGCGGTGGCGTTTGAAAGCCGCAACGCGCGGGCCGGGGCAGATCAACCTGGGCGCGTGCTCATGAAGCTTGGCTGCCAAAGCGCGCCGACCAATGACACCCATCTGAAATATCTGGCGCGCTACGGTGTGCGCAACATTTGCGGATATCCGGAGATTGGGGATGGCCGGCTTTATGCAACGGCTGAAGAGCTTAATCGCATGCGCGACCTGGCAGACAAGAATGGAATATCGATGGACTGCGTTGCGCCGCCGTTTCTGGAATCGTCCCACGTTGACCATACGGCTCACGCCGCCATCATGCTGGCAGACAGCCCGGAGCGCGACCGCGACATCGAATCCATCCAGAATCTCATTCGCAACTGCGCCGCAGCGGGCATTCCCTCCATCAAATACAACCTGTCGCTGCTCGGTGTTCTGCGCACAGGGCGCACGCCGGGGCGCGGTGATGCGACTTACAGCACGTGGCGGCTGGCCGATGCGCATCCTGATCCGCCGCTTACCCGCGCCGGCCGCGTGGACGCCGATCGATTCTGGGAGCGGATTACTTACTTCCTCGACCGGGTCATTCCCGTCGCCAATGAGTACAAGATTCGCATGGCCTGCCATCCGCACGATCCGGGCGTGCCGCCCGAGGGGTATCAGGGAGTGGTGCGCGTGCTCGGCACCGTGGACGGACTCAAGCGCTTCGTTTCCATTCAGGAGAGTCCTTATCACGGCTTGAATTTCTGCCAGGGGACGGTTTCGGAAATGTTGTATGATCCCGGCCGCGAGATTTTCGACGTCATTCGTTACTTCGGAACGCGCCGGAAGATCTTCAACGTGCACTTTCGAAATATCCGGGGTCATCGCGACGACTTTCGGGAAGTTTACCCCGACGAAGGTGATATTAATTTTGTTAAAGCCCTGCAAGTTTATATTGAAGTCGGTTATCCTTATCTGTTGATGCCCGATCACGTTCCCCAGGCTGCGAGTGATCCCGCCGGGTTGCAGTCCTTCGCCTTCTGCTATGGGTACATTCGCGGGTTGCTTCAATCGGCCGAGCAAATGCAATGAAGGAGATTGCGGCTGCGCGCCTGGCTCGCGATTGGCTAAGGACTTTCACCACAGAGAGCACAGAAGTTCACAGAGAAAGAATTCTCTGTGGATCTCTGTGCTCTCGGCGGTGAGAGCTTTTGTTTGAGAAAGGCCGTCGCAATGGTCTATTCGACAAGGGCTTCCAATTGAATCCTGCCCGATTCAAAACCTTCGAGGAACCTTACTCAACAAAATGAACCGTCGGAGCTTTCTTAAAGGTCTTGCGGCGACGCTTCCACTCGCCTCGCCGGAAGCGCTGGCAGCCCGGCGGGGTGTTGACACAAGTCCCTCGCACCGCCCCATTCAACCCTGGCTCCATCAGGCCGGACTCGGGCTTTTTCTTCACTGGGGAATCTCAAGCGTGGCGGGAATCGAGCTGAGCTGGGACATGTATCAGGACTCCGGCAAGCCGAATCTCTATTGGCCACCGGAGAAGTACGACGCGCTGGCGGATCAGTTCAATCCGCAGAAGTATGACCCTGACTTGTGGCTCGATGCCGCGGTGCGGGCGGGCTTCAAATACGGCATCCTCACCACGCGGCACCACGATGGCTACGCGCTCTGGCCAAGTGAGTTTGGCGGCTTCAGCACCCGGCAGCACTTGCAGGGCCGCGATTTGATTCAGCCCTTTGTTGATTCATGCCGGAAACACGGACTGAAAGTGGGCCTGTATTATTCACCCACCGACTGGCACTACAACCCGCCGGGCTGGCCGCATCGTGCCTTCCCGCGTCGCGACCCGGAGATGCGCCATTCGCACCCGCAGAAGCTGGGGATTGCCAAGTTCGTCGATATGCCGCTCCCCGAAGTCCAGAAATATTTTGACCAGTTTTACCTTTACGTGAAGGATCAGGTGGGGGAACTGCTGACTCGCTACGGCAAAATCGACTTGCTGTGGTGGGACGGGTACGATTGGCCGGAAGGAATCGACATTCACGGCGAAGAAATGGAGCGTTACGTTCGCCAGCTTCAGCCCGATATCGTGGAGAACGACCGGGATTTCATCTGGGGCCCGCGCAAGCCGTTCGGAGATTACAATACGGATTACGAAAACAAGAATCCCTCGAAGCCTCCCACCGATCCCTGGGAACAGTGCGAGATGATGTGCGGCGGCTGGAGTTATCGCGGGGAAGTACCCTGCAAGCCGCTCAGCCATTTGATCGGGCGCCTGGTTCGCAATCGCGCCTGGGGCGGCAACTATTTGCCAGACTTCGGCCCGCGGCCCGATGGAACAATGTCCCCCAGTTACTACGCAATTTGCAATGGAATGGCCGCGTGGATGAACTATGGCGGCGTCTCCATCTTCAATGTCGATGCCGGACCATATCCGGAGCGTTGCGATGTTCCTGTGACGCGCAAAGAGAATGTGTGGTACCTGCACTTTATTTCGGCAAATCAGCGATCAGCCACGCTCACGAGTGTTGGCGAACCCAAATCCGCGCGCGTACTTCGCACGGGCGAGAGCGCGGTGTGGAAGAAGGACGCTCAGCGCCTTATCGTGACTTTGCCCCCGGGCGGTCCAATCGAGCTTGCTGAAGTCGTAGAGGTGGTTTGGTAAAATCCAACTCCAAACCTACTGAACCATGAACCGGCGAAAATTTATTCAAACACTTTCCACCGCCGCCCTGGCGGATATTCCAATGGCGGGAGCTGGCGGCACTTCTTCGCCACACAAGCCGCTTCCTGCATGGTTTCACCAGGCAGCTTTCGGGCTTTTCCTGCACTGGGGTCCGGCCAGCGTAGGAGCGGTTGAGGTCTCGTGGGGAATGTTTCAGGACGTTCACCCACCTAATCCCTTTTGGCCGGTCGAAAAGTACGACGCGTTGTTCGATCAATTCGACCCGCAGAATTACGATCCGGACCATTGGATGGAGGCGGCCGCGAGGGGGGGGTTCAAATACGCGGTGCTGGTGGCTCGCCATGTGGATGGTTATGCGTTATGGCCAAGCGATTTCGGCTCGCTCAGCACAAAGCAGAAAATGCACGGGCGTGACTTGGTGCGGCCTTACGTTGAGGCCTGCCGGAAAAACGGTCTGAGAGTGGGCTTTTATTACTGCCCCAGCGATTGGACTTACAACCCGCCCGGCTGGCCGAATCGCGCATTTCCCCGGCGCGACCCCGAATTTTATCACTCAAGCCCGCAGAAATTGGGCATTCCGAAATTTGTGGATATGCCCGCGGCCGAGATGCAGAAATATTTTGAACAGTTCTACGCTTACGTGAAGGGCCAGGTGGGGGAATTGATGACGCGCTACGGCCAGATCGATCTGCTGTGGTGGGACGGATACGACTGGCCGGAAACGATCGACATCCACGGCGATGACATGCAGAACTATGTGCGCGGACTCCAGCCGGACATTATCCTGAACGACCGATACTGCCATTGGGCCGACCTCACGAGAAAATGGGGAGATTACGACACGCATTTTGAAGCGAAGGACCCGACGAAGCGCCCCGCAGGAGTCTGGGAGCAGTGCGAGCAGACCTGCGTCGGATGGAGCTGGCGGGGCGAATCCGCGCCATGCCGCCCTGCCAGTCATTTGATCGAGCGGCTGGTGAGGAATCGCGCCTGGGGTGGTAACTATCTGCCTGATTTCGGCCCGCGTCCCGACGGAACACTGTCGCGGGCGCATTACGAGATTTGCCAGGAGCTGGCGGAGTGGATGAAGCACTGCAGCGCATCGGTGTTTGACGTGGAGGCCGGGCCTTATCCGGAGCGAAGCGACGCTCCCGTGACCGTCAAGGGTGATGTGTGGTACATCCATTTTCTGCCGGGGCAGAAAGCCACAGCCACTTTGAAGGGAGTACCTGCGCCAAAGAAAGCGCGGTGGCTGAGAATGGGTGAAAGCACGGCGTGGCAGGAATCAAATGGTGGGATTGTGTTGAGTCTTCCCGCGGGTCCGCGGGATCCGCTCGATGAGGTTGTGGAAGTCACCTTCTAAGGTAGGCGGAAACACTCCGGCCGAAATTCCTACGAGCCTGGTTTTTCGGCCGGCACCTGGCGCTCAAATTGTTTCAAGTCCCAATAGTCTCGCCAGGCGAAAATCTTCCCGTCGCGAAATTCGAAAACTCCCATGCAGGGTACGCTGACGAGCGCCCCACGGACCATAAAATGATCGACACGCTCGGTCATCACCAAATCTCCATCGGCGACGATGTGGCGAAGCTCCCAGGGAAGCGCCTGCATGGTCAGAGCGCCGCGGCGAAGTGTCTCGCGAATGGCCTCGCGGCCCTTTACCGGCTGCCAGGGTGAGTTCCACCACACAGCGTCTTCAGTAAAATAGCCGGCAAATTCGTCCGGGTCGGCACGGACGCATGCTTCGATGAACTTGCGAGTGAGTTTGATGCTTTCGCTGGATTCCATGGGTTTTCTTCACTAGGGATTTTTCCGTGAACAGACGAGTGGATAAAGAGTTCGCAATTGTCGAGCGGTGAGTGGATCGCTCAACCCCCGGCAATCGCGCCGATCACCATGAAGGGCTCAGCGCCCGTCGCGACGGCCTCAGGAAGCGGAGAATCTTGCGATTCGTGCGACCAGTCTTCCTGGCAGACAAAAAACCTGATGAACGGTCGGCGCTTGAGTGTGATGTGATCGCGGATGGTCCCGCACAGGACCGGGTAGCGCGCCTCGAGCGCATCAAGCACAGCCCGCTGGGTCACCGGCCCGCCGACTTCAAGCTGCACCTCGCCGTCAACGTGCGCCAGCGTACGCAAGTGTTGCGGCAGAATCACCCGAATCATTGCAGCGTCTGCACCTCAACCGAAAGCACAGCGGGCAAATTACTGACGATCGGCGCCCAGTGATCTCCCGAGTCAGGTGAGACGTACACCTGCCCGCCGGTGGTGCCGAAATAGATGCCGCACGAATCGAGTTGGTCCACCGCCATCGCATCGCGCAGCACATTTACGTAGCAATCGCGCTGCGGCAGACCCTTGGTGAGCGGTTCCCATTCATTGCCGCCCGTGCGGCTGCGGTAGACGCGGAGCTTGCCCTCAATGGGGAAGTGCTCCCCGTCGCTCTTAATGGGAACTACATAGACGGTCTCGGCCTCATGCGCGTGGACGTCAATGACAAAGCCAAAATCTGTGGGCAGATTGCCGCTGACTTCGCGCCAGACGTCGCCGTGGTTATCGCTGCGCATCACGTCCCAGTGCTTTTGCATGAAGAGCACGTTCGGGCGCGTTCTGTTCAACGCAATCCGGTGCACGCAGTGGCCGACTTCCGCCGTGGGATCAGGAATGTACTGGGACCTCAAACCCTGATTGATGGGTTTCCATGTCGCGCCGCCATCATCCGTGCGGAATGCGCCCGCTGCGGAGATCGCCACGTAAATTCTTTCGTGATTGCTCGGGTCGATTAGGATCGTATGCAGGCACATGCCGCCCGCGCCCGGCTGCCACTTGGGGCCGGTGTTGTGGCCACGCAACCCCGCGAGCTCGTGCCAGGTCTGTCCGCCGTTGGTGGTGCGAAAAATGGCGGCATCCTCGATACCCGCGTAAGCCGTGTCGGGATCCGTGAGTGAGGGTTCGAGATGCCACACGCGCTTGAATTCCCATGGGTGCTGTGTCCCATCATAAAATTGGTGAGTGGTGAGCGTCTTGCCGGTGGCAGCGGATGTGTCGTACGCAAACAAGTTGCTCTTTCCAGTGGGAAACTCACCGGGCTTGGGCATTTTCTCGCCCCCGGGCGTTTCCCAGGTCTTACCACCGTCGCTCGACCGCTGCAGGATTTGTCCAAACCAGCCGCTGGTTTGCGACGCATAGATTCGGTTGGGATCCGCCGGCGAACCCTTCATGTGATAGATTTCCCAGCCCGAAAAGAAGGGGCCGCGGACGTTCCACTTTTGGCGCTTTCCGTCTGCCTCCAGGATGAATGCCCCCTTGTGCGTTCCCACCAGAACTCGAACTCCTCTCAAACCAGACGCCTTGCCTGTCAATTTGCGCGACCCCGGTTGTGCGCTAAGCGTCGACCCCTTCGAATGTTTGCCCGCTTTCGAACCTGCCATTTTGCCCTTGGGCTTCTTCGTCTTCATGGCAATTCCTCCAGTTGAGATATTAACTCAGGCGCAGTCGAAAGCACCCCCTGCGCATTTTCACCTGGCTTAGCGGTCGCGGCTCGGAACCTGGAACCTCGGGAGCAGTGGTGTGGGATCATTCTCGCGCCAGCGCCGCCGCGCTTCCGCCAAAACCTTCCTGCGATTCCGCGCCATTTCGTCAATGAGGGCGCAAGGCGCCGCGGTCTGCTCATGCCGCGCCCCCCAAATCAGCAATTCGAGCAAAACCGGCGCCAGGTCAATTCCCTTTGGGGTCAGCCGATAGTTCAATTTCCGCCGGTCGGAAGCTTCACTCTCGGCGCGTATGATTCCCCACGCTTGAAGCTTTCGCAAGCGATCGGCCAGGATGTTGGTAGCAATACCTTCGCCTGACTGTTGAAAGTCACGATACGTTTTCAGGCCGCGAACCATCAGGTCGCGAACAATCAGGAGCGACCAGCGATCGCCGAACATTTCCAGCGATACGCTTACCGGGCATGCCGACCGGCGCTGGAGTTTAACCTTCTTGGACACCAGCGCCAACATAATCGAATCGCTTGCAAACTGCAAGCAAGAATTTGCCCTCTTGAAGAAGGCGGTTTCGAAAGGCCCGGATTGCCTGCTTGACCGCGCGGCGCGAATAGTGACTTAATTGCAGGGAGCGGGTTTGGTGCTCAAAGCCCAAACGCCAAGAAGTGAGAGGAGGCATTACGATGACCGCGTCCCATCCCTACGCGCAATTGCTCGGCGCGCGAGATCCGCTGCAAGTTCTTATTGAAACGGAGGAGAGAATTCCCGCCATTGCCCAGGCTCTGGGGCGCGCGGGCTTGAAGCGCAGCTACGCGCCGGGAAAGTGGACGGCCGCCGAGGTGCTCGCCCACCTTGCGGATTGCGAGCTGGCCTTCGGCTTCCGCGTCCGGCAGATCATTGCAGAGCCGGACGTAATGATCCAACCTTTCGACCAGGACCTGTGGGCAAAGCATTACGACCAGGTTGATGGCCTGCAGGCCGCCTCAACATTCAGGGCCGTGCGCGATTGGAACCTGGCGCTTTTCCGCCGGCTGGGGCGGGATGAGTTGGAGAAGACAGCCAGGCATCCGGAACGCGGGCCGGAGTCAGCAGGAACCGTGATCCGGATTATCGCCGGGCACACGCTCAATCACCTGGCGCAGCTTGAAGACATCCTGGGCGGCGCGGCGTAATTCTGTTGAAAGCTCGGTTGAGAAGATGTCTACTGCCTGCCCCGTTTGTACTTCTTCAGGATTAAGTCCGAGTAGGACAACGGCACGATATCGGAGGAGGGAACGGCAAAGAGTTTTTGGAATTTTGCGGCCTGAGCCCGGACCTTGCGGATATCGCCGGATCGAGTCATCGCCTCTACTTCCAGGAAAGCCCCAAGACCTCGAACTTGGTCAAGGTGGATCTTGACGTTTCCCACGAAGTATATTTCCCGGCGCTTGTCCACAACGACCAGGATTCCCAGTGCTGAAGAGAGAATGGCACGAACGGAATTGCGGCGGGGCAGGAGCATCATTTCCACGGCGGAGCGACGGGCATGTTGGGAATTGGTGCGGCGGTAGAAAATGAGCGAATTCTCGATGCGCCCTTCGCGAATTTTCAATCGTCCCGACGGGACGCGGAAGTAAGTATCCACCTGGTGATCTGTGCCCAGGAAGCGCGCGTGCTGACCCTTCAAAATAGCCCGGACGTGAGAAGCATCGCGAAGACGAGCTTTGAATTCGAAATTGAGGACCTTCATGGGCGCAATTACCCCTCGTGAGGATTGCGTTTAGAGTTTGCAGTTGTCCGCGACAGGGCTTTGGTAAGCCTCTCCCCCCGAATAACCTCTGAGCAGTTTTGGGTGGAAGGGCAAGCGGGAATTATTCTCTCACGAGAGCCGGCGGATGAAAACCAAAATGCGAACTCGCTGGAACGTAACACCGCGTGAGGCGGACCACTCGGTGCAACAACTGCGCCAGGCATATCAGGAGGGGCAGGGTCCGCAAGCCCGCGGATCAAATTCGCATGGCCTCAGATGAATTTGAAAAGCAACGAACGGGCCTTTGCTTTACCTGCCGCCACGCGCGGCGGGTGCATACTGACCGGAATTCTGTTTTTTACCAATGCCAACTCTCTGCCACCGACCCGCGCTACCCCAAGTATCCTCGCCTTCCTGTAATCCGTTGCCCAGGGTATGAAAGAGTGCTAGAACCGGAAACTTCGCGAGGGTGAGCGCAAGACCGTTTCCGGACTGGAAGGAGCATCCAACTCTGTGAAGAGCTCGGCCGACGCTCCGGAGGTGGATATGCAAACGACTTGCGCATCGCGGCGATTGCGATGCGTGCTTACCGCTGGATTTCTGACAATGATTCCGGTTTCGCTGACGGCAAGCTCAGGCGCTGCGAATGGAAACCTTGCACGAATCACTTTGACGGTTCGAACCCGATCGAATGCTGCTTTCCCTTGGCTTTCGCGCCCTAACGGGCGCAGTTTGCGAATGACCTGCACCATCAGTAAATCCTGACGTTCGAAACCTCTCCCGGGAAACGGACGGGTTATCAGCCACTTCGCGTGCCACGGAAACGCCGGAAATAAAACTGTCGGCTCCCGCACGAGTGTTTGTGTCGCACACCTAGGAAATGTGCGTGGAATGGCGCCAGTGTTTCCGCAGGAGCAAATTGACAACGGCCGCGAATAGAGGTGTCAACATTCGCCGGCAATCGGGTAGAATACCCCTCGATGTTTGACAGCCGCGTGTCCCTACGTTGATGCGGATCGAGGTGGAATGATGAATTTTCCTGTCGGGCCAGAAGACGTGAAGGTTGTCCATGGGCGGAGCACGGGACTCCAGGTGGTGTGCTCGTGCGGTTGCGTCAACTTCAATTACCTTGACCCGCAGGACTCGAATTGGAGATGCCGGAATTGCACGCGAATTCTGAGCAATGATTTTCCGCGTTTGTTGGAAGCCGCCATGGCGCGAGAGAAGCAGGCCGCGCCGGCAGCAGCGCCAGCCGCGCCCTCC
>JASHTY010000158.1 GCA_030040315.1 Terriglobia bacterium | reverse complement strand
ACCCATCCCAGTGGGGTCGAGCCCGGCCAGCAGCGTGCCGCCGGCTTTCGCGAAAGCGTATTCAAATTCCATCTCCTTCTTGAAGGCGGCGGTATAGGGAGAAACATCCGTACCGAAGCGGCGGCGAATGGACGCCGTATCGGAAGCGCGAACCTTGTTGGCCAGCACGGCACTGCGCGCGTCCGTCGAGAGGGCGTCGAGGATTCGCTGCTGAATCTGAGGACGGCCAGGAACGCCCATTTCAAAAACCGGCAGGGTGGACGTGATGGCCACGTGGTGCGCGACCAGATCGAGAATCATGTCATGCACGGGCCCGGAGTTCACGTCGAGCTTGCCGTAAAATTCGAAATCCTGCGGCGTCATAACACACTGGTCAGGCTTCTTCCAGGGAAAGAACTCCGTATCAACCAGCAATCCGTGCTCAAGGTCGTCGATGCCCAGCGCCGCCGCCTCGCGGAATCCGATGGAGCAGAGGTGCCCGGTCAGCTTCACGCCGCGCGCGTGCGCCGCCTTGATGGCCGCAGACATTTCCGCCGGCGTTACGTAGTTATAGAACTTGAAGCTGTCCACGCCCTCGTCCATCCAGTAATTGACGGTGCGCGTGGCGTCCTCAGGGCCGGTGAGCGCGTGCATCTGGATCGCAAACGAGCCGGGGCCTTCAAGGTAAGGCCCGGTGACGTGAATCTTGGGGCCGGGAATCTGGCCTGTATTGATCGCCTTCTTTAATTCGAGGTCGGTATAAGGCTCAAGCGCGCCCGTGGTGCGGATGGTGGTTACTCCTCCGGCGAGATAAAGACGCGGGAAGCTGTATGCCATCTCACCGAAGATGGCGTTCCCCATGGGGTAAACCAGGTGATCGTGCATGCCGATCAGGCCGGGAATCACCGAGTAGCCCTGCAGGTCGAGAACCTTGGCGTTGGAAGGCACCGCAGCCGACGATGCGTCGCCTACCGATTCAATTTTCCCGCCGCTCAGAAGAATCGTTTGATCATCGCGCGCCGCTGCGCCGGTGCCGTCGATTACCCGCACATGAACGAGCGCCACGACCGGTGAATCGACCTTTATGTATGGCCTGACAGCGGGGGAAAAACTCTGGGCGCTGCCGTGACAGGCAATCAGCAGCGAAAATATGACCGCAAAGGCGATTTTGCGCATGGGAATGAGCCTCCTGAATCCTGCCCGTGACCTGGGCCGGCTTTCGTGGGAGAGATTGTATCAAATCGGGCTGGGGTGTATATTCCCCCCTCACCAAGCCCCAGTCGTGAGAGGAATCATGGGTAAAGGAGTGCAGGGAGGAAAACTCATCATGCCGTTGGTGATCGGACTAGCAGCAACAGCAGGAATGGCAATCCTGGCGGGGGCGCAGACGCCCGAGGCCCAATACCAGAAACCTCCCAAGGCGATTCTGGATGTACTGAACGCGCCTGTGATGCCGTCGCTCAGCCTGAGCCCGGCGCGCGACGTGGCCATCCTCTACACTCCCATGCTGTATCCGCCGATTGCCGATTTGGCCCAGCCCATGCTGCGGCTTGCCGGCGTGCGCATCAATCCCGCCAACAACGGTCCGCACGGAACCTTAAGGTACAACGGATTCGTGTTGAAGCGAATCGCCGATGGGAATGAGGTGCGGGTGACGCTTCCGCCCGACGCCCGCCTGAGCGCGCCGCTCTGGTCTCCGGATGGCCGGCGTTTCGCTTTCACCAACCTGGCCCGCTCGAGCGTGGAGTTGTGGGCAGGCGATGCGCACACGGGAGTGGCCGCGATGGTGCCGGGCGTGCACTTGAACGCGGCGTTGGGCGCGCCCTGCGATTGGCTGCCCGACAGTTCCTCCCTGCTCTGCCTCACCGTTCCCGCCGGACGCGGCGCGCCGCCCCAGGCCGACCGTGTTCCCGCCGGGCCGCACATTCAGGAGAGCTTCGGAAAGGCCGCCCCACAACCAACGTTTGAAGACCTGCTCACCAATGCCTTTGATGAAAAACTATTTGACTACTACGCCACCGCGCAATTAGCGCTGGTGACGCTGCCTTCAGCACAATCCGGCGGCGCGAGTCCGCAAATTACTCCGCTGGGTCAGCCCGGCATTTTTCGCCACGCGGAGCCAGCGCCGGATGGCAAGCACCTTTTGATCGAGCGCATTCACCGCCCCTACTCCTACCTTGTGACGTTTGAGGATTTTGCCTGTGACGTGGAAATTTGGAACCGCAGCGGCCACGTGGTGTACAAAGCGGGAAGCTTGCCCCTGCACGAAATCACACCCCTGGGCGGTGTGCCCGTGGGGCCACGTGGATTTGCCTGGCAATCGACTGCGCCCGCCACGCTGGTCTGGGTGGAAGCGCTGGATGAGGGGAATCCGCGCAACAAAACCACACCTCGCGACCGTGTGATGTCGATCGATGTTTCTGCCTCCAAGCCCGAGCCGCAGGAGATGTTTAAGACCGAGGAGCGCTTTATGGGGATCGAATGGGGCGAGCGCGGCGACCTCGCTCTGGTGTGGGATTATGTGCGCAGTCATCAGCGCCGCCGCGGATATTTCTTCGACCAGAAGCAACCAGCAGCCTCCATGAGGAAAGTATGGGACTTGAGCATTGAGGAACGCTATCAGAATCCTGGGAGACCTGTGATCCGCGTGCTGCCAAACGGCCATGTTGCCATGGTGGAAGACGGCGACAACATTTTTCTGACGGGCGAGGGCGCCACGCCACAGGGCAACAGGCCTTTCCTGGACCGCTTCAATGTGCAGAGCTTGGAAGCTACGCGGCTGTTTCGCTCAGACGATACGAGTCTCGAAAGCTTTGTCGCGCTGCTTGCACCAGACGGGTCGAAATTCATCACCCGGCATGAGACACCCACGGACCCGCCCAACTATTTTATTCGTACGGGTTCTGGCGGCCGCGCAGCCTTCACGAGCTTTCCGAATCCCACCCCCCAGCTTGCCGGCATCAAAAAGCAGTTGGTCACCTATAAGCGTCCGGATGGCGTGGGACTTTCGATGACTCTTTATCTTCCTCCAGACTATAAAGAAGGTGAACGCCGCCCGGCGGTCATGTGGGCATATCCCTACGAATTCACCAGCGCCGACCTGGCCTCCCAGGTGACGAGCTCGCCCAACACCTTCACGCAGATTCGAGGCGCCTCCCAACTTTTCTTTCTGCTTGATGGTTACGTCATCCTGGAGGATGCGGCCATGCCCGTGGTGGGCGATCCCGAGACGATGAACAACACTTACGTTGAGCAGATTGTGGCCGACGCCAAGGCGGCCATCGACGAAGCAGCGGAAATGGGCGTGATTGACCCGAACCGCGTGGGCGTGGGCGGGCACAGCTATGGCGCGTTCATGACCGCCAACCTGCTGGCGCATTCCGATTTGTTTCGCGCCGGAATCGCGCGCAGCGGCGCTTACAACCGCACACTGACGCCTTTCACGTTTCAAAGCGAGCGGCGCACGCTGTGGGAAGCGCCCGATGTCTACCTGAAAATGTCGCCTTTCATGTACGCGGACAAGATCAAGGCGCCGATTCTGCTGATCCACGGCGAGGCGGACAGCAACTCCGGCACATTTCCCATTCAATCGGAGCGCATGTTCCGCGCGCTGAAGGGGAATGGCGGCTCGGTGCGCTACGTGACGCTCCCCGACGAGGCGCACGGATACTCAGCGCGCGAGTCGATCGAGCATACGCTGTGGGAAATGCTGACGTGGTTTGACAAGTACGTCAAGAACGCGCCGCCATTAACGGCGGTGCGATGAGGCTTGCTACCTGTCCGCCTACTTTCCCGTATACGTGACCCGCCAGATGGAATTCGACCCATCGTCAGTGACCAGCAGCGAACCGTCCGGGGCCACAGTGACTCCCACGGGCCTGCCCCAGACGTGGTGATTGTCCACAACGAACCCGGTCATGAAATCCTCATAGTCGCCGCTCGCCTGGCCCGAGTGATGCATCGGCACGCGAATCAGCTCATAACCCACGCGCTCGGCGCGATTCCATGAGCCGTGCTCGGCGGCGAAGATGTCGCCGCGATATTCCTTGGGGAATTGCTTGCCTTCGTAGAAAGTCATTTCAAGGGAGGCGTTGTGGGGATTCAGCAACACATCGGGCGTAAT
>JASHTY010000157.1 GCA_030040315.1 Terriglobia bacterium | reverse complement strand
GAAGCCCTCCTACCATTCGCCCGGCTTAAGATTCTTATGCGGAGTACAAAGCGAGCCCTTAAATGACAAGGCACAGCACGGCGTGATTGCAAATCAGCGGGCAAGATTCCGAGTTATGGCATTTGCCGGGTTTGGAGGATGGTACTAGATTCGAAGTACGCCACTGAGGCTTTCAGATGCGAGTGCCACGGGCGGGGACGACCCAATGTTGAATTGGAGAACATTGCTTTGAAGTTTTTCTTGACGGGAAGTCGTTACCGCAGTTCGAGCTAGTTCCACGAGCTCTGAAAAAGCGGGCGCGGGAGAGAATTTGCCGGCGAGAAACCAGGTGCAGCCGCGATGAAGGCAGGGCGAGGCTGTTCCGCCGGGTTGAGACATTCCCGAATGGCAAATTCCCGTGAGTTCGGCGGCCCGGGCAGCGGTTCCCATTTCATGCGATGCACAATGAGTGGCCATGCCGTGCGTTCGCGGACTCGTTGCCGCCGCTCGGCGCACACAGGCGTGCGCAGCTTCCTTCGAGTACCCGGCTCCAAAGCTCATGCGGGCACGATTGGTGTGACACTGGCCAGCCGCTTGTTTCAGCCCGCAACACAACTCACAAGCTGAGCCGGATACTGAAGTAGAAGCCATCAAGACCGACAAGATCGCTGCGAGGCTGTGGGCGCTTCCGCGCATGAGGGGATTTTACTTCGACGGCCGTTATTTTCCAAACCGATAACAAAAAGCTGCCTCCGTCTAAGCCTGTGAATCGCGGCTCAGCAAATCCTGAGTCGCCTTGTCGAGCACGACGGTGCGTGTGGGGAAAGGCATTTCGATTCCGGCTTCACGGAACTTCTTAATGATGCGCTTCCTCAAATCACTTTGAACCGGATATTGATCCGTAAACTGGCGGATTTGCATGTTAAGCGAAAAATTCAGCGCGGAATCGCCAAAACCTGGGATGAGGGACACGGAGGGCGGCGGAACAGCCAGCAAACCTTGCAGGCCGTCGCGGATTGCTTCCTGCGTGGCTTCCAGCAGGGCAGTCTCAACTTTCTGGAGATCGGCACTATAGGAGACGCTCACCGGCAGGCTGTAAGACATCTGCAATTCGGGCTCGGAATAATTCGTGATGGTGGCTTTGGCGAGCGTAGAATTGGGAATAATGACGTAGTTGTTGCCCAAGGTCCGTAAAACCGTCGAGCGCCAGCCGATGCGCAACACGTATCCCTCCTGGTTGGAATCCAATTTGATGTAATCATTCGTTCCAATCGGCCGGTCTGCCAGCAGATAAAGTCCGGAAAAGAGGTTGCTTAGTGTCTCCTGCAGAGCCAGAGCAACCGCCACACTGCCCACGCCCAGGGTAGTCCACACCGCGGTCAGGTGAATCCCCAGGTTCTCAAGGAAAATGATGGTCCCGAGCAAGGCAAAGAGCATCTGAACAACAAATACTGCGGGCTGCGTAATCCGCAGCATTTGGGGATCCTTCTGACCCATCCTGCGCAAGGCCAGGACAATGACCTTGGCTGGAAAGTACATAATGACCAGGACCGCGAGAGCAAAGACCAACTTCGAGCCTGAATGCTCAAACCATGGCGGCAGGGGGAGCGATTCCAGGCCGATATAAAGGGCTACAATAAAAAGCAGCGGCATGCAGAGGGATTCCAGGAGCGAAAAAACCATCTGGCCCCACCCGTCACCGAGCTTTTTGCTCCAGTAATGGAGGAGCCGGTTCAGTCCAAAACCGACGAGCAACGACCCGATGATCAGGGTCCCAAACAACAGGGCGTAAAAGACTGTAGGACTCACGTGAAGGGTTCGTATCAAATGCGCAATCATCCCTTTTTCTCCTTGGATAACGACAGAGCCTAACATAACTTGCCCGGGCGCAGATGGACAACCGCCTTTCAAGAGTGCCGTTTCCCGCATAACCTGCATCTAATAGAGCAGCTAGAGGTAGGGCGTTTCGAATCAAAGATTTCTGAGCATCAGCGCCCAAGCCGGCCGCCGCAAAAGCCATGGTGAGGTCTACCACACTACGGCTATGACGTGATAGAGTGCCTACCCTTGGCAGAGCGGTTGCCTCGACTGCAAATTTGGGAAAGAAGGTTCCAGACGATGGCTTCCAAACAAAAGACTCCAATCGATTACAACACGCTGCCTATCCTTCCAGTTCGCGATACGGTTTTGTTCCCGAATGCGATTCTGCCCCTCACCGTGGGCCGGGACAGCTCCCTGAAATTGATCAATGACTTGAAGGAAGAAGAGAAGTACGTGGGCGTAATATCCCAGCGTGATCCGCGCGTTGATAATCCCCAGCCTGTCGATCTATTTCAGATCGGCACCGTGGCATTCGTTCATAAGGTGATCAAGCTTCCCAGTCAGAGTTTGTTCATCTTTGTGGAAGGGCTCCAGCGAATTGCCATCGAGGAAGTGGTTCAAATGGAACCCTTCCTTCGCGCGCGTGTAAAGCCGCTGGCAGACATAACTCCGGGCGCGAAGGAATCGGATTTCGATGCCTTGGTGCGCAGCGTGACCACCATGTTCCAGCAGGTGGTCCAGCTCTCCCCCACCCTGTCGGACGATTTGCAAACGGTGGTAATGAATATCGACGATCCCAGCCGGCTTTCCGACTTCATCGCCGCAAATCTCCCCTCACTTTCCAGCGTTGAGAAACAGGAACTTCTGGAAAGCCTGGAGTTGAAGGTTCGCCTTGAGCGCTTGAACCGCAACCTGGCCCGGGAAGTGGAAGTGCTGCAACTGAGGTCCAAGATTCAGTCGGATGTTCAAGACCAAGTCACGCAAAGCCAGCGTGAGTACTACCTGCGCGAACAGATGAAGGCGATCCAGAAGGAACTGGGCGAGGCTGACGAACAGCAGGAAATCGAAGAGCTCCGCAAAAAGATTGAGGCTGCGGGCATGACCGAGGAGGCGAAGAAAGAGGCCATGCGCGAACTCGGCCGCCTGGCAAAAATGTCTCCCGCGGCGGCGGACTACCATGTTACTCGCACGTACCTGGATTGGCTGGTAGTGCTGCCCTGGAACAAGGTCAGCGATTCCCGCGTCGATATCACCAAGGCAAAGCTGGTCCTCGATGAAGACCACTGGGATTTGGAGAAGCTTAAGGAGCGCATCCTGGATTATCTTGCCGTATTGCAGCTTAAGCCTCAGCTTAAAGGGCCAATTCTATGCTTCGTCGGGCCCCCGGGCGTGGGAAAGACTTCCCTTGGGAAATCCATTGCCCGCGCGCTCGACCGCAAATTCGTCCGCATGTCGCTGGGAGGCATTCACGATGAAGCGGAAATTCGCGGGCATCGGCGGACATACATCGGTGCTTTGCCCGGCCAGGTCATCCAGGGGATAAGGCGTGCAGAGATGCGCGACCCCGTCTTCATGCTCGATGAGGTGGACAAGATCGGGCGCGATTTTCGCGGCGATCCCTCTTCCGCACTCTTGGAGCTGCTCGATCCTGAGCAGAACTCGCACTTCCGCGACAACTATCTGGATGTCCAGTTTGATCTTTCGAAAGTGCTGTTCATCTGCACGGCAAATGTTCTGGATACCATTCCTCCGGCGCTGCTTGACCGCATGGAGGTGATGGAGCTGCAGGGATACAGCGAAGAGGAGAAAATCCAGATTGCCATCCGCCACCTGATCCCCAAGCAGACCGCCGAGCACGGGGTTACGTCTCCGGAGCAAATTGAGTTCACCACCCCCGCGCTGGCCAGCATGATTCGCCATTACACGCGGGAGGCCGGCGTGCGGAACCTGGAGCGAGAAATCGCCACGGCATGCCGCAAACAGGCGCGCCGAATCGCCGAGGGCAAGCCTGACAAGCTTCTGCTCACTGCAGACAATCTGCGCGATTATCTGGGAATCCCGCACTTCCGCCTGGAAACCGAAATCGTGGAGCGGACGCGCCAGCCCGGCGTGATGGTGGGCCTTGCCTGGACCCCGACCGGAGGCGACGTTCTCTACGTGGAAGCCAACGCCATGAAGGGGAGCAAGGGATTCACCATGACCGGCCACGTTGGCCAAGTGATGCAGGAATCCATGCAGGCGGCGCTGGCCTGGGTGCGTACTCACGCCGCGGAATACGAAATCGACCCGGATTTCTTTCAGAACAGGGATATTCACATTCACGTACCCTCTGGGGCGATTCCCAAGGATGGTCCCTCGGCAGGAGTGACCATGGTTTCCGCCCTGGTTTCCGCCCTCACGCGCCGGCCTTCACGGCAGCGGCTGGCCATGACGGGCGAGATTACGCTGAGTGGCCAAGTGCTGCCCGTGGGCGGCATCAAGGAAAAAGTGCTGGCCGCCAAACGTGCGGGGGTGACGGAGGTAATTCTACCCGCGGACAATGAGCCGAATGCGCGCGAGGACCTCAATCCCGAGATGCTCGAGGGCCTGAAGCTCCACTATGTGAAGACCATTCGTGAGGTGGTCGAATCAGGGCTCGAAAAGGATCCCGTGCCCACTGAGCTTGATCCGCTGGTCCGTCAGGCGGCCCTGACCCCCGCCGCTGCGGGGTCGCCGAATTGAGCAATACGCCCATGCCTTCGCCTTCAAAAGTGGGGGGGAGCACAAAACTTCCCCCTATTTCGAAAAGGTGGCGTACAGATTCACGTGCTGGAATCAACGCCTGAGCGGAAGAATTCCTCCAAAGGAGATCGCAATGAAGATCCGCATCGTCCTCGGGGTATTTGTACTCTCCTCCGTGCTGCCTTTGCTGGCACAGCAACCCAAGCCCAACATTTCGGCCGAGGGCGGCGGGCCGGATGACCGTGCCTCCGCGCGCATTCTCTATTGGAATTCAGCCAAGCATGGCGGCGCCGGAGAGTTTGCCATCGACTATGGGAGGCCTGTGTGGAAGAGCGTGTATGAAGACCCTGCGAAGTTTGACGCGATGACAAAAGGAAAGGTCTGGCGAATGGGGAGTAATTTTTGGACGACGCTCGATACCTGCCTGCCCTTGAAAATCTCCGGTAAAACAATCCCGGTCGGTTATTACTACCTCGGCCTGCGGCGGTCTGACGACGGGGCGATGTGGTATCTCGCGTTTATCGATCCGGCCAGGGTCCGCGCGGCCCACACCGACGCGTTCAACATTGACAAGGCTCCCATCTCCTTTGAGGTGCCTATGTCAGATGCAAAGGCGGCATCCAAGGCTGACAAGCTCACTATCGAATTGACTTATCGCAAGGACAACATCCACAAGGCCACGCTGAACATCGCCTGGGGCACCCTGGCCCTGACTGCGCCCATTGAGGTGGAAGTGCCGGAGTAAACTGCGCGAAAATTTCGGAGAGCTGATGATGGCTCACCAGCTTTCCGACAATCGAGCGGAATAGTCGCAGACTCCTGCAATCCATTCGGGATATAAAGACCCGGCTCGGCATCCGTCCTCATCAATTTCATTTACTTTTGCGGTAGAAGACACTATAAGTACCGAAATGGTGTCGAATAGGCCTTTTTGAAAGGACCCAAAATGTTTTGCCGGAATTGCGCGCGACAGCTTGCAGATACCGCTGAGTTCTGCGTGGCCTGTGGTCAACGGCCGCTCGACGGCACGCGTTATTGCTCAACCTGCGGCAAGGAGATGACGCCGGGCGCTCAAAGCTGCGCCCAGTGCGGCGCCCTTGCTGCTGCATTCAGCGATAAAGATCTCGGCACCGCTACCGTGCTCTCCATGTTCCTGGGTGTTTTCGGCGTAGATCGTTTTTACCTCGGTTACACAGGCTTGGGAATCCTGAAGTTATGCACCTTTGGGGGTTGTGGAATTTGGGCGATCGTGGATAAGTTTCTCATCATTTTCAAGAAAATTCCCGATGCCCAGGGCCGGCCATTGCGGTACGTCAATCCCAGCCCCGCCAGCGATAAGGAATGGGTGGTTGCAGTGCTGCTCTCCTTCTATCTGGGCTGGCTGGGTGTCGATCGCTTCTACCTTGGCCAGGTCGGCTTGGGATTGCTAAAACTCTTTACCCTAGGCGGGTGCGGAGTCTGGGCGCTCGTGGACGCGATCCTGATCGGCTTGAATCGACTGCCGGATTCAAACGGCAGACTTCTTCGCATGTAGGCAAACATGGCAATCTTTTCCGGGGGAATCCCCAGGTGGGTGGTTCTCTCACTCGCCGTCGTGGTTCTGGCAGCGCTACCGCCCGAAGCTTTGTCTCTGGGGCCTGAGATTTGTTTGTGGAAACACTTATTCGGCCTCACTGCCTGCCCTGCCTGTGGGAGCACGCGGGCTTTGGCCGCGTTCTTTCACGGCCGTTTCTCCCAGGCGCTCGCCTACAATCACAATGTCATTGTGACGGGCCCGATGTTGATCGGGCTACTGGCCCAGGACGTTCTTGTCGGAGCGAAGTTGGCGTGGGAAAGAAGAATCGTGCACAAACAACAAGCCCGTTTCGTCGCTTCCTAGACTTGACCTGCCCTCCGGCGCGTGCAGCGCGATGACGCGGCCAATACGATTGCACCTCTTGTTTTCCTTTCATGATTCAAATAGAGTCACAGAGTCCTCGTGATGAGCGTTGTGACCATCCTGGAACGAACGTGCGGCGAATTGCCAAAGCCACCTCTTGCGCGATGGGCCTCCGTTCTTTTCACGCTCTTTGTTCTGACTCTTCAAATTTCGATTGCAGCATCACAGGCATTCCTGGCCGCGGCAGGAGTCCTCTATTGCGTTTACCTGATGCTTGCCAGGCCGCAAATTGCCTTCTTGCCGGTCTTAATCCCTCTGGCGCTGTTCTGCCTGCTTTCGTTAGGTTCGAGTTTTGCCGCTGCGAATCCCACCGTAGCGTGGTTTGCCATTCGAAAACTGGTGTTGTTTCTCATCTGGTTGATGGCGGTCAACTTGATCGTCAGCGCCAGGCATTTGCGTCGCCTCTTTGAGGGGCTGTTTGCCGTGTCTCTGCTCACCAGCGTGGTTGCCATCGTCCAGTTCGTAATTCAGTACCGGGAGGTGCGGGCACAGCATCCCGGCGAGATCTACCATTACCTAACCTCCGTGCGCATCGAGGGATTCATGGGGCACTGGATGAACTTCGGTGGACAGCAAATGCTGGTCTTCGTGTTTCTGGCTGGCTACCTGCTGTTCTCCCGGAGCGGGATTTCCCAGCGCGAAACTGGAAGTTCGGAGCCGGGGGGTCGAATTTCGAATTTTGAGTTTCGAGGTTCGGCAATTTGGTGGGTGGTGTTCGCCCTGGTGGTTGTTTCAATAATTCTAAATTTTACCCGCGGGGTTTGGTTGGGATGTTCTCTTGCGCTCATCTATCTGGTTGCCCGCTGGAAGGCAAGAGTCTTGTGGGCATTCCCAATTCTTCTGGCTCTGGCCTATTTGGGATCGCCTTCGCTCATTCGAGAGCGGCTTCATCTGGCACTGCACCCGACTCAGGAACCGGCGCTATCCATCCGCCTGGAAATGTGGCGCGTAGCGGTCAAGATGATCAAGGCTCATCCCTGGCTGGGAGTCGGTCCGAACAATATTGAGGAGGTTTACGACCTCTATCTACCGCCGGGAAAAACTCCCGAGCTCGGATATCACAACCATTTTCACGATAATTTCCTTCAGTTCGGCGCCGAACGCGGATTGCCTTGCCTTGCCGCGTGGGTGTGGCTGATGGCGGCCTTGGGATGGTTCACCATGAAGCTCCGCCGGCGGGTCTCCGCTCAACGCTGGATTGCTGACGCGTCATTTGCCGCGTGGCTGGCTTTTCTTGCCGAAGGCTGCTTCGAATTCAATTTTGGAACATCGCCGGTACTCATGCTCTTTCTTTTCGTGACGGCGGCGCCCTTCGTAGCCGAAAGTACCATTGCACAAAATCCGTGAGCGGGAACGCCAGAGAAAACGTGAGGTACGAAGTGATGTTTCAAACCTCACTGAGGGCCGGATTCGAAAGTATTTGGACTTTTCAAGATACACTGTCAACGGAATGAACCCAAAGCAATTGATTTTGCGCAGCTCGATGGTGGTGGCGTTCTTCAACCTGCTGGGTGGACTGAGCGCAATTCTGGTGGAAACCAGCATCGCAGACAAGTTGGGGCTCTCCGTCCAGTCTGACACTTTTTATGTCGCCTACACGATTCCTTACATCATCACCAACCTGCTTACGATTACCAGCCAGTTTTCTCTGGTTCCTTTTTTCTCTTCGCTGGAGTCGAACGCCGACAAGGATGAGGTCTGGCGCGGATTCAGTTATGTAACCAATATTCTCTTGCTTGGTTTGGGCGCAATTGCGGTGCTGGGCGCAGCGGGGTCGCCCTGGGTCATCCATGGGATCGCCCCGGGGTTCACACGTCAGCAGGACGCGCTGGCCACTCAGCTATCGCGCTGGCTTTTTCTTATTATCATTCCGGCCGGAATCGGGGAGGTGCAGCGATCCTTTCTACTTAGCCGCCATTATTTTGCGCTGCCCACGGCGTCGGGATTCATCCGCAACGTGGCTGCAATAGTGATCATCCTTCTTGGTTTCCATCGCTACGGCCCGCAGAGCATCTTCATGGGTTACATGGCGGGGTATTTATTGCAATTGGTCGTTCTGGGAGCTCAAATTCTTTTTCTCTTTCGCCCGCGCTATTTCTTCCTGCTCACGGCCTCGGGAGAATCCTTCAGCAACCTGCGCGGAGCAGGGACGGCGCAGCTTGCGGGCGCGCTGGGCTGGCAGGGACTGGTGGTGGCGGAACGCATCATTGCTTCGTTTCTGCCCGCTGGGACGCTGACGGCTTTGAATTACGGGTTTCGAATTCTCGGCACACTCGCCGAGCTACTGGGCGGAAGCGTCGGCACCGCGGCTTTACCCATCCTTTCACGCGCTGTCAATTCGGGGAATCGTGAAGAGGAACACAAAACCTTTCGTGACACCCTGGAAATCAGCCTGCTGCTCCTGACTCCGGTGGCGGTCTTCTGCCTGATGCTCCCTCACAATGTCATCCGTCTGGTTTTTCAGCGCGGCCAGTTCGATTCAGGCGCCACGGGAATCATGACTATCATCTTTTTCTATTACAGCCTCAGTCTGCTGCCTTTTGCCTTTATACGCTTGCTGTGTTTCAACCTGTTCGCGCGCCGTGAGCCGGGTGTTTACCTTCGGCTCAGTCTGCTCCATTACAGCCTGATTCTGATTTTCGATCTGCTGTTCGTCGGTGTGTTGCGCGTAGGAGCAAAAGGAATTCCCCTGGGTTTCCTGACGGGTTCATTGATCGCGGCGGGCCTGGCGATCCGCAGAAATCTCGGAGACCTTTACGCCACGATGGACAGGGTGCTGGGCCGCTTCGCTTTGAAGAATTTCGCTGCCGCACTCTTTTCCGCGCTGGGCATCGCGGGTTTGCAACACACGCTGCCTCGGCCCGACTCGGCTACACAGGACTTTATATTCCTGTGCCTAACCTGCGGTCTGGGAAGCGTTGTATACCTGGCCGCGCTGGCTGCGCTGCGCGGTCTGCCCATGTCGCAGTTTGCGATGCTCTGGCCGCGAAAAAATGCTTCCACCAGTAATCTCGAGTCCTTATGATCGAAATTGATTTCGACTTTCCATACAAGCATGGCCGCCTACAGCGTGTTGGTCGTCACCAATCTTTGGCCTACAGAGGTTGATCCCGGGTACGGCAGCTTCGTCAAAGCACAGATGGAATCGCTTATCCCTCTGGGAGTAAATTTTGACGTTCTGTTCGTGAACGGGCGCGAATCCCGGTGGCATTACCTGCGGGGCGTCCGTCAGGTTCAGGAAAGGATTCAGAGTAAACCATACGATTTGATCCATGCGCACTTCGGCCTTTCCGGGTGGGTGGCCCGTTGGCAGCGGCGTGTCCCCCTCGTCGTGTCATTCATGGGAGATGATGTTCTCGGCCGGCCCGCTCGCAGCGGCAGAATTACGCTGGCCGGGCATGTGCTGAGAATCTCAGGATACTTTTTGGCGCGCAGGGTGGATGCCGTAATCGTAAAATCCCGCCAAATGGCCGATGTGCTTGGCATATCCAACGCATATGTCATCCCAAACGGTGTTGACCTTAATTTATTCCAGCCCATGGAGCAAGCTGTCGCCCGAAAGGCATTGGGCATCGACCTCCAGAAAAAGTTTGTTCTGTTTCCCTACAACCCTGGCGAAGCGCGCAAGCGCTTTGATCTGATTCAGGCCGCAGTTGCCAAGGCGCGCGCGGATGTTCCTGGATTGGAAATCCTGGTGGCACGCGGCTTGGCACAGGAGAAAGTTGCACTTTACATGAATGCAGCCGATGTCCTGGTGGTGGCTTCTGTGCTGGAAGGATCCCCCAACGCCCTCAAGGAGGCGATGGCGACGAACTTGCCGGTAGTTACCGTAGACGTTGGGGATGCCGCCGATTTAATTGGCCCCACAGAAGGGTGCTATCTGGTGCCACGTGAGGCAACGGCAATCGCCAAAAGGATTGTCGAAATCTGCCTCCGCGGCGGACGAACCAGTGGCCGGGATTGGATCAGCAGACTTTCAATGGAGAAAACTGCGGAGCAAATTCTTCGAGTCTATAAGGATGTGCTACGACGTTAGCCTTTGGATCGATGAATGCTGACTGATCAAGAACTCTTAGGCGCCGCCGAGCGCCTGCACGCCCATTTGCTCAGACGCCACTACACGCAGGGACGTGTCCATGGCCCTGACGCCGGTGTGCGGTTCAACCTTCGCCTTTGGAGGTTCTTCAAGTCCACACTAAGCTTTATCCCGTGGAGTGATGATTTCATTTTTCTGCAATCGCAAGGTTATTGGATTTTGTGCAATTGGATGCTCCATGACGTCACCGGCGATTCTCGATATCGCGCACTTGCCCTCGAAAGCTCGCAGTCCACACTTGACCTTCAGCAACCTGGAGGATACTGGCTCTACCCGCTGCCCGAGCGAAGACGCCTGGTCGCCACAGTGGAAGGCGACTGGGGAGCGATTGGATTTCTCGCCACGTACGCCCGGGAGTCGCGAGAGGAATTCCTGCAAGCTGCAATTCGCTGGTACGAGTATCTGGTGGAAAGGATCGGTTTTCAACCCCACGCCTCCGGTGAGGCGATAAATTACTTCGACAAGCCTCGCGGAAAAATCCCCAACAACTCGGTTGAGGCGGTGTGGCTTTTTCTGCGGCTTTGGAAAGTCACAGGTGATGCACGCTTTCTGGCGCATGTGGACGGAATGCTGGATTTTCTAAGTGCTTCGCAGCTTCCCACGGGGGAGCTGCCCTATATTGTGGATGGGCCTCATGAGAAGGGGCGCATCCATTATCTATGCTACCAGTACAACGCGTTTCAGTTTTTGAAGCTGGCGTGGGCGCACGCCCTGCGCCCGGACCGCCGGATTCAGCGCATTCTTCCGGCGCTCGCAGGATTTCTTGCCAAAGGCGTTGCGAGCTCAGGTGCGAGCGCTGCGGATTGCGCCAATGAAAAGCCTGAGCTGGATTATTTTACAGCCGTACTAGCTGCGGCCTTGCTTGAGGCGACCGCAAGTGGAGTATTGCCAGCGGAAGAACTGAGCAAGCGTTGCTATACACGGCTCCTTGAGCGACAGCGCCCTGATGGAAGTTTCGCCTATTCCACGGGCGACTACGGATTTCTGACGGATGGCCGATCATACCCGCGGCCACAGGTCATGACGCTGTTTCACCTGCTTTACGCAGTTTGCGGGAAAAAGAATAAAGAGAAAGGTGGTTTGGGGCTTTGGTGAAATTTAAGTTATGGTATTTGAATGCCGACTAAACGGCCTGCTGTCTGCATCATTGTTGAAAATCTTCCCCTCCCCATTGACCGGCGCGTCATGCAGGAAGCACGCGCCTTGCATAATGCCGGATATCGCGTCTCTGTTATCTGCCCGAAAGGCTCCGGTTTCCTCAAAGCCCGTGAGACGATCGAGGGGATCGAGATTTACCGCCATTGGCTGTGGGAGGCGTCGGGCCCGCTCGGTTATCCTCTCGAATACGCCTGGGCACTGACCGCTGAATTCTTACTCGCCGTCCGGATATATGCTGGAACACGCTTTCGGATCATTCAGGCGTGCAATCCGCCTGACACAATCTTCCTGGTCGGACTGTTTTTTAAGCTCTTCGGCGTGCGATTCATCTTTGACCACCATGACCTGAACCCGGAGCTCTATGAAGCGAAGTTCCGGAAACGTGATTTTGGGTACAGGCTGGTGTGCTGGGCTGAGCGGCTGACCTTTCGGACATCGCGCGTTTCCATCGCCACGAATGAGTCCTATCGGGAAGTGGCGATGACACGCGGAGAAATGCCCCGCGAGCGCACCTTCGTCGTGCGCAGTTGCCCCGACCTGGGCCGCATCCACATTCATGCGCCGCAGCCCGGTCTGCGCGAGGGCCGCCGGAATCTGGTGGTCTACCTTGGCGTCATGGGATACCAGGATGGCCTTGACCTTCTGCTGGAATCGATTTCATCGCTCGTCAGGCAGCGAGATTGCGGGGATGCGCTGTTTGTGCTCATCGGCTCGGGGCCGGAACTCCCACGGCTTAAGCAGATGGCGAGCCAAAAGGGCCTCGACAGCTTCGTGAAATTCACGGGCCGGCTCCCTGACGACGATGTTGCCGCCTATTTTTCCACGGCTGCCTTCGGCGTCGCGCCGGATCGATACACGCCGATGAATGATAAATCCACGATGAATAAGATCATGGAGTATATGGCGTTTGGACTGCCTGTGGTGCTGTATGACTTGACGGAAGGCCGCCGCTCAGCGGGCGATGCCGCCCTCTATGCGCGATGCGATGACAGCGAGGATTTTGCGCAAAAAATGAAGACATTGCTTGAAAACGAAACCCTGCGCGCGGAGCTCGGCGCGCGTGGGCGGAAGCGCATTCTGGAAACCTTGAATTGGGAGAATGAACGGAAAACATATCTGCAGGCTTATGAGGCGGCACTGCACGATTGAGTGCCACGGTATGTTCAATCGGGACCGGTCTAACTCGCTCCTCGGCCGAGAAGGACGACCGGGATCGTCCTAAGCAGGATCTTCCAATCAAGTCCCATTGACCAGTGGTCAATGTATTCGAGATCCAGTTCCATCCACCGCCGGAAACTCAGTTTGCTGCGCCCTTCCAGCGCCCACAGGCAGGTCAGTCCGGGCTGCATCCGCAAGCGCCTACGCTGCCAGCGCTCATACTTTTCCACTTCCGCAGGGAGAGGCGGACGGGGACCCACGAACGACATGTCACCCTTGATAATGTTGATCAATTGCGGGAGCTCATCCAGGCTGAACTTTCGCATGAAGCGTCCGATGGTCGTGCAACGCGGATCGTTCTTGATTTTGAATACCGGCCCATCGACTTCGTTCAACGCCTCCAGCTCCTGGCGGACCATGTCGGCATCCGCGCGCATTGATCTGAATTTGTACAGGGTAAACTTTCGCGCCCCCAGGCCACATCGTGTCTGGCGGAATAGCACCGGCCCGCGCGACGTAAGCTTCACAAGTATCGCGAGAATAAGCAGGAGCGGCGAGAGAACCACCAGCGCGATAAGCGCCATCAGAAAATCCAGGGCGCGCTTCAGCAGCAGAAATTCATCTTCCGGTGTCGCGGAAAAGGTCAGGAGGGGCCTTGAACCCAGCCGTTCGAGATATACTCTGGAGACGGATTGGGGAAAAAAGCTGAGCAGCACGCGCGTCTTGACTCCCTCCTGTTCGCAGACCAGGAAAGTGTCGCCGAGCTTTTCAAGTTCCTCATGGGCCACGACAAAAATGACTTCGTCAATTACGTGCCGGCGCAGCAAGTCGGGAAGCTCCGGAAGAGAAAACGCGGGATAGGACTTGGCCAGTCCCTGCACGGGCGACGCTGGTGGCGCCAATCCGATACTCGTGTGGACGAATCCGAAAAGACGCATCCCGCGGCTTTCGTTTACTTCCAGGGTTCTGGCGATGTCCGCCATTTCCGGCCCGCCGCCGACCAGAAGGAAGCTGCGAAGGCCGGAAACGCTGCGCCGCAAGGGCGCGGCAAATGCGCGAGCCACGAGCCGAAAACAGATCATCAGCAGAAGATCAACCACTGCATATATTCCCAGGAGTAATCGGCTGATGTATTCAAATTTGATGAGGGAGATGACCGCAAAAAGCAGGACCGTGGCGGCGAATCCGACTTTCAGCGGGTCGGCAAAGCCGCGACGCGGATCCTCCTCACGTATGTCGCGATAGATTCCCGTCGTCACTCCCGCGCCGATCCATAAAGCCACCACAATTGGAATGATCCAGGGATAATTCGAAATCGGGAAGAACTGTCGTGTTCCCGGCAAATGCGCGCGGAGGACGTGTGCAATCTCCAGGCTGGCCAAGACCAGCAGAAAATCAACGAATAAATAAAGGAGGCCGATCAGCCGATTGTGACGCGCAAACATGAAGTGATACCTTGCCTGCGATGGCGAAATATATTTTAGCAGAAACGCTTGTCTACGCGGCTCTATAGCGCGGATGCACGCAACCGCGAAGGACGCTCCTGGGGACAGCCGTGCTGCAACTCCGCGTGCGCACGCAGTTGGTATGCAAGCTTATGGTACACTCACCCTCCTTAAGCTTTCTATCCTGACTTGAATCCTGTGATCGAGTCTTTCCCAATGTGGTGGCCGATAAGAACCTTTTTCATTCTAGGGGCCCTGCTGGTATTGCAGAGTATCTGGTCGTTCTTTGACGGGATTCGCTTTATTCGTTTGGTCAGAAGAGGACGATATGCTCCAAAGGGAAAGTTCACGCCGTCTGCCGTCGTGATGATACCGTGCAAAGGGCTGGAGGCGGAATTTGACGCCAACCTCGAGCGTTTCCTGAATCAGGATTATCCCGACTATCAGGCAATTTTCATTGTCGCCAGCGCGAACGACCCCGCCTATGGCAGGCTCAAAGGACGGCTGGAATCGTGGAGTGCATCGAGCCGCATCGCCAATCCTCAGACGCGATTGGTGGTGGCGGGCGAGCCGCAAGGGAGAGGGGAAAAGGTCAATAATCTGCTAAGAGGGGTCGAACAGGCCGGTGAAGCGGCGCAGGTGCTGGTTTTTGCTGATATCGATGCTGCCCCCTCGCCGGATTGGTTAAGGTCACTGGTGGCGCATCTCGAGGACCCGCAAATCTCGGTCAGCACCGGATACCGCTGGTATCTGCCTGGCGAAGGCTTTGCTTCACGATTGCGCGCCGCGTGGGACACTTCCATCGCCACCATGCTGGGCGACCACAACCACAATTTCGCCTGGGGAGGATCGATGGCTATGCGCGCCGCCGATTTTCGGAAGATGCGAATTGCTGAAAGATTCTGGGCGAACACCGTAAGTGACGACCTGTCCCTGACACGTGCCGTGAAAGAAGCCGGCGGAAAGATTGCATTTGAACCCCGCTGTCTGGTGGCTTCGCGGGAGGAATCGAGCGTATGGGCATTTTTCCGCTGGTCAACCCGCCAGATTATTCTCACTCGAGTTTATGCGGCAAATCTCTGGAGGCTGGGTTTCGCCGCAAGCCTTTTCCACTGCGGAACTTTTATGTTGGGCTTTGCGGTGCTGGCGCTGCCTGGCGTAATTGCAACTCAGCGAGTCGAGGAGATGACCATCCTCATGGCAATTCTTCTGCTCGGCGTCAGTAAGGGCTGCGTCCGAACCGTCGTTGCGCGAGAGCTTTTTGGCAAGGAAGCAGCCGGACACGCTTCCTGCTACTGGCAACTGGCGCCACTGATATCGTGGATCATGCTGGCTAATTTTGTCGCGTCCGGTTTAACACGGAGAATCGAGTGGCGGGGAAATATGTATGAATTGATTTCACCTGACCGAGTACGCATTCTGGAGCGCACTAAGGCGTGAAGCTGAGGCTCGCTCTCTTCCACAGACCTTATCTACGCCTTGCCGCGGCGGGGACGCGTAGCATGCCGCGAAATGTATCGAGCCGGGGCTGCGGCGCGTTTCTTCTTCGGGGAATTCGCAGTTTCTTCAGGTTCAGACCCCTCTTCAACGGGCTCAGGCGCCGGTGCTGCTTTGGCCAGCACCTGATCCAACAGAGTTTTCTTGGGTCCGGCTTTCTTCTTCGGCGGAACCTCGGCGTTCTTGTAGGGATGCTCGCTGTGACAGGTCTGGCAAACTACCTTCACCACGCTGCCCCCCACCATGCTCGCCACAGCGTGGTTCAGCAGCAGCTTACATCGCGGGCAATAGTCGTCGATTCCATCACCCAGGCGTAATGAAGTAGTCATCATCGGCGGGTCCTCGGCACTCGTGCAGTTTTCAACAGCCTCCACGTGAAAAGGGGCATTATATCGCGAGCCCAGCCAAAACAAAACCGCGTGCTGCCTTGGCGCGCTGCACGGTTTGACTCTCTGTTCAGTTGCAGTTATTCTGAAAGACGACCACCGGGAAGGGCTCTCTCTGCCTTTACAACGTGGATTTCCTGACGGATGCCAGGTGAGCCGAAGCGCGTGTAAGAACCATGGATTTGAGATTACTTGCCTCAAAACAAACCGTCCGCTATTCACTTCGGCTGATCGCTGCGCCCCTGGTAAATGCTCCGGAGGAAGCTCTGATGGGAGGGCAGGCGGTCATCGAAGGCGTGATGATGCGATCGCCGCACTCCTATGCGGTTGCGGTCCGGCAGCCCAGCGGCTACCTGGCCGTTACCCAGGCTTACTTGGAACGCCCGTCGGAAAAACACGGCTGGCTGAAATACCCGGTTCTGCGAGGCCTCGGCGTGCTTGGCCAGGCGATGGTGCTCGGAATCCGCGCCCTGCGATACTCCGCCGAGCAGGCCCTGGAAGATCCTGCGTCGGCAAACTCTCAGACCGAAGAACCAAAGAAATCATCGGAACTAAGTGGTTGGGTGCTGGCCGCGAACGTGGCCTTCTCCCTGGCATTCTTTGTCTTCCTCTACAAAGTGGTCCCGCTTTACCTCGCCACCGGAATTTCGCATCGCTATCTGCAAACAGACAATAATTTCACGCTCAATATTCTTGATGGGGTGATTCGCATTGTCTTGTTCCTGGGCTTCCTGTTTCTGATTTCCCAATGGAAGGAAATCCAACGCGTCTTCGAGTATCACGGGGCCGAGCACAAAGTCGTGTGGGCGTTTGAACAGCGCGGTCCGATCGACGTGGCCACGGCGCGCGCCTGCACGCGTTTTCATCCCCGCTGCGGAACCAGCTTCCTTCTGGTCGTTATGGGCATCGCCATGGTGCTCTACCTGTTTCTCCCCTTTCACTCTTTTTGGCTGCGGCTCCTCGGCAGGATTGTCCTCCTCCCGGTCATTGCGGGGGTTTCATACGAATTCATCCGCTTTGCCGCGAAATCCCAGGGGCGGCTGTGGAAATGGGCGTCGCAGCCGGGCCTTTGGCTCCAACGCGTCACCACTCGTGAGCCGGACGACCGCCAATTGGAAACCGCAATCAAAGCTCTGGAGACCGCCATGCGGCTTGAACAGAATCGTGGCGGCGAATTGATCGTGGCATGATGATGCTCGCGAACCAAAATCCGAAGCTCACAATCCCCGCTGGCTGCCTCTTTGCCCTTCCGGCGTTTCGATTCTCGCACCTTCCTATCGCCGGCACACCTGACCTGTAGCCCACCTCCATTTTGCCCGACCTTCCCGATTTTCGAGCTTCAATTCTCGAACATCGACAGAGACTTTTTGCGGAGCGACTTGTGCATTATTTAAACAAGCTCGAAGAAATCGAAGCCAAGTATGAGGCACTAACGGAGCAACTCGGCAAACCCGAAGTTCTGGCGGATCCTGCTCTCTATCAGAAGACCGCAAAGTTACGAGCCGACCTGACCGAAGTCGTTGAGAAATTCCGGGAGTGGAAGACCATCGTCAAATCCGTCAAGGACACCAAGGCGTTGGCGGAGCAGTCCGCTTCCGATCCGGAAATGAAAGCTCTGGCGCATGAAGAGCTCACCGAACTCGAAAAGCGGCAGGCGGCCGTTGAACAGGAATTGAAGGTTCTTCTCCTGCCCAGGGACCCCAACGACGAAAAGAACGTCGTGCTGGAAATCCGCGCCGGTACAGGCGGCGATGAGGCCTCGCTCTTCGCCCAGGAAATCTTCCGCATGTATACACGCTATGCCGAGTCGCAGCGCTGGCGCGTGGAAGTGCTCTCCTCAAGCATTTCGGGAGTGGGCGGGCTCAAGGAAGTGATCGCCCTGGTGGAAGGCCAGAAGGTTTACAGCAAACTGAAATATGAAAGCGGCGTCCACCGGGTCCAGCGCGTTCCTGAGACCGAACAGCAGGGCCGCATCCACACTTCGGCCATCACCGTGGCAGTGCTGCCGGAAGCCGATGAGGTGGAAATCCAGATCGACCCCAAGGACATCCGCATTGATACCTTCTGTTCTTCAGGCCCTGGGGGGCAGTCGGTGAACACCACCTACTCGGCCGTGCGCATCACTCACATTCCCACCGGGATGGTGGTTTCCTGCCAGGATGAGAAGTCGCAGATCAAGAATCGCGCCAAAGCCCTGCGTGTTTTGCGCTCGCGCCTTTACGAACTGGAATTACAGCAGCAGCAGAAGCAAATAACGGAGGAGCGCCGTTCGATGATCGGCACGGGCGACCGCAGTGAGAAGATCCGAACGTATAATTTCCCCCAGAATCGAGTCACGGACCATCGCATCGGTTTAACGCTTCACCAACTCGACCGGATTATTGACGGCAAGCTCGACGAGATCATCGACGCGCTCATTGCATATTATCAGGCAGAGAAGCTGAAACAGCCGCCGAAGCGCGATCCAGATGATGATCCGCCCGCCGCGGCGGCCGCCGGCAAAGATTGACGCCGTCCCGGAATGCACTCGCTCTTCCGCTGACTGTGATCTCGCAATTGCCGCTGCCGGAAACTGATGACTGAATATTGAAGACTGATTATATGCCCCAACTTCGCGCCACACTCCGGCAGGGACTCCAATCGCTCCTGGCCCATCAAGTACCTTCCGCGCAACTCGCGGCGGAATTGCTGCTGATGCACGTGCTGGGGCGCGACCGCGCCTATCTCCACACTCACACGAATGAGGATCTACCCGCGCCGGACCTGGAACGCTACTTTCAACTGATCGCGGAACGAACCACCGGCAAGCCCACTCAATACATCACAGGCCATCAGGAATTCTGGGGTCTGGACTTTGAAGTGACACCGGACGTGCTGATTCCGCGGCCAGAAACGGAACATCTGGTGGAATGCGTGCTGGAACTCGCGCGCCTCGGCGGCCACACGAAGGACGCGCGCTTGCGGATTGCGGACGTGGGCACCGGATCGGGCTGCATCGTGCTGGCCCTCGCTTCAGAATTCCCCCGCGCGATTCTTTTCGGCG
>JASHTY010000156.1 GCA_030040315.1 Terriglobia bacterium | reverse complement strand
TGAAGCGATGCCGACCCGCCGAGGCCCCAGATCGATCTGGGTTCCATCGTCGCGTGCGGACTTCCTCCCGATGGGGCGGCGGCAAAGCGCACCGCGTTCGCCGGCGCGTCACAGACCACGCGGATGGATTTTCCGCGCTGGTGCGATTTATACATGTCGAAGACGTGGAAAATGGGAGTCGTCACGAAGCGGTCTTCAACCGCCAGGAAAAGTGTGTTGATGTTGTTGACCAGTTGCGCGTCGTTGCACATGGCGAGCTTTTCCGCATGGCGGTTAAAGGCGTCAAGCGTGATGGCCGTCACCAGCGCGTCGCGCATGGAGGGAATGTAGCTGAACAGGTACTCGGGACCAAGCACCGGAGTGCGGTGCCACGCTCCCCATTCATCCACCACCAGCTTCACCTTGCGTTGCTTGTCATAATCACCCATGGCCAGCCAATGCTGCGCGATCAGCGCGTCCATGGCGTCGGCTTGCCACAGCATCTCGTACCATTCGTCGGTGCTGAAATCCACGGAATCGCCCTTGCCCGTGGTTCCGCAGTAGTAGTGCATGGAGAGGCCGTAGATCGCGTCGAGAATGCGCGGGTTCTTGTTCACGATGTTCTCCAGGAATCCGCGCGTCCATGGGGTTGAAGGATCGCGCCAGTCCGCGCCGGGTCCGCAGGCGATGAAGCGCAGCTTCAGTCCATAGTCTGGAACAACCACAGTGAAGCGGCGAAACTCCTCGCCATATTCCTCCGGCCGGAAGTGGCCGCCGCAGCCCCACGATTCGTTGCCGATGCCCCAATAAAGCACATTGTAAGGTTCGTGGCTGCCATCGCCGGCGCGCGTGCGTGCAAGCGTGGTGCTGCCCGCAGGCGAATTGCAATACTCCACCCACTCGTCGAAATCGAGCGGGGTCTGGCTGCGGACGTTCACCGCCACGTAAGGTTGCGCCCCGCAAAGCTGGCAAAAGCGCATAAACTCCGCCGTGCCGAAGGTGTTGGGGTCGTACTTCTGTGGGCCGTCAGGAGCGTTGCGGAGTTGCGTGGTATTGTCCCAGAAGTTGGTGTGCACAGGGCGCTGGGCGCGCGGGCCGATTCCATCGCGCCAGTTGTAAGTGTCGGCAAAGCAGCCGCCCGGCCAGCGAATTACCGGCACGCGCAATTGCCGCAGGCGCTCAACCAGAGCTTTGCGAATGCCGCCAATGTTGGGAATTTTCGAATCCTCGCCCACCCAAATGCCGTTGTACACCACTTCGCCAATGTGCTCGGTGAACTGCCCGTGGAGCTCCGGCGCAATCTCGCCGATGGGCTCGTCAAGCAGGACCTCCACTGACCCGTCCGCGGCGCGCGCGGAGCGCGGCATCGCTCCGGCCGCCGCCATAGCCAGCGTGGTTGACAGAAACTCGCGTCGCTTCATGTGTGTGCCCCAAGAAATTGGTAATTGCGATTTGCGGACGCTAGATTACCAGAATCGCGGCATTCCGTTACACTACTTCTCTGAACCGTGTGGGGCGCGCCGTGGGGAGCTCCGGATATGAACTAAAACCCCGGCCGATTACCACGCATCACACATCGCAAAGCTTAACTCCAGGCCCGACCTTGCAATCTGTGCGGCTCGGAAACAGGGAGGCACTCCGAACATGAAGTCACTGAACACTTTGAAGAACTACATCAACGGCGAGTGGGTGGAATCGTCAACTGGCGAGACCTTTGAGAATCTAAATCCCGCCAATCACCGGGAACTGATCGGCCTGTTCCAAAAGTCCGGACTCCAGGATGTTAACAAGGCCGCGGCCGCGGCTCGTCAGGCGTTCAAAGCGTGGAAGAACACGCCGCCCCCGAAGCGCGGGGAGATTCTGTATCGCGCCGCAACGCTGCTTCAGCAGCGCAAGGAAGCGCTGGCCCGGGACATGACGCGCGAAATGGGCAAGGTGCTGGAGGAGACGCGCGGCGATGTGCAGGAAGCGATTGACATGACGTTCTACATGGCGGGCGAGGGCCGCCGGCTGTTCGGGCAGACCACCACCAGCGAGCTTCCCAACAAGTTCTGCATGACGATTCGCAGCCCGCTGGGCGTGTGCGGCCTGATTACGCCGTGGAATTTCCCCATGGCGATCCCTTCGTGGAAGATCATGCCGGCGCTCATCTGCGGGAACACCGTGGTATTGAAGCCGGCGACGGACACGCCGCTCTCCTCCTGCAATCTGGTGCAGGTGCTGGAAGAAGCGGGCGTGCCGGCGGGCGCGGTGAACCTGGTGACGGGCACGGGCGGAGCCGTAGGCGCTCCCCTGATGCAACACGCCGATGTGCGCGCGGTCTCCTTCACGGGCTCAACGGAAATCGGCCGCGCGGTTTCGCAGGCCTGCGCTCCGAGCTTCAAGCACTGTTGTCTCGAGATGGGCGGCAAGAACGTCATCATGGTGCTCGACGACGCCAACCTGGAACTGGCCGTGGAGGGCGCTGTTTGGGGCGGCTTCGGCACCACCGGTCAGCGCTGCACGGCCGCGAGCCGCGTGGTCGTGCAGAAGGGCGTTTACAAGGCCTTTCTGAATCGCTTCGTCGAGCGCGCCCGCGCCTTGAAGGTCGGCAACGGACTCGACCCGGCCGTGCAGGTCGGGCCGCTCATCAATGAAGCGCAGCGCCAGACCGTGGAATCGTACGTCGAAATCGGCAAAAACGAAGGCGCACGCTTGTTGTGCGGCGGCGAGCGCCTGACCGGCGGCGACTATGACCAGGGCTGGTTCTTCGCGCCCACCATCTTCGGCGATTGCGACCCCCAAATTCGCATCGCCCAGGAGGAAATCTTCGGCCCGGTCGTCTCCGTCATTCCCTGCGACAACCTGGACCAGGCCATCGAGATCGGAAACGGCATCGCTTATGGCCTTTCATCCTCTCTGTATACCCGCAATGTAAACAACGCATTCACGGCAATGCGAGAGATGGAAACAGGGATTTTCTACGTAAACGCGCCCACCATCGGGGCGGAGACTCACCTGCCTTTTGGGGGAACCAAGCAGACCGGCAACGGGCATCGCGAAGCCGCCACCGCCGCGCTCGACTTCTACTCGGAGTGGAAGTCCGTGTACGTGGATTACAGTGACAAGCTGCAGCGCGCGCAGATTGACACCTGAATCTACAGCCATGCGGAAGGGCGGGATTGAAGCCCCGCTCTTCCAACCTCGCGCAATAGAGGGCGCTTATTTCCGGAAGTAAGTATCCCCCGGCAAAGCCAGAGGCTTTTCGATTGTGGCCCCTCAAAGGGGCCTGCAAAAAACCCCTCATCCGGCCTCGTCCCTCAGCCACCTTCTCCCCCAGGGAGAAGGAAATCAAAATCTTTTCCCTCTCCGAGGGGAGAGGGTGCCGGCCATGTGCCGGCGGGTGAGGGGTTGCTTGAACCCGCGATCGAGGCCAGGAAATCTAACTTCAGAAACCGCCAAGCTTTTCCCGCCGCCCCGGCAGAGCCGGGGGGATCTTCCAATGGATTAGGAGCCAACCCGCGCTTATCTGGGAATGGGTGGTGAAGTAACCTGTGAGGAAGTTGAAGATGCCGGGGCGCCTGCAGTCCCAACCGTGTCCCCAATGGCGGCCGGTGCATGGCTAGCGCCCGCCGGACCGTGGTCCAGGTCGGCGGGCAGAGGATGTGAGCCCAATCCCAGCTTCATCAGCGACTTCGCCTCCGGCAATCCCGTCGCCGGAAAACCGTGATCCGTCTGGTAACGCAGCATGGCCTCGCGCGTTCGCGCGTCCCACTGCCCGGTTGTATCTCCTTGCAGATAACCCTCGCGAATCAGCGCCTCCTGAATCTGGTTCACTCGCTCGGGCTCCAGGTGAAGCCGCGCCAGGCGCTGCTGGCCATTCATCGGAACATAGCGGCGGTTGCGCGCCGTTGAAGTTGTGTGCTGGCTTGTGTGCGTGACGTTGCGCACCGGCGCCTTACCCGAAGCGGAAGCAGGAGGGCCGGTCTTGCGGGCAGCGGCCTGGGCAGCGGTGGAACTCCCAGGGGTCGAATGCGCGATAGTGGAATGCACGGGGGTCTTCTGCGCCTGTGTGGAAAGTGGAGTTGTCTTCAGGGGAGTGTGCGTAGCTGTCGAATGCGTCGTGGCCGGATGATTCGCCGCAGTCCCCGCACGATTGGCGGGAGGATCTGCCGAGGGCTTCTGTGCGGCGCTTGTGGCCGTGCTCTGCTGGGCGAAAAGGCTTCCCGCCGCGAGCAGACCTACCGTCAGCGCGACACAGACTATCCCCCGGTTTTTGTGACCGTGTGGTTCCAAAACTTTCCTTTCCCCAGGTTGTGATTGCCAAGCTACGGCAAGCGATCTGCCAGGAACAACGTGGTAAAGCTGTGCCCATCGGGGCGCGCGATCAGCAGCACCACGTCGGAGCCTGACTTCAATTGGTCTTGCAGCTTATTGAACTCCTCCACGGAGGCCACGGGGTGGCGGTTCAA
>JASHTY010000016.1 GCA_030040315.1 Terriglobia bacterium | reverse complement strand
GAATGGAATTGGCTGGCGGAGGACACCAGTCTGCTTTCCATGGGTTGGATGCCGGAGGTGGGCTTCCTGCCTTACCGCTGGCAGGATTACAGCGAGCTGATGATGATGTATCTGCTGGGGATGGGATCCTCACACAACGCCCTGAAGCCCGAAACCTGGACGGCCTGGAAACGCATTACCTTCGATTATGACGGCCTGCGCTATGTGGGTTCGTTCGCTCCGCTGTTTGTGCATCAATATTCGCAGGCGTGGTTTGATTTTCGCGACAAACACGACGGTTATGCCGACTATTTTCAAAACTCCTGCATTGCCACGGATGCGCACCGCCGCTTTTGTCTGGAATTGGCGAAGATGTTCCCCGACTACAGCGAGGATCTTTGGGGAATTACCGCTTCCGACTCGCAACGCGGCTATGTGGTTTGGGGAGGCCCGCCTGCCGTTGGGCCCATCGATGGAACCGTAGTGCCCTGCGCGGCGGGCGGATCGCTGCCTTTTGCGCCGGGGGCCTCTCTGCGCGTCCTGCGCAATATGCGCGCCGAATATGGTTTCGATGCCTGGAGCAAGTACGGCCTGATTGACGCGTTCAACCCGCTCAAGAAATGGTATGACCCCCGACGTGATCGGTATCGATGTCGGAATCACCCTGGTGATGGCGGAAAACCTTCGAAGCGAATTCGTCTGGAAGACGTTTATGCAGAACCCTGAGCCCAGGCGAGGCCTGGAAGTGGCAGGATTTAAACCGTCACCCCCGGCGGCGTCTGTTATGCCAAAGTAGGTTTTAGACCGCGCCAGAAGTCTGTTGGGGAAGATATCTCCCCTCTCGCTCTTTGTGGCACAATAAATATCGCGAATTTATGAGCGGGCTGAGAGTGCCGAATCCTTTGAGAGAAGGGCAGCCCGAATGTCGATTGGAGGTTTCTAAAATGCGATACGGCGTGGCAATTGGCCTCACATTCATTTTGCTTGGAGCCCCGCGCATAGGCCGGGCAGACGACAAGCAGACGGAGCGATTGGAAAGTTCCGCCGAAGTCTTGACCGAAATCATGGGGGCTCCCGACCAGGGCATTCCGCATGACCTGATGGACAAGGCGGTCTGCATTGGAATTATTCCTTCAGAAAAGAAGCTGGCGTTTGGAATCGGAGCAACGTACGGCCGCGGAGCGATGGTGTGCCGGCAGAATGGCAACGGACCATGGGGGGCGCCTTCCATGTTCACGGTCGGCGGCGCGAATGTCGGGTTCCAGATCGGAGGACAGGAAACAGATTTCGTTTTGGTGGTCATGAACGCGCGTGGGGCTGAAAAGCTTTTGCATGACAGCACCAAGCTCGGCGCTGATGCTTCCGCTGCCGCCGGGCCGGTGGGCCGTAGCGCTGAGGGCGCCACAGACCTTCAAATGCGGGCTGAGATTCTTACCTATTCGCGCGCGCGCGGGGTCTTCGCAGGTATTTCACTTGATGGCCAGATGTTCAAGCAGGATGGCGACTCGAACGAAAAACTCTACGGCAGGAAAATCGCACCGGAGGACATTCTCTTCAAAGGGGCCGTGGGCGTCCCCGGGCCAGCAGGTGCTCTGGATTCCGAGCTGACCAAAATCTCGCCCCGCGGCGGCGAGCCATTTCACCCCCGATAAAGCAGGGGTTTTACTCACGCGGCGGTTTCCGCTTCTCCCCCTTCGGGCAGGAAGACCTGGAAACACGCGCCTTTTCCCGGCTCGCTCGTAACATGGATCGATCCCCGGTGGTCATCCACGATTTTCGAGACGATGGAAAGGCCCAATCCCACGCCGCTTTCCTTGGTGGTGAAGAAGGGGTTGAAAATCTGCTCGCGCAGTTCGGCAGGGATTCCCGGACCGCTGTCTTGGAAGGTAATCCTTACGCCGCGCCTTCCCTCAGTGACGGGAACCGCTTCCACGTGCAGCGTACCCCCTTCGCGGCCCATGGCCTCATAGGCGTTGAGCGCGAGATTGGTAAAGACGCGCTCTATCAAATCCACATCCAGGATGATTTTCGGCAGGTCGGGCGCGAACTCACGCTCGACTTCCACTTTGGCATCGGGCCAGCGGTCGCGCGCCGCTTTCAGTGAACGCTCGATGAGAGGCGGAATCTGTTCTTCGCGATGCTCCAGGTGGTGCGGCCGGGCGAAATCCAGGAAACGCGTCACCAGGGCATTCATACGATTGACTTCGCTGGAAATGTATCCCGCCAGTTCCGTACTCACGGAGTCGGAATCGGCGACTTTGCGCATCAGGGTCTCCGCTGAACCCTTGATAACGGCGAGGGGATTGCGCAGTTCGTGCGCCAGGCCGCCGGAAAGCTGCCCGAGCGCTGCGAGGCGTTCCGAGCGCCGCGCTTCCTCTTGCGCCTGCTCGAGCCGGCGGTTGGTTTCCGCCAAGGTCTCGGCGAGCTGCCGGTAGCGCTCGGCTTGCCGGCGACTGTCGGTCACAAAGCGGTTGACGATAATGGCGGCGAGGAAAAAGAACAGATTGCGGATGGCCAATTCCTCGGCGCCCTCGCCGGTCAGTTCGTACTCGCTCAATTCCCAGACGACGAACGACCAGTAAACCGCGCACGTTAAAATCGTCCAGGCCAGCGTCGCCCAGATGTCAAAGTACATTGCGGCCGTGACCACTGGCACGAAATAGATCAAATAGTAGCTGCTGTTGATTCCGCCCGTGTGATCCACCAACAGCGACCCGAGCCCGATCTTCAACAGGACAATGTAAACGTGCCCGCGTTTGGGAAGAAATTCCAGGAAGCGGTGCTCGAAAATTTGAAGCAGGCCGATAGCAAGCAGGACCAGGTAACTGTGGACATCCGTGTGCGGCTCGAGCACTGCCAGGCCAATCAGAAAGAACACCCACAGCAAGTCCATCCAGGCGAAACTGTGCCGCTGCTTCATAGTGCTTGGTCTAACCTCGCTCGCCCACAATCTCTCGAAGCGTCCCGGCAGCATAGGCTGCCTGCTCTTCGGTCATTTCGGGATAGAGAGGCATGCTGATGACGCGCTCGCAGGCGCGCTCAGTGTGCGGAAAATCTCCCTGCCGATAGCCCAATGACTGATACGGTTTTTGCAGATGGATTGGAAGCGGGTAATGCACGCCGGTCCCCACACCCCGATGCTCCAGTTTGGCACGAACGGCGTCGCGATCTGCCACGTAAACTACGAAGAGGTGGTCCACCCTTTCGCCCGCAGCGCCCGGATCCTGAAAATCTACACGCGTACCGGCCAGGTGGCGGCGATAAATCTCCCTCAACTCTCTGCGCCGCGCGTTCCATTCGTCCAGGCGTTGGAGCTTCAGGCGAAGAATCGCGCCCTGAAAGCCGCTCATGCGATAGTTGAATCCGATGGAATCGTGAAAATAACGCCGCGATTCGCCATGCGAGCGCAAGGCGCGGGCCTGCGCCGCGATAGCGGCGCTATTGGTGGTAATCGCGCCGCCCTCTCCGTAGGCGCCAAGATTTTTTGAAGGATAAAAGCTGAAAGCCGCCGACTGCCCGATGCCCCCCACGCGTGCGCCGCGGTAGCGCGCGCCATGCGCCTGGCACGCGTCCTCAATCACGGCGACACCATGCTGCGTTGCAATTTTCAGAATCCGATCCATCTCCGCAGGCAGGCCGTAAAGGTGTACGGGAAGAATGACGCGCGTGCGCTCCGTGACGGCCGCGGGTATCTTCGTCGGATCGATGTTCGCCGTCCGCGGATCGATATCAACAAATACCGGCTTTGCGCCGGTGTAGGAAATCGCTTCCGCCGTGGCGATAAAGCTGTTGGGTGTGGTGATGACCTCGTCGCCGGCCTTGACGCCCGCCGCCAGCAGCGCTAGATGCAGCGCGCTGGTGCCGGAATTCAGCGCCACGCAGTGCTTCACTCCACAGTAGGCGGCAAATTCCTGCTCGAAAGCGTCAACATCTTCGCCCTGGATGAAGGATGCCTTAGCGCCTGCGCAATCGAGAGCAGCAAGAACCTCCTGGCGCAGCGAGGCGTACTGGGCTTTCAAATCGAAAAAGGGAACTTTCATCGCAATCCTTCAATAGGATATGCGATGAGTTAAACGCCTTCAAATATAAATTCGCAGCCGCATCCCACAGTCTTGGCGCGCGCCGCGCTGGTCAAGCCTTCATCTCTAACCCAAGCTCCATAAGCATCATGTGCCCACACTTGGGTTATACTGGCGTTGATGCTCACCGACGATCTTGATACTCCGGTTATTCCGGCACGCTAACAAGCGTATTCTTCATAATGTGTGTGGGGGGGCGCGCGGAAAAGGACTGGGGCTTGGGATTCGAAATCATCGACATTCGCAGGTTTGAGCCCAAGGACTTCTCAAATCTCCTGGAGGCGGAGGGGCGCGTCTGGAGTGAGAAGATGCGCTGGGATTTTGGCGCCTCGACCCGGGTCATTACATCCTGCCTGCGTGACAAGCGCCTGTCAGGGTACGCCCTGGTGGATCGCGGAAGAATTCACGGCTACTGCTTTTTTTTCTACGATGGCGAAAAAGGGATTATTGGCGACCTGTTCATTCACCCTGAATTAAACGGTCTGGGTCATGAGAGGGAACTGCTGGAGCATTCCCTGGAAACACTTCTGGCCACTCCCGGCCTGAAGCGAATCGAAGCCCAGCTTCCCCATTTCGAGCGTGAGGAACTAGAGGTATGCTTCCAGCCCCGCAGCTTCAGAACCTATCTGCGGCGCTTCATGACGCTATTGCTGGCAGGCCGGCGCCAGAACACAACGGGCTCCGGCGCACAGCTTTCTGCACAGAACGCCTGGTGGCAGCAGAGCATCGACCTCATTCCCTGGGACAAGCGATTCCATGATGAGGCCGCGGGCCTGCTTTATCAGTCCTACCGGCGCCACGTCGATGCCATGATCAACGATCAATATACGTCAGTTATGGGGGCAACCCGGCTGGTGGACAACATCTTTCAAAATCAGGGGTGCGGAGACTTTCTTCCCCAGATGTCGCGCATGGCCATTCATCGCCCGACGCACAGCCTGGCGGGAATTCTGTCGGTCACGTGCGTGCGCCCCGGCACCGCGCACATACCTCAGGTAGGTGTTGGAAAGTCATTTCAAGGAGTGGGTGTGGGCACGGCAATGATGGAGGCGGCGTTTGGCGATCTCGCCCAGGCCGGATTCGAGCAGGTCACCCTCACTGTAACCGATGCCAACTCCGGCGCCGTGCGGCTGTACCACCGGCTGGGGTTCGAGACATTCAAGACATTTGGGGCGTTTATTTTCGACCGGAACTCACAAGTCGGACTTGAGGATTAGAGGGGGAGGGCCTCAGAGATTTGCGTTTTACCATTCACATCTTCCTGGCGCTCAAAGAAAAGCAAAATGTAAATGGTAAGAAGTAAGATGTAGGAATCCTAAGCGTGTGCCAATGGTATTTTGAAGATTACTTTCCTTTGGTTTTCAAGAGATCTTTAAGCTCATCCATAAATTCTCGCACGTCTTTGAAGTCCTGGTAGACGGAAGCAAAACGCACGAAGGCTACTTTGTCGAGCTTCTTGAGCCGGTTCATCACCATTTCGCCTAGTTCCTCTGCGGGGCGTTCGCGATCGGGCGATTCCGCCACATGGGCCTCAATCTCATTGACAAGTGCCTCCAGTTTTCCCATGGGCACGGGACGCTTCTCGCAGGCCTTCAGCAAACCGGTCAGCACTTTCTGCCGGTCGAATTTCTCCCGTCGGCCGTCTTTCTTAACGACCATGTAGGGAATTTCGTCGATTCGCTCGTAGGTGGTGAAGCGCCTCCTGCACTTGGCGCATTGACGGCGTCGGCGAATGGTGTCCCCAATCTTGGCCTCACGCGAATCCACAACTTTATCTTCCAAGTGCCCGCAGAATGGACATCTCACGTCGCTATTTCACCTCAGTTCGGATTCACACCTATTCGATGCCGACCGCCCGCTCTTCCTCCTCGGTAATGGCTTCAAGCTTGCGGAACGACAGCCCTTCGTGGACCAGCAGCACCAGGCCCAAGGCGAGAGTCGGAATGGACATCATAATCCAAACCAGGATGCTTGCGCCCGTGGCGGATTCTGCCGAAACGTTGAAAATCTCAGTGAGCGCCAGAATCACCCCCACTTGATAGCCGCCGCCGATCCCTGGAAGCTGCACCAGCAGTCCGACCGCAGCGCAGAAGAGAGTTAAGGCCGCGGCGAGCCAGGGCAGGTGGCCGAGCCGGTGTCGAACGCTCTTGAACACCAGCCAGAAAATGGTGGTATTGATAGTCCATAGGATGGCGGTTGTCACCACACTGCCGGCCAGGCCCGTCCAGTCGCGGATGACGCTCAACCCCTCGCAGAAGGAATGCAGGAAGTGCGCGAAGGTGCGCAGAGGGCGCTCCGGTAGAAAGCCAAAAAGCTTCAGGGCACCGGCGGTCATGGATGTGGCCTTCAGACGGAAAAGCACCAGGCCCAATATCAACAGGGCTGTGAACGCAAACAGCGCGTGCGCACCTTCGTGCATGGCGTGCAGTACGGAGACTCCCTTTGGCGTGTCTGGGTTTACGGGTTCAAAGTAGATGGCTGCTGCGAAAAGCAGCACCATGCTAATGGTGTCAAACACCCGCTCGAGCAACCACACCGCCACCATCCCACTCATGGAGACATTCTCTTTTTTTGCGATGTAGGCAGGACGAACCAGCTCTCCGGGGCGGCCGACCAGAAAAATCGAGCTGAATCCGAGAACCTGGCCGACAAACAGCGTCCACCACGACGCCGCTTTGATGGGAGCCATGAAGAATCGCCACCGAATCGCCCTGACCACGAATGTGCTGTAGACAAGCAGAGCCGAGATGAGCAGATAATCGAGGCGTGCCCCCACGATCGATCCCCAAAGGCGGTGCCAGCGGAAATCCCTCCACTCGGGATTGCTTCTCAGGTTATAAAAAATCAGGACGATTATGAGGGCCCCAACCGCGAGCCAAACCCACCGCCCCCAGGCCTTTTTCATAATTTGGAACCGCGTGCGGCTCTCCCGAGAAAATTATCCGAAGGGTTTCGGGATGTCAAGCAAACGAGGGGATAGCGACGGTCAGCGCAGTCCTGACCGTGGGTTCTTCTCTGCGCATGGGGGGGAGGCCCACGGTCAGAACACCGCTGGCCGTGGCTACCGGACTTCGGCCATTACTCGCTCATAGCATTCGCGCGTGTGGGAATCGAAACAGATGAAAAGGACTTTTTCAAGCGTCGAGTTTTGCTTGAGGAAACTGCGGACTTCGCGGAGGGCGATGCGCGTGGCACGCTCCAGCGGGAACCCGTAAGCGCCTGTGCTGATGGCGGGGAAGGCGATACTGCGCACGCCGTTCTGAACGGCCAGCGCCAGAGATTCCCGGTAGCAGTTGGCGAGCAATTCTTCCTCAACATCCTTGCCGCCGCGCCACACAGGGCCCACCGTGTGGATCACCCAACGAGCCGGCAGGCGATATCCGCGTGTGATTTTGGCTTCGCCGGTCGGGCAGCCATGCAACGTGCGGCACTCTTCCAGAAGTTCCGGCCCCGCCGCGCGGTGAATCGCTCCATCAACGCCTCCTCCGCCCAGCAGGGAAGTGTTGGCCGCGTTCACGATGGCGTCCACGGTTTGGCGCGTGATGTCACCCTCAACGATCAGGATTGGTTGGCTGGGCATTTCATCGCCTCTGGAGGAACAAGACGGCGGGTGATGTCACGCGTGGTATTTTTTTGCGGTCTCCAGGCGGGCGATGGCGCGGCGAAGCGCTTCCTGGGCGTGCTGCAAGTCAACTTCCGGATCCGAGAATCGCTTCAATTGATCTTCCGCGCGCTCCTTGGCTTTTTCCGCGCGCTCGACATCGATATCTTCCGCGCGCTCGGCGGTTTGCACCAACACGATAACTCGGTCGGGCAGGACTTCCGCAAAGCCCCCATCCACCGCCAGTGAGTGCTTGGCGTTGCCGCTCGTGTATTCGAGCTCGCCCGCCCCCAACTCCGTCAGGAGCGGCGCGTGCCCGGGAAGGACTCCCAGATAGCCATCCTTGCCGGGGAACGTGACCCACGTCACGGCATCGTGCGCCGCCAGACGATCCGGCGTCACGATATCGAGTTGGATCTCGGTTGGAAGGGTTGCTTCTGCCATTGTTCTTTCTTAGGCCGCCGTCTTCAGCTTCTCCGCCTTTTCCTGCGCTTCCTCGATGGTGCCCACCATGTAGAAGGCTTTCTCCGGCAACGCATCGTGCTTGCCGTCCACCAATTCGCGGAAACCCCTGATGGTGTCTTCCAGTTTTACGTAGCGGCCATCCATGCGCGTGAACTGCTTGGTCACGAAGAATGGCTGCGAAAGGAATCGCTGAATCTTGCGCGCGCGGGCCACGGTGAGCTTGTCTTCTTCTGAAAGCTCATCCATCCCCAGGATGGCGATGATGTCCTGAAGGTCCTTATATTTTTGCAGGATCGCTTTCACGGCGCGAGCGACATCGTAGTGCTCATGTCCAACAATGCGCGGATCCAGCACGCGGGAGCTTGAGGCGAGGGGATCGACGGCCGGATAGATACCAATTTCCACGAGCGCGCGGTTCAGAACCGTCGTCGCGTCCAGGTGGGAGAACGCCGTAGCAGGCGCGGGATCGGTGAGGTCGTCCGCAGGCACGTAGATGGCCTGCACGGAGGTAATCGAACCGGTTTTCGTGGAAGTGATTCGCTCCTGAAGCTCGCCCATTTCCGTCGAGAGGTTGGGCTGGTAACCGACCGCGGACGGCATGCGGCCAAGCAGCGCCGAAACCTCCGAGCCCGCCTGCGTGAACCGGAAAATGTTGTCGATGAAGAGCAGCACGTCTTGGCCGCTTACATCGCGGAAATATTCCGCTACGGTAAGGCCCGTCAATCCGACGCGCAGCCGCGCCCCGGGCGGTTCGGTCATCTGGCCGTAAATCAGAGCGACCTTGGATTTTTCGGGATCGCCCGCCACCATCACGCCGCCCTGCTGCATTTCGAGCCACAGGTCGTTGCCTTCGCGCGTTCGCTCGCCCACTCCGGCGAAGACCGAAACGCCGCCGTGCTTCATCGCCACGTTGTGAATCATTTCCATGACGATGACGGTTTTGCCCACGCCGGCGCCGCCAAACAGGCCCGTTTTGCCGCCCTTCAAATAGGGTTCAAGTAGGTCGATGACCTTGACGCCGGTTTCAAATGGTTCCAGCTTGGTGTTTTGATCTTCAAGTGATGGGGCATGGCGATGAATCGGCCAGCGCTCCTGGCTGGTTACGGGGCCCAACTTATCCACGGGCTGGCCGATGACGTTCATCACACGGCCCAGCGCGCCCTTGCCCACCGGCACGGTGATGGGCCCGCCCTGGTCCTCAACCTTCATGCCCCGCACCATTCCGTCCGTGGGCTGCATGGATACGCACTTGACGCGGCCTTCGCCCAGGTGCTGCTCGACTTCCGCAATCACGTCGATGGGTGCAGGTGTCTCAAATCCTTCCGAAGTAATCCGTACAGCATTGTATATGGGCGGAAGATGGCCGCCCTCAAACGCCACCACAACGACCGGGCCGATTACTTCGACCACCTTGCCAAGGTGTTGCTCTGCCATTTCGAGTCCTTCCTTTGGAGCAATTGCGTTCCTTAAGTCGCTGCGGCCCCGCTCACCACTTCAATGATTTCCCGTGTAATCGCCGCCTGGCGGACGCGATTCATGTACAGCGTCAGGGAATCGATCATGTCGCGGGCGTTATTGGTGGCCGCTTCCATGGCCGTCATACGTGCTGCCAGTTCGGCCGCCTGGGATTCCAGCAGGGCGCGGTAAACTTCAATCTCCACGTAGCGCGGCAGCAGGTGGCTGAAGATTTCCAGCGGTGGCTGCTCGTAGATGTAATCCACCAGCGATTCTCCCGAGGCCGGCACAATGGGCTTGATGGGCAGATAGCGCTCCACCATCACCCGCTGCGTCATGATCGATTTGAACTCGTTGTATATGAAATCCACTGAGTCCACTTTCACTTCCTGGTAAAGATCGATGATGCTCTTCGCAATCGGCTGTGCCTGGGCAAATTCCAGCCGGCCGAAAATGTTGACGTGCTCGCCAATTATTTTCACCGGCCGGCGGGCAAAATAATCGCGCCCCTTGCGGCCCACGGCGATGATGGAGGTTTCGCGCTCACGGTGCTCATCAAGGTAAGCCTGTGTCGCGCGTATCAGGTTGGTGTTGAATGCTCCGCACAAGCCGCGGTCCGCCGTGACCAGAACCAGAAGTTGCCGCTGGATGGGGCGCTCGGCCAGCAGCGGATGCGACCGGTCCGTGATGCGCGCCGCCGCACTTGACAGCAGCGACATCATCTCGTTAGCGTAGGGGCGGGCGTTAAAAATCCGTTCCTGGGCGCGCCGCAGGCGCGCTGCTGCAACCATTTTCATCGCCCGGGTAATCTGCTGCGTGCTCTTCACCGAGCGGATGCGCCGTCGAATGTCAATCAGTGCTGCCATCGTGTCTCTGAGTCTCTAGATTCCAGTGTTTACTTTCCGGTATCGCATACGAGCATCAGGAAGCTTTCGCCTTGCTGTCCGCCACGAACTTCGCCTTGAACTCGTCGAGCATCTTTTTCAATTCGGCTTTGATCTCGTCGGTCAATTCCTTTTTTTCGACGATATGCTTCCCGACCTCCGGATAAGCCGTGTCCATGAATTCATAGAGTCCCTGTTCGAAAGGCAGGCATTGTTCAACCGGCAGGTCATCAAGGTACCCGCTGGTGGTTGCGAAAATAATCGTAATCTGCTTTTCCACGGGAAGGGGCTTGTACTGGTCCTGCTTCAGAATCTCTCCCAGGCGCTTGCCGCGATTGAGTTGGGCCAGTGTGACCTTGTCCAAATCGCTGCCGAACTGAGCGAACGCCTGAAGCTCGCGGAACTGGGCCATTTCCAGGCGCAACATTCCGGCAATGGACTTCATGGCGTCGATCTGGGCATTCCCGCCCACGCGCGACACCGAAATGCCCGCATTCACGGCTGGGCGCACGCCGCTGTTGAACAGGTCGCTTTCCAGGTAAATCTGTCCGTCGGTAATCGAGATGACGTTGGTCGGAATATAGGCGGAAACGTCGTTAGCCTGGGTTTCGATAATCGGCAGTGCCGTCAGCGAGCCGCCGCCAAGTTCCTTGTTCACTTTGGCGGCGCGCTCGAGAAGCCGCGAGTGAAGATAGAAAACGTCACCAGGGTACGCCTCGCGCCCGGGGGGGCGCCGGAGCAGAAGCGAAATCTCACGATACGCCACGGCGTGCTTCGAGAGGTCGTCGTAGATGCACAAGGCGTGCTGGCCATGGTCGCGGAAGTACTCGCCCATCGCGCATCCGGCATAGGGAGCAAGGTATTGCATGGGCGCGGGGTCGGAGGAGCTCGCTTCAATGACGATGCTGTACTTCATCGCGTCGAATTGCTCAAGCGTCTTGATGACTTGCGCGATGGTGGAACGCTTCTGCCCGATCGCGACATAGATGCAAATTACATTGCCGCCCTTTTGGTTCAGGATGGTGTCAAGAGCCACGGCAGTCTTTCCGGTCTGGCGGTCGCCGATGATCAATTCGCGCTGGCCGCGGCCGATGGGAATCATGGAATCAATCGCTTTGATTCCCGTCTGCATGGGCTCTTTCACCGGCTGCCGGTCCACCACGCCGGGAGCGATGCGTTCAATGGGGCTGTATTCATCCGTGACGACGGCGCCTTTGCCGTCGGTGGGCAGACCGAGCGCATTCACTACGCGGCCCACCAGTGCCTGACCTACCGGGACGGAAATAATGCGATTCGTGCGCTTGACCGTGTCACCTTCCTCAATCAGCGTATAATCGCCCAGCAACACGGCGCTCACCTGGTCTTCCTCCAGGTTCAAGGCCAAAGCGGCAACATCGTGGGGAAGAGAAAGCAATTCGCCAGCCATGACGCGGTCCAGGCCATGAATGCGAGCCACGCCGTCGCCCACGGATACCACCGTACCCACTTCCGCCACCGTTACGCTGTGGTCAAAATTCTCAATCTGCTCCCGAATGATTTTAGTAATCTCATCGGCTCGAATTTGTGCCATGTCTTGCTCCAGCCATCAGGGATTTGTGATTTGCGTGGGGCAAGTGTTCATTTGCCCTTCGCAATGTCCCAATGCTTCATTGCTCCGTCAATTGCTCACGGATTCGCGACAGTTGGCCGCGGATGGACCCGTCAAAGACGGTGCTTCCAATCTGCGCCACCAGGCCGCCGATTAGTCCGGGGTCCAGGTGAAATTCCAGCTCCGGCTGCTTCCCGGTCACTTCGCTGAATCTTTTGCGAAGAAGTTCCTGCTCATCACTGGATAAAGCTGCGGCGGAAGAAACCTTGACCTGCACAATCCCCAGGCGCGCGTAGGCAACGTTGCGGAAGGCCTGGAGAATTTCGCCGAATACAGGCATGCGGTAATGACTTGTTACCACCCGCAGAAAGTTCAAAGTGACCGGTGAACTGCCCAGCCTTGCGGCCACCGCTTCCAGCACTCTGAGCTTTTGCGCCATGGTAACGGCCGGGGTCTCAAAAACTTCGCGCAGTTCATGGCTCTGCTCGTATAGTGCGCCAAAATCCTGAAGCTCGTTAAGCACCTGGCGGAAATTTCCCTTGGGTGCGACGACATCAGCGAGGGCGTGCGCATAGCGGTTGGCAACAATAATCGGCATCTGCAAATCCAATTCTCGAATCTTGAGTTTGCGATTTGGTCCTGCGCGCAGAGTGCTGGATTTGGTCCCGGCTGCCTGCTGCAGCGCAAATTCGGAACACCAGATCAAAACGCCAAGACGCTAGTTCTTCGCTTCTTTGGATCCTACGGTCGCCGCAAACTGGGTTACCAGTCGCCGGCGTCCGGCGTCATCCAGGCGGGTGCGAATCAACTCTTCGGCGCTGGCCACGGACTGCTCCGCGACGTAGCTTTTCAGTTCCAGCTTGGCAGCGCGCAGAGCAGAATCGATTTGGGCGCGAGCCGACTCCAAAATTCGCGCCGCTTCCTCCGCGCCGGCCTGTTGCAAGCGCTGTCGCTCCGACGCCATTTCGCGTTCGGCGGTGGCCTGGAGCGCGGCTATTTCCGCCTCCAACCCGCGCAGCTTTCTCTCCGCCGCCCGCATCTGAGCTTGCGACGCCTCGAGCGCCTTGCGGCCCTCGTCCAGGGCTTTCTGGATCGCGGCGGAGCGCCCGCTTAAGAATTCCGCCATCGGTTTGCGCAAAACGTAGCCAAGCCCGGCCACCAGAATGATGAAGTTGATGGTATGGAAAAGCAGCTCGTGGTGCGGCTCGGATTTTCCTTCCTTCCCCGCCGGCTCGCTTTCCTGCGCCCGCGATGCCACGGGCGACGCGAGCCCAGCAACGCAAACTCCCAATAGCGTGAATAAGGCAAATTGGCGCAGCCTGCGGATCAAATTTGCAACCTCCGGGCCGCACCTGGCAATTCCGTGCCCAACAATCGTTGGGAGATTTCCTCCGCCAGGGATTGGCTGGCGGCACTCAATTCTGCCTTCGTCGTTGAGACCTCACGAGCCAACTCGGCCTGGCCGTCTCGAACTAGGGCCTCAGCCTGCTCACGGCGCTTCCGCAGGGCCTGGTCGCGCTGCTCGAGGTTCTTTCGCCGGTCCGCGTCGCGTTGGCGGTAGACTTCCTGTCGCGCCGCCTGTATGGCTGTCTCGTACTCTTGCGCCTTGGCCCCGGCCGCGGCCGCCTGTTCGCGAGCCTTTGCCAGCGCCCCCACGGTTGACTCTTCACGCTGTTTCACTACGGCGTTGAGAG
>JASHTY010000155.1 GCA_030040315.1 Terriglobia bacterium | reverse complement strand
TGCTGCCGATGGAGCCGTATTCACCGCTGATCACGCCAAAAGTCGCAGGGCTCAGATAGTCCAGTCCGGGATCAGCCCACTGCATGTGGTTGAAGACGTTGAACGCCTGGCCGTAGAGCTGGAGGCGTACGCGCACGGTGATGGCGGTATCTTTCGTGAGCCCGAAGTCCAGGTTCCGGCGCCTCTGTCCACGGACCGTAGTCGTAGCTCGGGCCGTCGATGCCGACTATGTCTTGCCGGAACAGATTGAATTCGGCGTTGGGGTTGGTGAAAATGTTGTGGCCAATTCCGCCATTCACCGGGTTTTCGGCCGTCGCGACTCCGGTTGCAGCATCACCGAAAACGCCCGCGTGATCGCTGTTGCCCTGACCTTGAACATTGCCCAGCGGAACCATTCCCGCGTACCAGGGAGCGAAGCCGTTCGCCCACTCACCGCCTGTGCCGCTTATGGTCTCAATGGGCAAGCCGCTGGCCCAAGTGAAGACGGGTGCGGAGGACCAGCCCCCGATGAGGCGGCTGACCATCGGGTTGTTGCTGGAAAGCTTTTGGCCCTTGCCGAACGGCAATTCGTAGGTACCCAGGTAGATCATCACGAACTTTCGGTGCAGTGCAGTCGGGTGTCGGCAGGCGTGGAGGGCAGGCACTGGCGTGGCCCGTTTCTGTGGACACAATAGCGCTCGGAGCCGTGCAGGAGCCCAGGAATTCCAAGGCCGTGGCGGGGTCGCTCCCGGCGTTGGGCGGCGTGCTGGTGCTCTGCGCCATCGCTTGCAGCCGTGCAACAAGCAAAATTAGACTGAGCGATAGGCTTGTCTTCGCAATCCCGCTCATCGTTCACATCTAGCACGGGCGAAGTTGAAAATCAACGTGGGAAGGTCATCCTGCCGAAGGGGTCAGGCCGCACCAGCCCGGCAAAAAACCAGGGGCGTCGCGCACCGGCGCAACGCCCCTTGGAAGTGAGCTTCAAAACGCATTCGTCAGAATGCCAGCCGCAAGCCCAATTCGATCACCCGCGGGCTGTTAAACTGCGTGGTCGAGTCCCCGAAAGTGAGGGGGCTAAGGAAGTCCATGCCCGGGTCACTGAATTCCATGTGATTAAGGGCATTCAGGAACTGGGCGTAGAAGGTGACGTTCCATCTTTCCGCGATGTGAGTTTGTTTGGCGATGGTAAAGTCAACGTTCCAGCGATGCTGCCCGTGGTAAGGCCCAATGTCATAGGCGTGAGTATCAACGCCCAGCAGCGCGGGCCGGTAGTTGTTGTACACGGCGGTGGGATTGCTGAACAGGTTAACGCCGTAAGAGTTTGCGGTGCAGACCTTGCCGCCGCAGTCGGCATAGGGGTCATCGTTAGTGCCGACGAAAGAGCCGAAGGTGGAACCGGGATAGGTGGCGGTACCGCTGATGTGCAGATTGGTATGAGCCGTGTGCCCGAAGCTTCCCGTGTCCGTCAGCGGTACCATGCCTGAGAAAAGGGGGATATTGCCCGCGCCGAATTCGTGGCCGCCGCCGGTTTCGGTTTCAATGGGTAGCCCCGTCGCCCAGGTATACACCGGGGCAAAGCTCCAACCGCCAATGATGCGATCAAGGACGGGATTGCTGGTGGAGAAATACTTCCCTTTCCCGAAGGGCAGGTCATAGTGGCCCACCGCATTGATCACCTGGGTGCGATCGAAGGGCGCCGGTCCGTAGTCGTAGTAGAGGTTCCAGGGGAAATTGGGAGAGGCATTTGTATACTCCTGATTGATGCCGAACGTGGACAGGGTGTGGGAGTAGGTATAGTTGGCGCTGATGGTCATTCCCTGGCCTACGCGCTTTTGAACGGTAAGAAACATCGCCTGATAATTGGCGAAGCCGTTCGTGGTGTCGTTGTCGATATCGGTATATCTCCCGGGGTCGGCGGGCAAAATGTCGCACGCAGCGCAACCGGCGAAATTCCACTTGCCATCGAGGTCGGCAAAAACCGAGTAGGGATTGTATTTATAAATGTGCTGGTTCCCTGCCGTGCCTTCCTTGGCTACCACCGCCGCGCTGCAACTGGCGTAACCGGAGCAGTATGCGTTTCCCGCCCCCAGAGCGGTTTCAAAGAATGGTTGGGGCGAGGGGGTTGCACCGGCCAGATTAGCTTGATACAAATTGTAATACGCCTGCGTGAAGGATTGTCCGCCCAGGGTCATCATTACCGGTACGTTGTTGATGTCCTCTCCCTGATAGAGGTGCTTGGCCCAGCGGCCATTCCAGCCACCTTCCACCAGCAGCCCTCCCCGGAGTTGACGTTGGATGGTGAAGTCGAATTGGTCGTCAGAGCCCTGCCGCCACTGGGTATCCACAGCAGCCAGACCGCCGGCGCCAGGGGAGTTGACTCCGGGCTCGGCCGGCACCGACAGGGTGTTCGTGATCGGTGTCGCCGCCGCCGCTAAAGGCGCCGTGGTACCATCCGTTCCAATGCGGAAGACGGTGGCGGGAGTAACGGAGCCGGGGGTATTCAGGCAGGTGCCGCCGGCGGGGCTGCTGCTGATGCCGGCGCAGGTCACCGGCTGGGCAAAGCCGTAGCCGATCAGGGGCGTCAGCACCATGTCCACCGAATTGGTCCGATCGTAGATGCGCACATATCCGCCGCGAAGGACCGTCTTGCGGTCACCGAAAATCTTGCCTAGCCAGTTGTCAGTCTTCACGGCAGGGCTCCAGGCCGCCGACACGCGGGGGCTGAAGGCGCCATAAAAGGGAGGGAAGGGATACTTCTGCTGGGTACCCATAGCTCGAATGGGAGTGAAACCCAGGATGGGATTATAAACCTGCCCGCTGAGCGCGGCGGTCTGCATGCCAGTACGGAGGCCATTGAAGCTCACGGCGTTTCCCAGCGAGTCGGTGAAAATGTCCTGCTCGCCGTTCAGCTCGTAAGGGGGCATTTCCACGCCCCACTCCAGTCCATAATTTACCGTCAGATTGGACTTGATCTTCCAGGAGTCGTTAACGAACAGGCTGTAGGTGTCGAGAATGGAATGGTCCTCGAGCTCCGTGGCGCCGGGGTTCAGGGTAAAATTGTTGCCTTGCCGCACAAACACCTGTTCGGCACTGCCTACAAACCCCGCTGTTGCCGCATAGACCGCTTCCCAGTTGCTGCTTAAAGCAGAATTCATGCAGCCAGTCTGGCCGGTGCCCGAGCATTCAAAGGGGATGTAAGAAGATCCAAACGACAAGCTGGTGCTTTGATAATTGATCTGATAGCCCAACTGGGTGAGCGCGGCGACCACATCGTCGTCGCGGGCGTGAATGTCATGAAAGTGGTAGAACTGGCCGCCCAGTTGCAAGTAGTGGTTCCCATGCAGCCAGCTCACCGTGTCGGAGTAAGTGAAGTCCTGGCCGTCCCAGAGGCGGTTGCGTGCGCTTTGGGTGTCAAAGTTCAAGGGGTTGAGGCAACTGGCAGTACAACCCGTGTTCTCGGAACCGGCAACCTCCACTTCCAGGCCGGCGGGGATGCCCACGAGGCCAGTGGGGACGCCCGCCCGGATCCAGTTCCAATCGTCGCGTAGATAGCTCATGTGGAATTCGTTGGTGAGCGACGGCGTGAGCGTTGCGGTTAAGCCAATTGTCGTGTAGCGGGGGTGCTCCGGGTCGGCGGACGCCGAGGCCGGCGTGCCAAGGGTATCGCCGGGAAGGACGCCGCCGATATCCACCTGGTTGGTAGAGGGGTATTCCAGGTTGTACCACCGGTAGGTGAGATAGCCGCGCCACTTGGAGCCAAAATCGTGGTCCATGCGAGCCACCATGAAATCCGAGCGGATGCGCTGCTGCAAGGGGGCAACATAGCCTACGTAATTCAGCGTGTCGCCAAAGGTGGGGTCGTTGGGCAGCGGCATGTACTTGTTCCACAGGTTCTGGATGGTGGGGTCGATGCCGAGCCCGCGCGGGTCGCAAGGCAGCGTACCCGCCGTCGCCCCGGTCGTCCCGCAGTTTTTCGCGCTCATCAGGTTGTACGTGATGATGTTGCCCGAGGTGTCTTTCTCCTGGATGATCCCCTCGCGCAGCAGGGCACTGGGCGTGGGCCGCTCATAAGCGCCGTTGGTGTAGGGGTAGCGTTGGCCCTCATAGTTGCCATAAAAGTAAGTCTTGCCACCCCATCTGGAGGGCAGCACGGGCCCGCCGATGCTCCCGCCGAAGCGGTTCTGGTGCTGCTTGACTTGATGCAGGTTCTCATCCCAAAACTTGTTCAGGTTATAACCGCTGGCATCCAGCCAGTTGGCCTGGAAGTAGTCATAGGCGGAGCCGTGGATGGTGTTGGTGCCGCGCTTGGTCACCAGCATCACCTGGCCGCCCGCCGAGGTACTGAAGTCGGCGGTCTGATTGTTGGTGGCCACCTTGAACTCCTCAATGCTCTCGATGGGGGTTGGAATGGCGGCTTGCGGCCCCACATACTGGCGTTGGGCGGCAATGTAGTTGTTGTCCCCCGCCAGGTCGTCTGTGGCATTGCCGCCGTCCAGTGTGAAGGTGTTCTGGTCACTCATGGCGCCCGCCACCTGACCGCCCGTTTCATTGCTGTTTGAGCCGCCAAAAGTTGGAACGGTCATGGGCTGATAGAGCAGAAGGGTGGTGGCATCGCGATTCTGGTTGGGCAACGCAAGGACCGTGCTGCCGCCGAGCGTGGTGCCCACCGTGGAGTTCAGGGTTTGCAGGTCCGCGCCTGCCACGGCCTTGACTTCCACCGACTGTGTCGTGGAGCCTACCTCCAAGACCAGGGGCATGTTGAGGGACTCGCCGACGAGCACCTCCTGCGAGGCGACTGTAAGCTTGCGAAAGCCCTTCGCCGTCACCGACACATCATAAAGGCCGGGTTTAACCTCCGAGAAAGCAAAACGACCGTCGCGGTTGGTGACCTGTCCCATTGTGCCCTTGGTGCCGAGATCGGTCAAAACCACATTAGCGCCAGGCACTGAGGCTCCGCTTTGATCCGTGACCTGCCCAATCACCGTGCCGGTAGTGGCAGCTTGGCCCCAAACCAACCGGGGCGTTAGCGCCACCGCACACAACAGCAATCCCGCCAACCCGTAAGCACAGAGTTTCTTCAAAGTACACCTCCACTGAATTTTTTCGGTATCAATACTCACCAGACATCGGCACTAACTGCCTTCCATCACCAAACGGATTTGTTTTGACCGAAGGCAACCTGGCTTGACTCGGAGTGGCCGCCAAAATCCTAGATCAACTTCGACGAACATATTTGCGATTAAGAAAAGGAAAATCACGGACGGACATTATGTCCGCCCAATTCCCCCATGAAAAAGGAACGCCTCTTCAGCCTTTTACAGACCTGACTTAAAGCCCGACTTAGACCTTGAGGAACGTGTACTGTTTATTGAGAAGCAGAATAGGTCCTTGACTACCGACTTTATGACGTGCAAATTTGCAACCAAAATTTTACAAAGTTTCCAAGTACTTTAAGTCGTTGATAGTAATGAGTTGTGAAAAATTTCAATAAGGATCGGTTTTCAAAAATCCAAAATATTACAGAAAACTCTCCCAATATTTGTAGCCCACCAGCCTTTCCAGAAAAATTCTTTAGTAAGCGAATAAACTTTTGTGATGATGGGCGAGGTGCTTCACCCATTGATGATGTGCAGACAAATTGCGCAGGCTTGAGATTCGGCTATTTGCGAAACGACATAAAGTCGATTTTTGCCTCGTCCAGTCCTCACGTGTGGATTCACTGCGATTTCCAACTGCGCGTGCACAGCTACGTTGCTCTAAGCTGACAGTCCCCGCGCTCCGAAAGGCGCGCGAGCCGCTAATTGTGAGATAAAAGTCGTTGCCCGTTGAACAGGGCGTCCAAGCCGCTGCAGAAATTCCCAGGCTAATGGATGGCTACTTCGCGGGCTTGAGCGTCCACGCTTGCAGTTTGGCGAGCGCGATCAATTTAGGCGCATGGAATCCGCGCGGGAAAATGACCCAGTCCCAGATGTCGGGCGAGTCATCGGCCACGAAATCGGCTGCGGCAAGGCGTGCAGGAGGAAAGGTAACGGAATCAGGCAGCACGGCATTCTGTGTAAGGTTCTCCACTGCCTGGGCGATTCCGGCGAGGTAGCTTTCAGGCGGCACGCTTTGGCTGCCCAGCAAAACCCAGTTGGGTATGCGCGTGGTTTTGTCCATCTCATCCTGAACGTCGAGCACAGCCTTGCTGACCTGCGACCAGGGAGCAACAAGTTTCGCCTCGAGCGGCGGTGCCGCGACGATGGGACCATAAGGCGTCCGGTCCAACAGAAGCGGCTCAGCCGACTGCCGGCGGACAAGTCCGGCAAGGTACTTGTTCAGGACGTAAAAGACCTCGCTCGCGCTCAGATTGAAGGTTTCGCCGGTCTGGAAGGTCACCTGCGGGTCTACTTGCGCGGCGATGGTGCTCACTTCCTGCATCGAGAAGATGTGATTTTGCGCGCGGTCATGAAACCTTGCCGCTGCGCTCGAAGCCGTAAGGAATTGCACGCGCGGAAACGACTTCAGGAAGCGCACAAGATCTTCGAGATATTGGAAAGCGCGCTCGGAATCTTCCGGCGACTTCATCGTCGGGGTCTTCCACTGCTCGGGCGGAGGGTTGGCGCCATTGCTGAAATTGACCGCGTCCCAGAATTGCTGGTGTACGAATTCGCAGGGATGGAAATAGATGCTCAACAATCCCCCGGCTTTGCGCGCGGTCATCGAAAGGTACGCATCCCGGAACCAGACCTTTACCATGTTCAGGTTCGACCAATTCTCATCGGGGCGAAACTGTTCCGAGCCGCGAATATTGAAAATGTTAAGCAGACCGCCGTACCAGAAGGGCGCGCCGCGCAATCCTACCTGCTTGCCGTCGTCCAGGTAAACGTGCACGCCCCACTTCTGGAGCGCCGGATAGGTTTGGGGGGCCCAGGATGCGCCCGGCTGTCCATACGCCGTGGGAGTCTTGCGAAAGATGCGGGCCACATCGTCGAAGCCCGGGCGCTCGCGCCGGTTGAATTCCCCTGCGCCGGCGTCCCAGTCTAGGTCGGCCTCGTATTCAGCCACGGTCGGGTGCTGGCTGTGGGTATTCGAGTGGTAGCCGATTTCGTGCTGGGCCACGGCGGAGATCACATCCTCGCGCCCTCGCTGTTCAAGCACGCGCGCTTTCTCGCCCACGATCTTGAAAGTCGCAGGGACTTCCTCCTGCGTCAGGAAAACGGCAATGCGTTTGGCGGCGTCGTCGCTTTGCGGCAGGATGTAGTCTTCCGTGTCAAACCACAGCACAACGTAAACCGGGCCTTCCGTGGGTGTTTCGGATTCAGGGCGCTCCACCCGCTGGCCACCGATGCGCGGAATGTGGATGGGCGGCGGCTGGGGAACCTGCCCGGGCGCCTGCCCCGGCGCTTGCGCCATAACCCACGCGGCCGAACTGAACAGAATCACTGCCGCGCACGCTTCTGCCGCCGCGCTTACTCTTCGACTGACGAAATTCATCATTTCAAATTATACCCGCAGGCCATGCATACTTCACGGCTCCGCAGCAGTTTGAATACCGTAGCGCGGGTGTCCGCACCCGCGCCTTTGCAATTCACCGATAGGTGGATGGCGCAGAGATGCCTTTCAATCTCTGCGTTGGGCAGAGCAAACACCATGTGCCAGGGTACAACTTCACAAGCGCAACTCCGTCCCAGCCGCAGAGCTGAGCTCGCTCTGCGATATCCCCCACAGGTCGCGGGTGGGGACACCCGTGCTACAACTTTTTCGGCGATGGCGTGTTGCCCACTCCGCGTCACCGCGCCAGATCGATGCTTTGCAGGATTTTGTCGAACGTGGGAGCGTAGGCTTGAAAGCTTCCGGCAGGGGCCACAAAAACGAATGCCAGCACGGCGTCGCGCCGGCGGACGGTGACCAGATGGTCTGTCTCCCTCTGTCCCTGCACGGGTGAATCGTTTTGCAGCAGCGTGCTGACGGCAGGGCTTCCGCGCAGTGTCATGCCGGTTTGCTGCAGGACCTGCAATTGGGGATTCGACTGGCGCATGGAGTCAAGCAGCTCCTGCGTGGCATCGATCAGCCCCCAATTCTTTCCCTGCTGCGGTTCGTAGAGGCTGACGGAAGCGCCATAGGCTTGCGACGTTTCGCCCTCCGCCCCGGTCACCATGCCGCCCGGAGGGAAAATTTCAAGCGTGTCTTCGGCATGCTGCACCTGCCAGTTGTCGGGATAATCCAGCGCAAACATCGTGCACTGGTAATGCGTCACGCTTTCGGAGGGCAGAGGCGGCGGATGATTGCCCGCGTCGATCTTGGGCGTACCCTTTCGCTCGGGGGGCGGTGAGAGCGTGGCCAGCGACTGCTTGATTCCCTCAAACGCAGAATCATCCATGTTGCCGGCGCGTTGCGCGCCGAACTGAGCGATTTCCTTATCAACATCCTGAATGCGATTCTCAGGATTGGGGTGGTCGGAGAAGAATTGCAGAGTGCGCTGCGGATATTTCCGGGCGACGATCTGAAAAAACTGCGCCATCGCGTGGGGATCGTAACCGGCGCGATAGAGGATGTAGGCGCCTACTTCATCCGCCTGGGTCTCCGCCGCGCGCGAATTCTTCAGCAGCAGCGAATCCACGCCCAACCCCAGGCCGAGTTGCGCCAGTTGACTCGCGATGTTGCCCCGCTGGCCGAGTATCGAGCCGACTAGGGCCAGGCCACCCTCCGCCACGAGCGCTTGCGAGGCGATATGCGTGCCGTGGCGCATCACCACGTGGCCGGATTCGTGGGCAATCACCCCGGCAAGTTGCGCCTCGTTCTCAGCCGCGTCAAACACCCCCCGGTTGACGTAAATGTATCCGCCGGGAAGAGCGAAGGCGTTGATCTGCCCGCTGTTGACGATCCTGAATTTCCACACGTAGTCCGGCTGGTTCTCGGGGGCGAACGCCACCAGCTTCTTTCCCAGATTATTCAGGTAGTTCAGGGCGCCGGCGTCATCCAGCAGAGGCAGTTGGCGGTCGACCTGCGCGGAGTATTCCTGCCCCAGCTCCGCGTCCTCGCGGGGAGAATAGAAATTGTAGCCGGGCTTCAGGTCGGGTTTGTTATCCGCCAGGGCCAGCGGGGTGATGAGGAGAAGCTGCGCGATAAGCGTGGCCAGAATTCTTCCACGAGAGTGCCGTTCTGCGCCCAGGCTCATGTTTGCAGGGGATATTCGCGAGGCTGGTCATCCCGACCAAATGCCAACCACATTAAATTGAGAATTCTTGCCCGCGGCAGGAACGGAAAATCCCGGTTGATTCTCTTCACGAAGCCGCCCGGAAATCCCTTCCTTGCAAATTATCGTTAGCGAATCAGTCAAAGCTCCCATCAACACCCTGGAAGCCGCGCGCCGCCTGCCGCAGCACCCACTTCACCACCCTCACATCATTATAGCAGTATCCGAGATTATGGTTCAGCGTGGAGAAGCAATGCGTCTGGCACTCTTCCTTCATCGTGTCGAGCTGCTTCACTTCGAACTTGTGATTGCCAATCGTGCCCCAGTCGTACTTAGCCGAATACATGGGGAAGCAGGGCGCAAGAGAGCCATCCACGCGGATGATCACGTTGTTCTGTCCCGCGCGGCAGTTCCACGGCTCAACTTTTCCGCGCATAAAGTCGCGCATGTCGTAGAGGCGCTTGACGGAGTTCACCATCTTGTAGCCCGAGCGGTTCTTCGCCACCAGCCATTCCACCAGTTCATCCACGCGCGGCCAATCATCCTTGCGGATGAAGGTGTCATTCTCGTCGTAGTGCTTGAAGTGATCCTGCTCGATCATCGGCGACTCGTTGATGTGGTAATCCGTGGCGATGCCGTTTTCGTGGGCGATTTCGGTGAGCTGCTTCACATCTTCAATGTTGTTCCGGCAGATGTTGATGTTGAAAAACACCGAATAGCCGTAGCGGTATTGCCGCTGAATCAGATAGTCGAAATACTTCCGCACGGGCGTGAGCGCCTTGGGCAGTCCGGGCTTTTCATCCACGGCATCGACAGCGAAGTTGACGATCGCCACGCCGGCGTCTGCCACGCGGTCAATGATCTCCGGCCGCAGCAACCGCGCATTGGTGGGGAGGTAAACCCAAAAGCCCTTCTTGGCCGCATAGTCCACGATCTTGTGGACAAATTGCGGGCGGAGCAGGGGCTCGCCGCCCATCAGCGCCAGCACTCGGCAGGTGGTGGAATGCAGCCAGTCGATGGAGCGCTTGGCCGTGTCTTCGCTCATGCCTTTCACCGTGTTATCAAACGCCCAACAGTAGTGGCAATCGAGATTGCATTTCCATTCCGTAAACAGATAGGCGATGACGGGATGAAAGTCACCCGGCAACACCCGAGACTTGATGTAGGGAAACAGCCAGCCAGTCATGGCGCGATAAACCAGCGGCGCTGTCCAGCGGCGTCGATAGGGATTGTCAGGATGTTCGCGCGGATTCCAGTCTGCCGGGTGGGTTGGAGCCAGTAATTCGGGGTGCTGCGGAAATACCGGCTCAGGCAGCGCCTGCGCTTCGCCCACCGGCTTGGGCGGAGGAAGAAGCATGGGTGGTTGGGAAGGCTTGGTCAGTAAATCATGGAGGTTCACATCTAGCCGAAAAGCGGGAGGATTGGAACTGGGACTTTGAACGGAAGGCGACTGGGCCATATCAACTCCTATTGGACTGTTGGAATTAACCGAATTGTTGTGTTGCCCCCATCCTTTCTGAAAGGGTTAACCGCGGGGTTGGTGGATCAGGCACCTCCGCGAACACCCGCGGCCGCCGCAATCCGCTGATGGCCCGTATTCCGGGCTACGACCTGCGGCTTCAACTCCTGCACTAAGAAAACATCTCCAACTCTCCGTCAAATCGTGGGGGCGGATCACTGTTAATCTACTAGGCCTGTTCTGCATTCCTCACGATGAGCCCGGCGCACAGCACCCGTCTCAAATGTTCAGATGCATAAGCAGGCTGGTTGGGTGCGGTCGGGGGGAAATTTTACAGACGGTTCTATTTGCTTTTGGGAGTAGATAGAGGCGCACCGGCTGGACGGCGGTGAGGGGCAATTCAACAGCCCCGACATGGTCGGTCGTGAGGTCGTGCACACCCAGGCGCAGGAATGGCTTGCCGGCGCGGCGACGTGCCGCAGAAGATTCGCACCGAACCCAGCCTAACTCACAGGCATCAGCGCCCCAAGGCCCTTGAAAGTCTCCGCCCCGCGATACACGGCGCGGCTGTCCAGATGTTCTTCAATGCGCAGCAGGCGATTGTATTTGGCCAGCCGCTCGGAACGCGTGATGGCGCCGACCTTCAATTGACCGGCGCAAGTTCCCACCGCCAGGTCGCTCATGGAATCGTCTTCGGTCTCTCCCGAGCGCGCGCTGACCACGGTGCGGTAGCCGGATCGCTGCGCCAGCCGGATTACTTCCATCGTCTCGCTGAGCGTGCCGATTTGATTCATCTTCACCAGCACGGTGTTGGCGATTCCGTCGCGAATCCCTTCTGCCAGCCGTCGCGGGTTGGTTACGAACAGGTCGTCGCCGATCAGTTGGCAGCGCTTGCCCAGGCGCTCGCTAAGCAGCTTCCAACCCTCCGCATCGTCTTCCGCCACGCCGTCTTCGATGGAAAGAATCGGGTAGCGTTCAGCCCAGGTCGCCAGGCGGTGGACCAGATCGGCTGAACTCCATTCCTCGCGCTCGGTGGAAAGTTGATATCGCCCGTCGCGGTAAAAGTGGCTGGCAGCGA
>JASHTY010000015.1 GCA_030040315.1 Terriglobia bacterium | reverse complement strand
AGTCAGGCCCGCCGGAATGAGTGACGCGCGTGCGCCGGAAAGCCAAGGGCCGCGATACGCCGAGATTCCAACTCGCAATCCCTGAACGATGGTATAGCCGCCGCCTGCCGTCCATTGTGGGTGCTGGTCCGAAGCGAAAAACTGGATGGGATTATAGGGATTGCTGTTGGTGAGCTGAAAGCGCGAATCCAGGTGATTCAACGAAAGATCAATCTCCGCTGTCGGCAATCCATAGATCGTGACGGGCGTAAGGCCGTAGGCGCTGCCTGAGCCCTGGCTCGGCTGAAGCAGCAGATAGTTGTATTGCAGAGGCTGATCCAGGAGCGGGTTGACCATGTCGTCGTAGTGCAGCGGAAAAGCCCCGAAGGCCGACGACAGTTTTCCAACTTTCACGCCCACGGCCGTGTGATTCCATGTGCGCGAATATCCCAGAAAGGCTTGCAGCGTATCGAATTTGATTTGCCGAACGTCGTCGTAAGCGTCCTGATAAAAATACGGGGTCAGTCGAAGCTGCAGGGCGCCGTAGCCATACCAATGAGCACCCAACTTGATTTCAGGATAGGCCAGCAGGCGAAATGCCCCGAACGCCGTCGGCGCAGTTGAGTCATCATATTGCGCGCGTTGAGTATCGAGAAACCCAGCCGAGAAGGTTATGGGCAGCGCCACGCCGAACTGGGCGTCCTGCGCCGCAGCGCTGGGACAGATCGAGGTGACGACGACCCAAAGGACCAGGATGGCAAGGCAGGGCCGGCCCCACCGCGCCGCCGCCCGCAGGCACGCATCGTTCGCCTCGTTCGGATCGTCCCGCCTCGACAACGCTCGGTCTCCTTCACGAAGCCACAACTTCCTTAACCGCCGCACCGGTATAGCGCCGGATGCTCTCCCGGGCATCGCGGGTGAGTGTGATGAATTTTACGCCGATGCCGCGGGCCTCCTTGCGCATGACTTGCACCCGCGGCCTGAGTGGTTCGGATGAATTAGGGATGCTGAACTCCAATTCCCATTCCTGCCCCAAAGCAACTGAGCCGGGGCTTTCGAGGAGCATCCCGCTCTCGCGAATGTTCACGCACTTCGAGCTAAGCTGGACGTCCTCCTTCTTCCAGATGACCGTGGCGTCAAGATCGGCGCGCTTGGACACCACGGATCCTCCGAGGCCGGACACCTCATTGCGAATGTTGTCCCAAACTCCCGCAGGGATGCCTTCCAGCACCCTCACCACTGCCGGATCAAACTGGCGCCCCGACTCCTTGTGGATTTCCGCCAGCGCGACTTCCAGTGGCAGTGCCTTGCGGTAGGGCCGGTCGGAAGTCATGGCGTCAAAAGTATCCGCCACTGCGAAAATCCGCGCGCCGAGGGGAATCTGGTCGCCCGCCAACTGGCGGGGATATCCGTTGCCGTCGTAGCGCTCCTGATGGGAGTAGACAATCTGCGCAGCTTCCTGGAGAAACTCGATTTCGCTGACTAACTCAAACCCGCGCAGTGCATGCTGCTCCATGATTTTGCGCTCCTCCGGAGTCAGTTTGCCGGGCTTAAGCAGAATGGCGTCAGGCGTGCCAATTTTTCCGATGTCGTGGAGGTAGGCGCCCCGCTCGATGTGTTTCAACAATTCGCCCTGGCAGCCGATGCGCTTCGCCAGTTCCACGCAGTAGCGTGTGACGCGGTGTGAGTGGCCAGCGGTTTCGTTGTCGCGCAAGTCAAGCGCGGCGCCCAGCGCCCCGAGCGTGTCGTCGTAGCTTAGCTCCACACGATTGGTGGCGGCCTCTGCGGTATCCTTGGCATTGCGGAGTTCGCCCTCAACCTGCCGGCGAGCCGTCGCGGCGCGATTCAGCGCTCCGGCCAACAGGTTAACCTCGCGCGTGGAGGAGTCCACGCGGAACTCGCTCCAAAGCGCTCCGGTTTCGCCGCTGCTCTCAAGGTCTGTCGCCAGATTGGACAGTGGGAGTGAAATCGAGCGCGAGGCCAGCAGCGACACCAACGCGGCCATCAGCACTCCACCCAATCCGGTGATGATGAAGACCCCGCGCAGCCCCTGCGTGAATCCCCGCATGGCGTCGTCTATGGAAGCCAGTCGCAACAACTTGTAGTTGGGCGTCACCCAGTCGCGGTCCATCTCAAGAGCCAGATAAGTTTGCCCGCCGGCATCAATCTCGCAGCCATTGTCCTGGTCATGGCACCTGCCGATGATGGCACGTTCAACTTCGGCGTTCTCGGCGGTGGGGAGTGTGCTTTCCACGATGCCATCCCGATAAGTCAAGACCGCATATCCGTGAGCGGCGGACGGGCTGAGCTCGAACCGCCGGCCTACGGCAAGTCGGGCGAGATTCTCCTCCCCCAGGTTTATCGGCACGCTGGTTACCTTGTATAAGTCATGCCCGGCGCGAACCAGCCATGGACCATTCGAGCGGTCTGAGGAAAACTGCTGGGCCTCATCTTCTTTCACGGTTGCACCGACGGTGGCGATAACCGATCCCTGGGGGTTGATCACCAGGAGCAGGCCGAAATCGAGATCGTGGGACAAATCACGTAGCTGGTCCTCGATCGTTTCCCGCACTTGGGCGCTCAATGCGGGTCCGGATTGTTCGCGCGAAAGCCCGATGGCAGCCTTCAGGCCGGCATTTTGGCTCAAGGTCGCAATCACTTCGCGGTCGCGAAGATTGAATTCCGCGTCCTGCTGGTCGATTTGCTGCTCGGAGAGCCGCAGGTCGGCCTTCAACCCCTCCTTGATCCTTGCACGGAGGGCTGCGTTCAGGGCGACAAATCCTGCCGCGCCCACTGCACACATGCTCAGGAAGGTGAGCAGGAACGCACGCGTTGCCAGGGGGAAAGGCCGCTTCATTGCCCTTGTCCATCCTTCCCTGCCGAACTGGAATCCGCCTCTTTCACCGGGATCAGGAATTCCTCCTGAAGGTTGTCACCGGAATTCAGAGTAAGGTGCCGGTGGAAGAATCCTGCAGAGCGATGCCAGGCCACAAGGTCGTAAGTGCCGGGGGGAATGCCAGTCAGGGAGAATCCTCCTCCCTCGGCGGGTTTTGTCCAGTATGGGGTGGCGAGCACCACGATGGCAGCACTCATGTCGGGATGGATGTGGCAGTACACCTGCACGATGCCCGGCTTGTCAAATTTCACCGTCCGGGTTTCCCCGGCAGGGTAGTACCCCAGGTCGAAAGGTTTAATCTTCGAGAGCGAAAAGACATTATGGAAAATGGGGTCTTGATTGGGGAAAGAGACAGTTGAGCCGACCGGCACAACCAAGATCTCTGGATCAAAATGTCGATTTTTCTGGGTCAGCGCGTCCTGCGTTGGAGGGCCGGGCTTTAGACTTGGTCCTTCAAGGTAAATGACCAGGCGGGAGAGCTCGTCAACAGCAGGGTCGCCGCTGGATGGCTTGCCGGTGCTTTGCGAATTCACTGCGGCGCCGCGCATGTCGTAGGAAGGGAGAGTAACGCGTTTTCTGGTTATTACTTTGGTGATGACCACGCGTCCGCTGATGGTCCCTCCGCTGCCCAAGGCGCTCACGGCGCTGGCGGTCCCCCAGATTACGAACACAAAGAGCGCAATCGTTTTCTTCATGCCCCAAAGCCTGTTCTGGATTCCCGCGATTATTGCTCTGCGCCCCCAATATACACTTCCAACTCTTTAGGTGCAAACCGCTGAATCGCGATCCGGCACAGCGCCGGAGCCGGGGAAAGTGCGTGAGGTCGGTTGATTGAAAGAGCCTTGTGGAAATTCGGAGTGGCAATGACCCGCCGGCGCACTCAGGCTGCCGTCTGCGATCGCTCCGGCCGGGAAGCACCCCTCGATTCCACGGGGTCGTCGGGACCACCACGCTCCAGTGCTCGGGCGGCTGATTCCAACCACTTATTTCCCAATCCCCGTGCGTCGCAAACGAACAGCCAATGGCCCGATTCGAGCCAAATGTGAAGACCATCAATCTGGGCGAGGCCTTCCCGTTTCGGAAATCGCAGGACGGTTAGCGGGCGAAGCTCAAAGTGTGCCTGAAAGAGTCCGAAAGTAAGAACGCTCATCTCAGTCTTGAAGACAATTCGAGAGGAGAGTTCGGCGATTTCCGCCAACATCGCGGAGCCGGCGGTGCCTCCATGGGCAGCGAAAATCAGCCCCACGGTTGTGCCGCTATGCTTCCAGCGCCGAAGCGAATTTAGCGCTTCTTCCCGGGAAATTTCCATGCCCCCATCTTATCACATGCCCTTTGTCGCACCCTTCGCACTAGCTCCTGCGGAAGACGAGTTCTGACCCTTTCGCAAAAACACCTACGGTATCTCCGTCACTCACCTGACCGGTGGCCATCAGCCGGTAAAGTGGATCCTGAAGTTCACAGGCCAGCGTGTGCTGAAGGTTTGCGGCGCCGTACTCCGTATCGCAACCGTGTTGAAGAAGCAGCGACTTCGCCCCGTTTGAGAATTCCACATGAAAGGGCGTCGCCGGGTGGCGGGCGAAGATGCGGCCGATTCTTGCCAACTCGAGTTCCAAGATGCTGCGCAGGTGGGCTGGTCGAAGGGGTTGATAAACGATCGTATCCTCAATGCGCCGCAGAAACTCCGGTGGGAAGTGGCGTTTCAGCGCGCGCAGGGAAGCGGCGCGAAAGTGGCGGGCCTTGGATTCCTCCTGCTCCAATTGCGGAACGAATCCCGATGACCCGATCGCGTGCAGGCTGTCTTTGCTGCCGATGTTGCTGGTGAAGAAGAACAGGCACGAGCTGAAGTCTACGTGCCGGTTGCGCCCGTCGTTTAATTCCGCGCGGTCGAGCACACCCAGTAGCAGGGAGTACAGGGAGTAATGGGCCTTTTCAATCTCGTCAAAAAGCACCAGCGTGTAGGGGAATTCCGGAGTGCGGTAACGCTCCAGGTTGTCGCGAGTGAATACGGGCTCCGTATCGGCGTGTCCGATGTAGCCGGGCGGCGCACCCACCAGACGGGCGATCTCATGCTGCTGCTGAAACTCCGCGCAATTGATCTTCAATAGGGCACTCGGACTGCCCAGCAAGACGTCGGCCAAGGCCTCCACGGAATGTGTTTTCCCGCATCCAGGAGGACCGAGCATAAGGACGGATCCCATTGTTCGGCGACTTTGGCGGGCCTGAACTTCGATTCGTTGGAGGAGCCGCAAAACCGAGTCCGTGGCTTGCGGCTGGCCTACCACCTGGGATGTCCATCGCTGCGCCACATGTTGCAGCCATGAGCTTCTGGCGGAGGGCCGCAGCGTGACCCAGCCCCGTGTTTCTTGTTGCAATCCCGCGCACGTCGGCATGCCGATCGTCTCCCCAAATTCGGTTAAGGTTCCGCATCGCCTGCGAACTCCGCAAGCCCTAATACACTTCCACTCATCGGCGGGATTTGACAGGAACATGAGGTTTGACGTTGCCTTCCCTGATACTGCCGAAGACCCTTGACACTTTGGCGGTATTTGCAATAATTCTCACTTCATGAAAACCAGCCGCGCTTCGGTCGATTCAGGCACCGCCTATACCGTCAAATCGCTCGTTAAGGCGTTGAATATATTGGAGGTGCTGGCCGAGGAAGATCCGCCCTACACGCTCACCCAGCTCAGCCGCCGACTCCGCCTTCACGTCAGCACCGTCCACAGGCTATTAGCCAACCTGCTACGGCACGGCTTCGTAGAAGAAGATCCATTGACGGGGGGCTACCAACTGAGCTTTCGAGTTCTGCGCATGGGCCTGAGCGTGCTGGACCGCCTGGATTTTCGTCGCGTTGCCCTGCCGTTGCTCCGTGAATTGAACCAGCGCACTAAGGAAACAGTCCACCTGGCGATTTTGCAGGGGACGCAGGCGATTTCCATTGAGAAGTTTGACAGCCCCCAGCCAGTGGGTTTGGATGCCCGTCTTGGCGGCGTGATGCCGCTGCATTGTACGGGCGTGGGAAAGACCTTACTGGCGTATCACGAGGGCGAGTTGTTGGAAAGTCTGGCGAAACCGCCGGGCTTTGCGCGCCTGACTTCCCACACGTTGACGGAACTGTCGCCAATCCGCAAGGAGCTGGAGCGCATTCGCGAGCAAGGGTACGCGCTTGATCAGGAGGAGGCCGTGGAAGGCCTGCGCTGCGTGGCAGGGCCGGTCTTCGGTCATCAGGGACATATTCTCGCCGCGTTTAGTGTGGCCGGGCCGGCAATGCGCATGACTCCCGAGCGCATCTCCGAGATCGCGCACTTGGTTCAGGAAACCAGCCGCCAGATATCCTTCCGCCTGGGTTTTCGCCGGGAAATGCAGCTTGCAGGGACGGAGTCCAAAGAACAATCGGCTTAGGCATGACAGCGTACGGAGGTGCGAGGAGACTTTATTTCGCAGCCACGGCGGCTGTGCCTTCGGGTTTGGGCGCAAAGTAGCCGGGCCGCGTACGAACAGTCAATTTATTCTTGGAATGAGGTTCGAAGGCGTCCACACGGATGGCGCGGAAGGTTCCATCGTGCTTCAGGTTGCTGGGTTGATATACGAGAGTGTACTGATTTCGAATGTCGTGGGCGATTTGGCGGCACGTGGCTTCCACCTCATCCAGAGACTTGGGAAAATAGGCCTCTCCGCCGGTGGCATCGGCAAGTTCTTTTAGAGCGTGCGCGGCGCGGTGGGCCTCACCCCCGCGAATCTTGAACAAGCTGCTGTCTTCATCATTGCCCAGCAGGCCGATGGTGTAAACCGTCGCATCGGACTTTTGCGAGCGGGCCATCAGTTCTTCCTCGGTGTAACGGCTGGCATTATCCTCCCCGTCGGTGATGACCAGCAGAACGCGCTTGTCGCGGTTCCCCAGCTTCAGGTGGTCAAGTGAGGCTATGACGGCGTCACGCAGCGCCGTGCCGCCGCGGGAATCAATTTTATCAAGCGCGGATTTCAGATCTTCAATGGTGCTGGCAAAGTCCCCAGGCGTATCGAGGTAATAGACGTCGTTGAAATTCACCACAAACACCTGGTCCTGGGGGTTGGAGGTCTTGGCGAAGATCAGCGCTGCGGCGTTGACGGCCTGGCGCTTGGGGCGCATGCTGCCACTGTCATCGATGACAATACCCATGGTTACGGCCACGTCGGCGTGGGAAAAGTGGATAAGGTTCTGGGGGGTGCCGTCTTCATAAACTTTAAAATCGTCCTGTTTCAGGTCGTTGACGAGGTGTCCTTTCTTGTCAACTACCGTGGCCGTCAGGACAACATTGTTGACGGGGACCCTAATGATATAGCCCTTGTCTTTTTTTTCCGGTGGAGGGGTCTGGGGACTGGCAGGTTGCGGGCCCTGTGCGGGCGAAACGAAGCTCAGCGACAAAAAGAGAACCGCGAACCAGCCCACAAGCGGCAGTTTACGGCCGTAGCGACTATTGGGTTGGCGCATAGTATCCCGTTCGAGCATACACCTGAAGCGGTGGCAACCCCTTGGGAGGGTTCAGCTTCACCCGGATGCGCCGCCAGCGGCCGTCGCGAATCAGATTTGACGGCTTATAACCCAGCACGTATTGGTTGCGCAGCTCGACAGAAATTTTTTCGGCGATGTCGGGCAATTCGTTTGTATTCTCGACGCTGAACATGCGGCCCCCCGAAACCTCCGAGAGTTCTGCGAGCAGGCCGGGGCCGCCGGCTTCCTCGGGCGTTCGCCCGCGCGAGGCCGATGGCTCAAAGATGCCCACCGCATAGATCTGCACGTCAGATTCCTTAACCGCTTTCTTGATGTCGTTCTCTGTGTAACGGCTATGATTATCGCCGCCATCGGAAATCACCAGCAGGGCGCGGCGGTTCGTAGTGGCTTTCTTCATCTCACTCAAGCCCAGATATATCGCATCCAGAAGGGCAGTCCTCCCGCCGGATTTTACGGTAAGGAGCCTGTCCTGGAGATTCTCATACTTGGCCGTGAATCCCGAGATCATGTCCGGCCGGTCCGAAAAACTGACCAGCATGAATTCGTCTTGGGGGTTGGATGTCTTAAAGAACTGAAGGGCTGCTTCCTTCGACTTCTGAATTTTGTCCCCCATGGAGCCGCTGCAATCGAAAATCAATCCCACGGAGATGGGGGCATCTTCAGTGGAGAAGGTCTCGATCTTTTGCTGCACCTTCTCGTCATAAACTTCAAAGTTGTCCTGGTCGAGCCCGGTCACGATGCGGTCAAAGGGGTCGGTGACAGTCACGTTCACCAAGACCATGTTCACGTCGACCAGAAACGGGGTGACGTGAATCGGCGGCTTGGCGACGGTGACATGAGCACCGCCCTGCGTGTCGGCAGGCGGGTTGGGCGATTTCTGGTCGTCCGACCCACACCACGCCGCCATGGCCAAAAAGCCTGCCAGGACTATGGCTGCCGTCGCCAGCGCTGGCGCGCGCCGTGAAAGAGCGGTCATGACCCCAGCCCTCTGGGAAAAGGACCCAGCGGCAATCCCCGGAACCGAAGATTGTCGCCTTCAGATACTACCCCTCAACCCATCTTAACACACAACTCTCCCGGTTGTTGCGCTGAGGGGAAGGATGTTTGGAATTTTGCAAAATTGTTACAATTATCCGGGCTGCGATTCAACTGCTTTAGGCCGTTGGAGTGCGGCTACCTCGGGTCTCGGGAGTCCGACGGAATCCACCGGAATCCGAAAACCGGACCCCAACACCGGGTGCTGACGCCTGCGCTGCCATGCACAGTGTTTACGCCTGAAAAGTTATAGGGATTCGGCGTGGCCCGAGGGCTTGCTCGTTTTGCTTTCCTAAGAACCACTTGTGGGGGGGGGCCGCTCGGTCTCCCGCATCGAACACCTGCAGCATGGAATTCCAGCGCTCAAGCCCGTGGCCGAAATCGCAAAATGTGGCTTGCCCGGCCGGCATTCGATTCTCGCGCGCCAGACTTTCGATCTGAACCGCGTCCCGATAGGCGTCAGAGTCAGAGAAATTTCCGATCAATCCCGCGCCACAGGACCGCAAGGCTCACGGCAGGGGAATGCTGTAGAGGTTGCGATGGACTGAGGTGCGGGTGAAGACGTAGGTGGTCGCGTCGGGTCCCAATGACGCGGGCACATTGATGACTTTCACGCCGCGCAGCTTGCTGGTATCAACCGGAGGATCGAGTTTGAGGCTCGCGAGCGGTGGAAGGTATTTACCCGGTGGCAAGTCAAACACCAGGGTTTGCTCGGGGTTAAAACGATCATGCATCCCGGGGAGTTTGAGGGCGAAATGCCGGCCCGTGCGATCCCACGAGGCTTCGCAATACCCCTCGCACACCTTGACCGGCGCACCGCCGCTTCGGTGATAGGCAAAGATCGCGTAATGTTGGTCATTGCCTGGCAGCCCCGCGGCCGCTGCAAACCACTCGCCATCCGGGGAAACGCCGGTGAGTTCGTCAATCGGGTGCGGCCACATCTTTTCCCTCGCGCTCCCGTCCTCCTTCACCCGGAAGACAAAGTTCAAACCGCCTTCTGCACCCCGGTAAACCACGTACCCGTCGGGCGCGAAGTACGGGTAATCGTCGCTCGTCCCGGAGGGGATCTGCCGGGGCGGAAATCGATTCTCCGGCGAGGCAATCCACAAGTGCGATTTTCTCTGCTCATGGGTCGCAGCGAACACGATGCGCTTCCCATCAGGAGAGATGTCATAGCTGGAAATCGTAAATCCTGGAAAGAGATGTTGAGGAGCGCCCGCCTTCAGGTCGGAAACCCACAGGTCGCCGCTGCTGAAGGTACCTGGCCGCCCGCGCGGACAGATCAGGTAGTAAGCCTTGCTCCCATCCGGCGAGAGCGAAGGAACCCGCGCATATCCTTCCGAGGAAATCTGGCGCTCCTCCTTCGCGTCGTGGAGCCAAACAGCGCTTTCCTCCATCCCGATCGAGGTCACGATCGACCTCCCGTCGGGAGAAACCGCAACGCCTTCCTCCTCGGTGGGTCCGAAAGTCACTTGCTCGGCCTCGCCGTCAGGTAAGCGCTGTCGCCAGATGTGGAACTGTCCCCCGGAATCTGAACTGGCGTAAATCCACTTGCCGTCCGGTGACCAGGCTGCGCCGGTGCAGCCGGCGCCTTGCGGACCCACGCGGTTGCCGCTGGAGCTTCCATCAAAAGGCACGATCCGGCAGGGCAGCCATCCGCCATTATCCATCTCCGCGAGCAGCACCCATTTCCCGTCCGGCGAGAGGTAAGATCGATGTGCCATGCCACGTTCCGTGGGCGGCCAATAGATGTTCCGCTCATCGCTGCGGCTCTCGGTGGCGGTGACCACGCCCATGTGAAATCCACTCTTGATTTCCGAAAACAGAAGGTGCTGATGATCGATCCATGTAAGCCCGGAGGCGTTGGCCAGCATCAGCCGTGGCTCTCCACCCAGAACGGGAACCTCCCAAGTGTTAAACGGTTCGGCGACCGTGTACGCGATGCGCGAGCCATCCATTGAAAACTGCGGGCTCATTTTTGCCAGGCTGTCGTGCGTAAGCTGGACGGGTTCGCCATCAGGGAGCACCTTCACGTAGATTTGCCCCGGGCCGACGAAGGTATTTTCCCCGCGAATGAAGGTGAGCATGCGGCCATCCGGCGAAAGCGCGGGCGAGGTGGCGGAATCGGTGAAATTCGTAAGCTGCACGGTGGGTGCATAGGCCTGTTGCTTCCGCAACTGAGAGACGAACCAGTAGACGAAGCAGCCGCCCGCCACTAGGGCAACGGCCACGAGCGCCGCGCCAAGTTGCAGGGCCAGCTTTCGAGCATGTTTTGGGAGCATGGCGCCGGCACGGGTCACGGGCGCCACGCGTCCGCTTTCCGTGTCACGCCGCAAGCGCATCAGGTCCGCGCGGACTTCAGAGGAGTGTTGATACCGAAGGTTGCGATCCTTCTCCAGCGCCTTGTTCAGCACGCCGTCAAGCGCTGCGGGGAAATCCGGATTAGTCTCGCTGATCGGCAGCGGTGTGGTGTGGAGAATCTTGCCAAGAATTTCGGCGGTGCTGGCGCCTTTGAACGGCGTCCGGCCAGTCGCCATCTCGTAGAAGACCGACCCGAAAGAGAACAAGTCGGTGCGCAGATCAAGCTTTTCCCCGCGCGCCTGTTCCGGCGACATGTACTCCGCCGTGCCGAACACCGCGCCCGGGTGAGTCAGGGAGTCCTCACCGGTCTCGCCGGCGGTTCTTCCTTCCTGCTTGGGGACCGTCAGTTTGGCAATTCCGAAATCGAGGATCTTCACCTGGCCGCGCGTGGTGATGAAAATATTCGCCGGCTTGATGTCGCGGTGCACGATCCCCAGCGCGTGCGCCGCCTCCAGCCCGTCAGCAACTTGAATGCCCAGCTCCAGCAGTTCATTGATCTTGAATTTCCTCCCGGCGATGCGCTCCTTTAGCGTTTGCCCTTCGAGAAACTGCATCACGATGAACGGCTGGCCGTCAGCCTCCCCAATTTCGTGGATCGTGCAGATGTTGGGGTGGTCGGCGGCGGAGGCGGCGCGGGCCTCACGTTGAAAGCGCTCGATGGCTTGCGAATGCTTCGCCAATTCCCTGGGCAGGAACTTCAAGGCGACGAAGCGCCGCAGCTTCGTGTCCTCCGCCTTGTAGACCACACCCATCCCGCCGCTGCCGAGTTTCGCCACGATGCGGTAGTGCGAAATCGTGCTGCCGATTGTGGCTCCGTCGAGGGTCGCCTTGCCTCCGGTGTAATTCTCTTCCAGCCCCAGGACCTTGGCTGCCACGTTCAGCGCAGGCGACGACATGAAGTCGGTAGTGCTCTTGGCTTGCGCGAGAAGCGATTCCACTTCTTTTCGTAATGAAACGTCTCCGGCACAGGCCTCGTGCAGGAATGCGGCGCGGCGCTCCGGCGGTTGCCGGAGGGCTTCGTGGTAAAGCGCCTCGACTCTTTGCCAACGCTCATCTTCCATGGGGTCTCTCATGAACCGGTGTGCCCAATATTATCCCATCAAGGCGATTTCGAAGCGCTTAATTGAAGGTAAGAAGACTTGGCAGGCTCCGTGAAAGATTTCGCGCTACAACAGATTTGGGAAAAACGCGGACTGCCGGATGAAATCTCCCGGTAATTCGCCAAGAGGGCTGGGAGAGGAAGGACATTCGCACCAATCTCCAATAGAATATGGGAGTCCATATCCTATGATGTTAGTCATTTAGAAAGGTGTTGGCACTGTTCTTTTGTCTAGCCTAAAATTCGTATCTAGCTGAAAATATGATGGTTAGTGAATTGACGTCGGCGGGCGGGGGGAACAAAAAATGGTGATCGATTCTAAGATGTTGTTGAATACAAAGGTCGATTTTTGGGGTTCTGTTCGTGAAAAATCAGAAAGGTGGCAGGCGGAACCTACGATGTTTATGAAAACACATTCACTTAGCGTTGTCCTCCGGGCGCAGCGGGCGCGTGCGGCTACGTGGTGAAATCCGAGAGTAAACGGGATTTGATTCAGGCAATCGATGCGGCGAGCAAGCACCAGACTTTTTTCAGTTTTCACGATCAGCCTCAAACGTCGGCGTCCAGGAAGATGGCCGCGACCTAGAAGGTCAGGAGATTCGCCTGCAGGTGGGCATTGACGGATGGATTGCGCGAGTGGGACACCCCCGCCACGGTACACAAAACACCAAGGGCCGCCCAACGCACCTGGACCGCCCTCCAACAGGTTCCCGACTCGTTGATCCGGCCGGTTAGCCATTCTCCTCCACCCAGGCGCGGAAGGAACCCCGCGCTTCCCTCGCCCGGCCTTACACCGCACACACTGGCGAAATGCTGATTCGTGGCTGACCTAAACGGCGACGCAAGCCTCGGCTTGCCGGCGGCGGCGGACATCCAGCCCCGCTGACCGCATCACAAAGTTCAACGGCTCGTGTTCGAACGGCGGAGCGACGAAATCGAACGCTCCCCTCTCCATCACTGAGGTGTACAGCTTTGTATCCGGCAGCAGCCCAACCACAATCACGTCCAGGGGCACATTGGCGGTTTCAGAAAGGTTGAGCAGACTTACCCAGGAGCCATCGCGCAGCGCGCTTTCACTGAAAACAACTTGCGGTTTGGATTGTGAGATCAGGTGTTCGGCTTCTTTGCAGGTTCGAACGCTGTATACGTCAACCGACATATCTTTCAATACGCGCTTAAGTGAATCAAAAGGCTCAGGATGCTCGTGGACCAATAGTACAAATGGGTTTCCCCTCATGCCACCCTCCTGCCCCCAAAAAGCCATTCCCGCAACTTTCTGGAGATGGAAATAAATCAGTAAAAGTAAGGGCTTCTCCTTCGCCTGGTCCAAGAGTCAGGGCCCTATTCGTTTTGCTGAGGATGTGGTTTTATCCCGGTTAACGACCCGCGGTCAATCAAGTGAATACCCGAGGCACTGTAAGGTTGACTCCTGACATGGTATGCAAAAGGCTGCGTATTTCTCCGGGGCCGCGAAATCGAGACACTGAGAAATTCTCGCACTCGTCTCTCTGTGACTTAGCGTCTCTGGGGTGACCAACGAGCCCGCAAGGCGGGCGGCATAACGTAGCCCACGGCGTAAGCCGTGGGTAAGCGTCGCCACCCACACCCATGAGACCCTCTCTGGCCCCCTCCTCGTCTTGGATGGAAAGGGGAGACGTAGGCGTGGTGAGGGTCACGGCCCAGGGCTGACGCCTTGGCCTATGGTGTTTCGCCCGTTCGGGGCTCTTGTAAACGCTCACCACAATTGCACACCCGTCACTAGCGTGGACCTGTTCTGCAACGGTCCAGGGCCCTTGCATGTTTGAAAATTGGGGATGTAGTTTGGGTCATCACCGTGACAATCCACATCCAAACGTCGCGGACTATGAAGGGCAGGTCCGCGCTCTTACTGACTTCGCCCAGATTCCGGCGATCCGAGCCTTCATTAACCCCCTTTATTATCATCGACATCGTAGGATATAGACTGTAACTCCTTTGCTTTCATCAACATCGTGGGTTCAATCAAACTCCAAATATCTCGCCCTTTGTTTTCATCAACATCGTGGGTTCAACCTTCATTTTTTGATTCCCCTTTTTTCTCCCCACCGAAAATTACAAGCTTTGTTTTCAACAGGATATAAGCGTGACAATTTCTCCACTCTACGTGTAACTACTTTTATTATGTGTAACATCGTAGGATAGGGCAACTGTTTCCGAATTTAGCATCTAAGAGCTTTGAGCCTTATCCGACTGCCTGACTCCTCCTGAATCCGTGCCTATTCGCCGCCGCGAACAGCCGCTTACCCATCGGCATGCAATCACCTGTATGTTAATCGAGTGGTAGATAATTGTCAAGGAATTTCGAGCCCTGGCGATGTCCCAAACTTGAATGTAGTGCCGGGCGGCCACCTGACGCGCATCAACGATATCCTCGCCAACGTCATGGAAGCCGAACGCGCCAGGCGGGGAAGGCGGGATTCTTAAGTCGCGGAATCCAGACTGAGGTGCAACGGTAGACTTGGGCGGGGTCGAGGGCTGCCCGCGAGAGGGAAGATGTAACTGGTAGTAGATAAGAGGTAAAATGGCCTTCGATGATTTGGTGCTTGGGCAATTCTAGAAAGTAGTACCCACACTCTTTCCACTCTGGAGTTCCATTGGAGGCGGTTGCGATTTCCGTAAACGGCGTCCCGATCCGATTGACGGATGAGCGCTGGGCGCACATCAGCGAAGAACATGGGGAAATGGCTGGCTTGCGGCAAGAAGTACTGGACACGATTTCGCAGCCTGAGCGTGTGCTGGCAGGCAAAGCCGGAGAGCTCCTGGCACTGCGCGAAGTGGAGAGCGGGAAGTGGCTGGTTG
>JASHTY010000154.1 GCA_030040315.1 Terriglobia bacterium | reverse complement strand
GCGAACACCAAAATGACCGTAGGGATGGATTGAAGGAACAGGTGCCCGAGCTGGCTGAAAATCGCCCCCATTTGGAGTGGCTAGGCCTCAGAGGTGTGAATTGAATAACCTGCAAAGACTCGCCAATGTAGCACGCCGGTTTTGCGAGTGTCAAGGATTACGCGCCGCATCGAAAGTGAATTGCGGCGACCAGGCGGTTAGGGGCGAAAATCCTCCCGGGTCTGCCTCCAAAAAACGTCAAAATGGCCTTGACTTATATACTTTGGTGGGTAACAATTCCGGTACCTGCACAACAGGGTGGTTTCGCACTCATTCTCCTCATTAGAAACGGGGGTGTTGATCGATTGGCTGAAGTCAGACTTCAGGACGGAGAGTCTTTGGAGAACGCTCTGCGCCGCTTCAAGCGCAAGGTTCAGCAAGAGGACATCATCAAAGAAATCAAAAAGCATTCCTTCTATCTGAAACCGGGAGAGAAGCGAAGAGTCAAGGCGGCACTGGCACGAAAAAGGGCTCGCAAGAAGGCAAGACACGAACAGGACTGATATAAGTGTGTCGGGCGAAGGAGCGGGAGGCGCGAGATCCCGCGTTCGACCGCTTCTTTGCCTGCATGTCCGTGGTTGAGGCCCTGTTCGCATAAGGGAGTCAGGCATGGAATACCGGGACAGGGTCCTCAAGTGTATTGATTGTAATGCGGATTTCGTTTTTACCGCAGGGGAACAACTTTTCTTTGCCGACAAGGGTTTTAAGAATGAACCCAAGCGCTGCAAGCCCTGCAAGTCAAAACGAAGTCAGATGATGAGCGGGCAGGGTTACCAACGAGTGGAAACCACCACCATGTGTTCGCAGTGTGGCAAGGAAACCACCGTGCCTTTTAAGCCGACCCAAGGTCGGCCGGTATACTGCCGGGAATGTTTTCAGCAGCGCCGGGCTGCTGCGGCCCCCGCGTAAAATTTCCACTCACACTTCGAGATTTGCAATCTGGCGCGGAAGTGTATCTACTCGAATTGCCCAAGCTCAGCTACAATCTCTGAATGAGTGTTTCCACGTTCCACCTCGTGAACTTCGGCTGCCGCGCCAGCCAAGCTGATGGCGCCGCGCTGAAGCAGCAATTGCTCGCTGCGGGCCTTGAAGAAGCTCCGAGCGTGGAGGGAAGCTCCGTTGCCGTCCTCAATACCTGCACGGTCACAGCCGCCGCGGACGCTGAGGTCCGCCAAATCGTGCGCCGCATCCATCGCCGAAATCCCGATTGCCGAATTCTGGTGACCGGTTGCTATGCCCAGCGCGCGCCGGACGAAATCGCGCGACTCGAGGGCGTTGCGTGGGTTGTGGGCAATTCACACAAGCATCTGGTCGATCAGATTCTGACAGGTGCGGAATCGAGTGATCGCGTGAATTTGATATCGGGTGAGCAGCCTGCGGGCGGACCTGTGGGAGTCAGCGCCGCGCCCCGGCCGCCCTCGTTCGTGCAGATTCAGGAACCCGCAGACGCTGAAGTTGGACTGGGGTCAAGCGGGGCGCGGACTGACTGCACACCCGATTTTCCAATCACCGGACCACTCGACCTTCGCCACGCGCAGGTTTTGGTTGGGGCGCTTACTGAAGAATTCCACTTCGCCCCTGTGTTCGCAGACGATCGAACGCGTCCCACGCTGAAGATTCAAGACGGGTGTGATGCCCGCTGCTCCTTCTGCGTAATTCCCTCCGTTCGCGGGCAGAGTCGAAGCCTGGATCCTGACAAGGTCATTCAGCAAGTGCGCGGTCTGGAAGCAGCCGGATATCACGAAGTGGTTCTTTCAGGAATCAATCTGGGCGGATACGGGCGCGATCTGGGACGCCGCATCAGTTTCGTGGGCATCGTGGAGCGCATTCTCGGCGAAACTTCCATTGCGCGCCTGCGCATCAGCTCGATTGAACCGATGGACGTAAGCCCGCAGCTAGTTCGACTAGTCGCGAGTGAGCCCCGCATGGCGCAACATTTTCATGTTCCATTGCAAAGCGGTTCTGACCGCATTCTGCGCCTGATGAACAGGCGATATTGGACTCGACAGTATGCCGAGCGCATTCTTTCCATCCATCAGCAACTTCCCCACGCGGCAATTGGTGCAGACGTTATGGTGGGCTTTCCGGGGGAGACAGCGCAGGATCACGCTGGCAGCCTCAATTTTATCGATTCACTTCCCTTCACATACCTCCACATCTTCCCGTTTTCGGCGCGCCCGGGAACTCCTGCCGCCGTTGCCGCCGGTCAGGTGAACGGCCGCATTGTGCGCGAGCGCAGCCAGGAAATCCGCGCGACTATCGCCGCCAAGCGCCAGGCATTTCTCCATTCGCAAGTGGGGCGCAGCCTTCCCGTGCTGACTCTTGATGAGACCGACGATGGCGCGCGGGTGGCGCTGTCCACCAATTACTTGCAAGTTGCACTGCCCGGCAGTGACGCTCCTTCAAACCGCCTCATTGATGTGCAAATAGGCCGAGTCGCAGGTAGCAAGTTACTTGGATACTCACAAACCTCGGGAGATTGGTTGTCGACTCACCTTGAGTCGCAGGTTCAGCAACCTGCCTGTCGATAGTCGAATCCGTTATGCTCAGCAGACCATGCCGAGAAACAACAATGGAATGCCGTTCGGCTGCGCTCTGACAATGGGCTAGAATGAAAAAAATCATGGCAGCCAAACCTGAACTTTTCGGCACGGACGGCATCCGGGGTGTGGCAGGCCAGTATCCACTGGATCAGGCAACGGTTCTAAGGATTGGAAGCGCGCTTGGAACGGTGCTTGGAAATTCTTCGCGGCCCGTTCGCGTGGTGCTGGGCAAGGACACGCGGGAGTCAAACGAGTGGCTGTCGCGCGCGCTCACCAGCGGCCTCGCCGGAAGTGGTGCGGAAGTGGTGGACGCGGGGATCATCACCACACCGGGCGTGGCTTATCTGACGCGGCATCATGAACTTTCCGCCGGAGTAATGGTTTCCGCCTCGCACAATCCATATCAGGACAACGGCATCAAAGTTTTTTCCCCCGCCGGAACCAAGCTGATGGAGGCACAGGAGCTGGAAGTCGAGTCGGTGATGAAGACCCTGTCGGATTTGCCTGGCCTTGTGGAAAACGCCACGCCTACTGCTCCTGGTTGGGTGGAGGGATATGTCGACCACCTGGCGAGCCTGATTCCTCCGGGCCGGGACGTTTCGCGCTACCATCTGGTGGTGGACTGTGCTAACGGCGCGGCCAGCCGTGTTGCGCCCATGTTGCTGGCGCGCCTTGGAATCAAGGCGAACATCCTGAACGCCGAGCCCAACGGACGGAACATCAATTTGAATTGCGGCTCGCTGCACCCGCAGGGAATGGCGGAGGCCACACGCGCCCAGGGTGCCGATCTGGGAGTAGCATTTGACGGTGACGCCGACCGCGCCATCTTCGCCACGCGCGCAGGCCGCTTGGCCGACGGTGACCACATTTTTTATGCGCTCGCGCCGCATCTCGCGCGACAGGGCAGGCTGAAAGGCGGCGCCGTAGTGGGAACGCTCATGACGAACCTTGCGCTGGAGCTGGCGCTCGCGCGGCACGGAATCGGGCTGAAGCGCACCGCCGTGGGTGACAAGTACGTGCTGGAGGAAATGCTTCGCTCGGGAATCTCGCTGGGCGGTGAACCCTCCGGGCACATTATTTTTTCCGACCTCTCGCTCGCGGGCGACGGCATGATTACGCTGCTGGAGGTTTTGGGGCTGCTCGCTGGGACCGGGCAGTCTTTTGATGAAATGCTCCACGGCTATCAGCCCTTCCCGCAATTGATTCGCAACGTGCGCGTGCGGGAAAAACCTTCGCTGGAATCGATTCCCGCCGTGGCGCGGGCCATCGCCGATTGCTCGAGAGAGATGGATGAACAGGGGCGCGTGGTGGTGCGTTATTCCGGCACGGAAACCCTTGCACGCGTGATGGTGGAGGGTGCGGACGCCGCGGCCGTCGAGAAACACGCTGCCGGCATCGCCACGGCAATCAAAGCTGCGATTGGTGCCGAATCATAATGCTCGGTCGCCAACCACGGACGACATACATTTATTTAAGCACCGGCCTCTGCTAAACTTGAGCTTGAGATGGGCAACCCGTTAAACGTTCTCCAACCCTGGAAGCCGGGGGACACGCGAGATGTTAGGGAGCATGCGCTGAAGCAAGTTCGCCTGGAGGGTAAGTATGACTCCTACTCGCAAGTCTACGAACTGGATGGCCGCCGATGGAAAATTCAGGCCCAGCTCAGCCATCCCTCGGGTGATACCATTTACACTCTCGTTTGTGTGAACGAGTAGTTTCCGCCGCGTTGTTCTCTGTCGGGCGATATAGCAACCCTTACGTCTGGGTGGTCATTCAACCGGCAGACGACGGATCAGCACGTACAAGGAGGGTGCGCGATGAAATCGATCATCCTTTCGCTCTCGATGCTCGTAGCGTTGACGGCCTTTGCGCAAACGCCTGCCGGCCCGGTGAGTTCAAGTTCACCTGCGCAAAGTGCAGTGCCCGCGCAGACCCCCGCGCCAGCTTCTCCTGCGGCGCCGGCCGCTCCGCAATCTCCGGCGGACGGCGGGCGAATCAGCGTCCCAGCGGATACGACGATTCCCATCATGCTGATCACTCCCATCAACACCAAGTCGGCCTATGTGGGCGCGTCTTTTTATTGCGAGTCCGTGTACCCGATTACGGTCGCGAACCGCATCATTATTCCCAAGGGCAGCTCGGTGCGCGGAACAATTACCCAGGTGGTGCGGCCGGGGCGCGTGAAAGGCAAGGCGCTGATTGGACTTCGATTCGATGAAATGGTTCTGCCCAACGGTACCACCGTTCAGTTGCGGGCTGTGCTTTCAGGGTTCGGGACCACGGGTGGAGAAAAATACAAGCCCGATGAGGGGAAGATTGAAGGTGAAACCACGAAGGGTGAGGATGCCGGAAAAGTAATCACCACCACCGTCTCGGGAGCGGAGATGGGCACGATTATCGGCCTTGAAAAAGGCGCGGTGGGCGAGGGGGCCGGCATCGGAGCCGGAGCGGGCGCCGCGGCTGGCGCAATCTGGGTCTTGGCTTCGCGCGGAAAGGAAGCGGTGCTGCCCCACGGCACCAGCCTGGAATTGAAACTGACTCAGCCGCTGAACTTCAGCTCATGGGAAGTCCAGCCGCGAACGCCTTACGATGCGGGACCGAACTCCGCGCCTCACGGGATTGGTCCGGGCCTGTGATTCCCCCGGCGTTACCGGGAATATCGGACCCGTGGAGCATCGGTGCCGCAGCAAGAGGGCGTGCGGCGAGCGCCGCGCTGCCCAGCGTCCCTTCCAGCGCCACCTGCACGAACTTTCGCCTGCCCCCCTGATTAAAATTCCGGTCTTGCTTATTCCGCTGCGATTTTGGCGGGTTGGGGGTTTGCATGGCATCGCACCTGGAGGATGGGCAGGGGAAAAGGTCTGCGGGCGATTGGGGCGCCCGCGAGATTAGACATTGCCCGAAAGGGACGACTCACCAAACACAACCGACTGCAGGCCGGTTATTTCAAACTTCTTCCGGCAACGGGGATTCTTGCACTGCAGATAGTCATCCAGGCGCGTCATGTAAGATTGCGCCTTGGCAAATTTCGCGCGATCGCGTTCATCAGCATTTCCGCGCAGCATCTTCTTCTTTTTGCGCACCAACCATCGAACTTCATAGGTTTCTGATTGGCGGCAATGCGCGCAGTTGAGATGGGCAGGCTTGCGGGTCTGGCTCTCGTCGAAAAAGTCGCGTTCATCCATGACCGCCATTTTAGCCGGAATCCCGCGCGATGGCCACAACCAGAACGCAACTCACGCCGTGAGAATCCAGCCCTTGGCGCCGCGATTGTCGGGGGCAACAGTGTGCGCGCGGGAACTGACTTGCTTGTGAGCGAGGGTTTCTTGAATGAGCGCGGTAATCCCGGCCGCCTCGCCGCGCGTAAAGGCCAGGATGGAAGGCCCCGCACCGCTCAGGCAGACTCCCAGGAGATCGGGGTGGTGCAGGGCCAATACTTCCGCAAGCCCGGGCATCAGGTGCACGCGATAGGGCTGATGCCATCGGTCGTCAAAAAAAGTGCGGTGCAAATCCGCTGCCCCGGAAAATAGTTGCGACGTCAAAACAACCGCGCGCTGCAAATTGTGAACCGCGTCCGCGCGGGAATAGTTCTCAGGAAGCGCCTTGCGCGCTTCGGCGGTCGACAGGGCATAATCCGGCGTAACCAGAGCCAGCCCCAGCGGCTCGGGGAGCGGGCAGGAATAGCTGAAAATGTGCCCAGCGTTTTGGATTGCCACAGTAAATCCGCCGTGCCACGCCGCGGCCACATTGTCGGGATGACCTTCGCGTCTCGTGGCGAGGGTTACGATTTCCTCGTCGAAAAGGGCGCGTCCGGCGAGCCGATGGCTGGCGACGAGCGCGCTCACAATCGCCGCGGCGCTTGAGCCCAACCCTGCGCCCACGGGAATCTGGTTGCAAATTTCCAGGTCAAACCCGTGCCTATTTCCCCACAGATCAAGCGTGTCGCGGATAGTTCTGGCGATAAGATTATCCGCCGCGGCAGGGATGCGTTCGGGATTGATGCCTTGATAGCGCACGGTGATTTCGCGATCTGTACGCAGGGCGGCGTGAACGTCAAGGTAAAGACTTAGGGCAATTGCCCCGCAATCAAAAAGACAGCCCAGGTTGGCGGAGGTCGCGGGAACGCGGACTGATACACGCTCATTCACGGAGGGTGATCGCCTCTCGAAGAGGTTAATCCTGCAGGCGCTGGGTGCTGGCGGCTTTCAAAAGCGCGGCAAGCCGCCTGGATACGCGGCCGGCCGCGCCCGGCAGCTTTCCTTGCGGAGTTAAATTACGCGGCCGTGGTGGCCGAGGCGGTGAGGAATTGTTCCTCAAAATCATCCAGCTTGGGCCGGATCAAAGCGCTTTCCGCAATCCGCCCCTGCAAAGCGCCGACCGTTTTCAACCCATTGCCGGTAATAACCAGTACGGTGGACTCATCGGGATTCAGGCGGCCCTGGCGAATCAGCTTGCGCGCTACAGCCACGGTCACGCCGCCGGCGGTTTCCGTAAAGATGCCTTCGGTTTCGCCGAGCAGTTGAATGCCCGCAACGATTTCTTCATCGCTCACGTCCTCGCCCGCGCCGCCGCTTCCCAGAATCGCCTTCACGGCATAGGGTCCGTCGGCGGGATTGCCGATGGCGAGCGAGCGCGCAATGGTGTGCGGCTTCTGCGGATCGATTTCGGAGGTTCCACGCTTGG
>JASHTY010000153.1 GCA_030040315.1 Terriglobia bacterium | reverse complement strand
GTTTGCCGAAAAATGGAGGGACAAAATGAAAAAGAACCTCATTCGAGCATGCTTGGCAGCAACGTTGGTCCTGGGCGGTGGCGCGCTGGGATTTGCCGATAATACCGACCGTGAGGGCAGCAAGGACCATCCCCTGATTTCACGCTACCCGGGCTGCACCATTCATGAGTATGAAACCAGCTCGTACGCGCAGTTTACCCTCCCCCTCTCCAGGCTTGGAGGCGATAAATTTGATAAGAGTTTGCCGCTGGATGGAAAGATCACGCGCATCGGTTACGATTGTCCGGCGGGACGCTCCCCCCTCGAGATCTACCGCAACATTGAAAGCGCGCTGAAGGGCGCGGGATTCGCCACGCTCTTCACCTGCGCTGAGGATTCTTGCGGCAGGGGATCTTATTATCAAAACCCCAGAATTGGAAACTATGAGGAGAACTGGAATTATGGCCCTCGCTACCACCTGACCGCGAAGCTGGAACGTCCCGAGGGTGATGTCTATGTGCACATGGCCGCATGGGGAACACACGCGCCGGCAGCGGAATACGACATCATCGAGGTGAGGCCCATGGACACCGGCCTGGTCAAGGTGGACGCCGCGGCGCTGGCCGGTGACATCACGCGCACAGGGCACGCGGCGATCTATGGAATTTACTTTGATACTGGCAAGGCCGACATCAAGCCGGAATCGGACGCGGCCCTGGGAGAAATTTCCAAGCTGCTGGCGCAGGATGCAAGCCTGAAGGTCTACGTGGTCGGGCACACGGACAACCAGGGAATGCTCGCGAGCAACATAGACCTTTCCAAACGCCGCGCCGACGCCGTGGTGAAAGTGCTGACCGTGAAGTACAACATTGCTGCCGCGCGCCTTAGCCCGCAAGGCGATGGGCCAACCGCGCCGGTGGCGTCAAACGATTCGGATGAAGGCCGCGCCAAGAACCGCCGCGTGGAGTTAGTGAAGCAATAAGTCCTATCGGCACAAATCTCACGAGAGCAAGCGAGGGTGTGTGCGGTTCAGCGGTGACATGCCGTGGGCGCCTCCTCGACTCTGCGTTCGTGTGCTATTGGAAGGAACTGCGGAGTGCGGTCTTAGCTTGAGCGACTTGGTCGAGGTTGGCCTTCGAGCTCTCAAAGCTTAAGAGAAATGTATTGTACTCGCGCTCAGCCTGATCGCGTTTCCCTGATCGGTCATAGAGTTGGCCAAGGTAGAAGTGTGCCAGCGCGGCGCGCAGTGGGCAGCGGGTACGAATGGTATCGAAATCAGACAACGACCTTTCGTCCCGAATCGCTGCGCGAAGGTCCCGCTCGGCCCAGGAATATTCCTTGGATTGCAAATAGGCCCACCCGCGTGGAAAAACAATGACGGAGTCGATGGAACTGGGCAGACTGTCCGCCAGGTTGGATGTCTTTTGAGGGTCGTTGTGCGACATCGCGCCGTACAGGGAGGAAAGCTTGCGCGCCCGATCGACCTCCTGCTGTCCAAGTCCCAATTGCGCGGCGTAGGCCGTGAGAGCCTGCTCGTAGCCGGCGGCATCTCCCTGGGCCGCCTGCAAGTAGGCAATCGCCTCATTCTCCCACCCTGAAAGCTTCTGTTCACGCGCAAACGCCAAATCGGCGGAGACCCCCTTGCCGGTCAGAATCGAGATCATGCACATCGACTTCAGAGTCACACCGGCACCTTCGGTCTGCCCAGCGCGAGCCAATTCCTTCACGGCGCGCTGAAAGCTGGCTCGCGCACCGCCCAGTTCTCCCTGCATCTCCTTAAACTGCCCATCGAACACCGGGAGGTAGACAGCGTATGCACCCGTTGCCTGCTTTGCATATTTTTCAAGCGCCAAATCCGCCAATGGAAAATTCTTTAAGCTGGCCTGAACGAAAGCTACCTTGAGGTAATCCAGGTAATCCTGGAAATCGGGCTTAATCGCGATGGCCTGGTCATAAGCCTGCAACGCCTCATCGTCGTAGCCATACTGGTAAAGGAAATCTCCGCGTGTGTCGAGGGGATTGGGGTCGTTTGGGCTGAGCTTGATGTATTCATTGCTGGCAAGGATCGCGCCCTCTTTGTTTCCAGCATCCATCTGGGCCGGGCACATGGCATTCAAGAGCGTAGTGTTCCTGGGGTCGGTGCGCAGTCCGTCGTCCAGCACTTGAACGGCATGTGCAGCTTCACCTTGGTAGCGCAACACGTCTGCCAGATACGCGCGCGCCTCATCCTGGCGGGGATAGTCGCCGACAAGAGTTTCAAGCACCTTTCTCCCTTTGTCAGTGTCTCCGTTCCAAAGGTCCCTGTAGGCGTCGAATTCCAACGATTCCTCGCGGGGCATGTGCGATTCCAGCTTCTGAATCGTGGGCCACAGGTCCTTGCTTTTGCCCAAGTCGCCTTGCAGGCGGTAGGCGAGCGAAAGATGCCAGTATGCTTCGCCGTAGTTACGGTCGAATTTGATAGCCTGCAGGAATTCCTGGATGGCGCCGGAATAATCATAACGTCCGAGCAGATCGATGCCCTGATAATAATGTTGGCGAGCATCGGGGTCGGCCGTTCCCACATCCGCAAGTTTGGGGGCGGGCTTTACCGATGAAACAAATTTTTGCGCCAGTCCCGATGTTGCTTTATCCACCATATCGGAGATATCGCGAATGTCCTCGCCGTCAGCATCGCTGGAAGCGAGAATCTGGTTGGTTTGAGCGTCCACAGCCTGCACGTGGAGTCGAAGGTGCTTGGAACCCAGGCGGCGAAGCGATCCGGTGATGAAAGCACTGGCGCTGGCGTTTTGCGCCACTTCGCGCGACGATTCGAGGTTGAGCTCCGTGATTTCCCTTTTCCCCAGACGCTCAACCTCATCCAGAATACGCCGGGCCGGTACAACGTCCACTCCTTTGAACTGTCCCAGGCTTGTGGAGAACATATCGGCCAGGCCGTGGTTCAGCCAGTCGAACTTTGGCTCCTGCGTTTGGTTGGAAATGTAGAGAACCGCCAAAGCCGTATGGCCAACGCCGGGGGGGGACTGGGAAGGCCGGTGGCCCTTCAGCCATAGGAGAACTGCCAGCGCCACTAACAGCAAAGCTGCCGCGGGAGGAAGCAAATATCGGGGGCGCCGCCATTGAGCGCTCATTGAGGGCATCGGGATGGTAATGGCGGTGGAGCTTACCGCTCGCGCGCCTGGGCCGCTGGAGGCGTGGCGGCTTGCCACGGCAGCGGGCGTGCTGAGGCTGGGTTCACAACCCTCGATAACCGCAATGAGAGTGGCAGCATTGCGCGGGCGTTTCTCCGGATCCTTTTCCAGGCAGGACATCACGAGCTCCGACAGCGGCTTCGGGATCTGAAGCCCCGGGCGAACGGCGTCAATGGGTGTCGGCGCCTTTTCCATGTGGGCGCGCACCATCTCCATGGTGGATTTGGTTTTGAAAGGTAGGTTGCATGTAAGCATTTCGTACATGGTGACGCCGAGCGAATAGATATCGGAGCGGCCATCGAGCTCACTGCCGCGTTTGCCCGCTGCCTGCTCGGGAGACATATAGTGCGGCGTTCCCAAAATGGCGCCGTCCCGAGTAAAGCTTACCGCCGCCGTGGTTTCAAATTGCAGGTCCTTCATCTTGGCGATGCCGAAATCGAGCACCTTTGCCTGCTCGCCTTGGGAAGTCGCAAGCAGCAGGATGTTGTGAGGCTTGATGTCGCGATGGATCAGGCCCAGGCCATGCGCCGCGTCGAGTGCCGAAGCCACTTGTTTGACAATCGTGCAGGTGCGCCGGGCAGACAGCGGGCCCTCCTCCTCGATCACGTTCATCAGACTGCGGCCCTCGATAAACTCCATCACCATGAAGGGGTGGCCGTCTTCCGTGGTGTCGATGTCCTCAACGCGCACCACATGAGGGTGCTGAAGCCGGCGCGTATTGACGGCTTCCAGCTCGAATCGCCGCAACAGCTCGCGGTTGCGGTCATGTCCAGGCCCCAGCACCTTCAGCGCGCGCAACTCGCCGAATCGTACATGTTCCGCCTTGTAGACCGCGCCCATGCCGCCTTCACCAATTTTGGCGAGGATGCGGTACTTTCCACGCACCACGACTCCGGCGCGCCACTCCCCCTCTAACTTCAGCGCCGCGCCGTCGCGCGGACAGAAGGCAATCTCATTCATGTACGCGGATTTGCACACTGGACAGGTCTTCATGGGGTTAACCGGCTGGCGGGCGGCCAGTATAGCACAGGCCCCCGCAACGGAAGGCTGCATTGCCCGGGCATTGTGTCAGGATGGGCGATCACCGGCGGCTGAGTCATATGCGCCCGCCACGGAATGGTTCAGAGCGCTTCAGAACAACTCTGCGGAATTAAGGGCCCCGGCGTTGTTGCCGCCGGCGATCAGCACCGTGCCGTTACTCAGCAACGTCGCCGTGTGATATTCGCGCGCCGTGTTCAGGCTGCCGGTGACAGTAAATCCCTCAGCGGCGGGATCGTAAAGCTCCGAACTGGATAAGGCTATGCCATTCAGACCACCTGCGATGAGAACCATGCCGTCGTTGAGCAGCGTTGCCGTGTGATAGGCGCGCGAATAGGTGAGGCTGCCGGTAAGAGTGAAAGTCCCGGCGGTGGGATCGTATAGTTCCGCGGTGTTTGTGGCCGAGCCATTCGTGCCGCCCGCCATCAGCACCATGCCGCCCGGGAGGAGCGTCGCTGTGTGGTATTCGCGCGCCACGTTCATAGCGCCAGTGGCGGCAAAAGTCCCGGCGGTGGGATCGTACAACTCCGCGCTGGAAAGGTACTCGGTGAGGGCCTGGTCAAAACCCCCGGCGACGAGCACCAGACCGTTGTTGAGCAGCGTGGCCGTCGGTGACATGCGCGCTGTGCTCAGGCCGCCCGTGGCGCTGAAGGTCCCGCTCGAGGGATCGTACAGCTCCGCGCTTGTCAGGGAATTGTTGCTGCTTCCCTCGCCTCCGGCGATCAGCACCATGCCGCTCGGAAGCAGCGTCGCCGTGTGATACGCGCGCCCCGTGTTCAGGCTGCCCGTGGCGGTAAAGCTCCCGGTGGCGGGATTGTACAACTCGGCGTTTGTCAGGGCATTGCTGCTGGTTCCCACGCCCCCCGCCATCAGCACCAGGCCGTTTTGAAGCAGCGTGGCCGTCTGATACGCGCGTGCCGTGGTCAGACTTCCCGTGGCGCCGAAGGTTCCGGTGGCGGGATTGTACAGCTCCGCACTTGCCAAGGGAATGTTGCTGCTTCCTTCGCCCCCTGCGATCAGCACCAGACCGCCGGGGAGGAGCGTCGCGGTTTGAAACTCGCGGGCGTTATTCAGGTTGCCTGTGCCCACAAACCCGGTGGGCCGCACGGTGAGCGTGGCCGCGCCGCTCACGCTTCCAGCCGCGGCGGTGATAGTGACGTTGGTGCTGCTGGCTGGGTTCGAGACCGCCAGACTCTGGCCCGGATTGGTTGCGTCGTTGCTGATAACTGCGAGTGCGGAGTTGGAAGTGCTCCACAATACGGATTGGAGCTGCTCCATGCTGTTGTCACTGAAGGTGCCCGTGGCGATGAATTGCTGGTTCGTCCAGGGAGAAATCGTAGGCGTGGCGGGTGTGACGGCAATCGAGACGAGGTTGGGCGGAGTCAGGGTAGATGGTTCGTAGAGCTCGGCGCTGGCCAGATAACCGAGGCTGGAATTATACCCGCCCGCGATCAGCACTGTGCCATTGGCTAGCAGCGTCGCCGTCTGCCCTGCGAACGCGCTGTTCGGGCTGCCCGTCACGGTGAAGGTCCCGGCGGCGGGATCGTACAATTCCGCGCTGGCCAGATAAATGCCGTTGTAGCCCCCCGCGATCAGCACCATTCCGTTGTTCAGCAGCGTAGCGGTGTGGCCATAGCGCGCGGTGTTCAGGCTACCTGTCACGGCGAAGGTCCCGTCGGCGGGATTGTACAATTCCGCGCTGCTCAGTACACCGCCGGTGTTATCGCCCCCCGCGATCAGTACCAAACCATTGTTCAGCAGCGTTGCCGTGTGATATTCCCGCGCGGTGTTCAGGCTGCCGGTAAAGGTAAAGGTCCCCGTGGCGGGATTGTAGAGCTGCGCGCTGGCTAAGATACTGCCGTTATCAGTGCCTCCCGCCATCAGTGCCAAACCGTTGTTGAGGAGCGTCGCCGTGTGGCTTTCTCGCGTGGTGCTCATGCTGCCCGTCAACGCAAAGCCAGGGGTGACCGTCAAGGTCGTCGAGCCGGTGATCGCACCCACGGCCGCCGTTATCGTGGCCGCGCCTGTACCGGTAGTGTTGGCCAAGCCTTGCGCCCCGAAGGCATTGCTGATGGTCGCCACACCCGCTGCCGATGAACTCCACATCACCACGTTCGTAAGGTTTAATGTGCTGGAGTCTGCAAAGGTTCCCGTGGCCGTGAACTGCTGCGAGACGCCGAAGGCGACGGAGGAATTTGCCGGCGTCACGGCCAGCAACATGAGGACTGGTGCCACCGTCAGCGTGGTCGAACCGGTAATGCCACTCATCGTGGCGCTGATACTGGAGGTGCCCTCGCCCACGCCCGCCGCCAGACCGCCCGGGGTAATCGTTGCCACTCCCGAAGCGGAGGTGCCCCACGTCACCACACCGGTGAGATTCTGCGTGCTCCCGTCGCTGTAAGTTCCCGTAGCCGTGAACTGCTGCATGTTGCCGATGGTCAGCAGGAGGTTCGCCGGCGTGACCGCGAGGGAGGTCAGCGCGGGCGCGCCCACCGTCAGTGTCGTCGAGCCGCACACGGCGCCCGTGCAGGCACTCACCGTCACCGACCCCGCTGCCGCGGCAAAGGCCGCGCCCGGATTGCTGGCATCGTCCGTGATGCTGACGACCGTGCTGTTGGATGAACTCCAGGTAACCGAAGCAAGCTGTTGCATGCTGCTGTCTGCGAATGTCCCGGTAGCCGTAAAGCGTTGC
>JASHTY010000014.1 GCA_030040315.1 Terriglobia bacterium | reverse complement strand
TGCCACTGGCGCACCATCCCCAGATAGCCGTTGTTGATGATGGCGATGTTGATCTTGAGATTTTCCTGGACCATCGTGGCCAGCTCCGCCATGGTCATCTGGAAGCCGCCGTCGCCCACCACCACCCACACTTCCGCTTCCGGACGAGCCACCTTCACTCCGATGGCGGCGGGCAGCGCGAACCCCATGGTTCCGAGTCCGCCGGAAGTAATCAGCGAGCGCGGGACCTCATGCTTGAAATATTGCGCTTCCCACATCTGATGCTGGCCCACGTCGGTGACAACCACCACATCGCCGCCGCGCGTTTCCTGCCACAAATCGTTGATGACGTGCGCGGCGTACAGGTGCCCGCTGTCGGGAAGATTCTGAATGTCGCGGACGGCCGTTTCGCCCTTCAGGCCGTCGATGTAAGCGCGCCACTCGCTGCAATCCACGGGCTGAAGGCGCGGCAGCATTTCGCGCAGCACTTCGCGCAGATCGCCGATGAGCGCCACGTCGAGCTTCACGTTCTTATTGATTTCGGAGGGATCGATTTCCACCTGAATCTTTTTGGCCTTGGGCGCGTAAGTCTTCAGATTCCCCGTCACGCGGTCGTCAAACCGCATGCCCAACGCAATCAGCAAATCAGCTTCCTGAATCGTCGTGTTCACCCACGCCTCGCCGTGCATTCCCATCATGCCGAGATTCAGAGGGTGCGATGCGGGAAACGCCCCCAGGCCCAACAGCGTGAGCGTGACGGGAATTCCCGTGCGGTCGGCCAGCTCACGGACTTCATTCATCGCGCCGGAGACCATGATTCCATGCCCGGCGAGAATCACCGGGCGCTTCGCTTCCTGGATCAGCTTGAGCGCCTTGGCGTAATCGTCCTGCGTCGGCGAAAGGTCAGGGCGGTAACCGGGCAATTGCGGCTTCGCCGATTCCCAGTCGAACTCGCACGAAGACTGCTGCGCGTCTTTGGTGATGTCGACTAGAACCGGGCCGGGCCGTCCGGAGCTCGCCACGTAAAATGCCTCGCGCAGCGTGCGCGCGAGCTGGCTGGCGTGGGTCACCAGGTAATTGTGCTTGGTGATGGGCAGGGTGACGCCGGTGATGTCCGTCTCCTGAAAGGCGTCGGAGCCGATCAGCTTGCTGCCCACTTGCCCCGTGATGCAGACGATGGGGGAGGAATCCATCATGGCCGTGGCGATGCCGGTAACCATGTTGGTGGCGCCGGGGCCGGAGGTTGCCACCGCGACGCCGGTGCGTCCGCTGGCGCGCGCGTAACCGTCCGCCATGTGGGTAGCGCCCTGCTCGTGCCGCACCAGGATGTGGTGGATGCCGCTCTTGGTCAGCGCGTCATAAGCGGGCAGAATTGCCCCGCCCGGATAACCGAAGACGTGCTTCACACCTTCGCGCGTCAGGCATTCCCAAATGATCTGTGCACCCGTCTTGATCATGTCTGCCACTTCCTCTCCATCGGAGTGGGTCCGGAAGCCCCCGCCCGTCCCCATATGGCATTGTACATTAAGAGGGCTATCGTTGGGTTAACTACTTTAATAAACGCGCCGATTCTTGCGGGCAGCCCGGCCCGGCGGATTGCAAATTACCAAATGGGAATGTAAACTCCTGCCATTCCCGGGCCCGATTCCTCAGTTTGGAGGAACCCATGCGCAGAACACGCTTCATGAGCTTGCTATTCCTGGTTTGGTCGATTGCCTTCTTCTTCGTACCGGATTTTCGACAGGGCCTGCAAGTCCCGATCTTTGCATTGGGGGTTAACGGTGACGCGCACTGGCTGGAGCGCGCAGGAACGATCCCCGCGGACGTGCTGCGCGAGGCGACAACCCGCAGTCCCGATGCCCAGACTCTTGCCTTCGCTGCCCTGCATGCGTCCACTCTAAAGGAAGCTTTGGACTGGGGAAGCCGGGCGGTGGCCATGGACGAAAAACTGACCTGGATTGACTATACCATCGGACAAAAGGCGCTCTCCGCGAAGCCCGTCCCGCCAGAGGCGCCGGCGCTCATTTCCCAGCTCGAAAAGTGGGATCCCGACAATGCCATTCCGTACCTACTTGAAGCCCAGTCGATACTCTCGCAAAAGCTGGTTGATTACGGCCCATCGAAGGAGATGGTGGAAGAAGCCGCCAAGGACACAGAGTGGGTGCAGGCCATGCAGAAGGCGTACGGCGCGCCGCGCTACGATTCCTATAATGTGCGCCGTTTCGAACTCGAGCGGACGTGGCTTCGTCAAAACAACTACGATAGACCCGTGATTGTGCTGCTATCCGCTGCGGCCTATCCGATTCCGAATCTTCTGCAAATCCGCACCTACGCCAACCTGTTAGTCGATAAGCTCGGCAAGGAGCAGGAGGATGCCGGGCATCTGCCCCAGGCGATGGATCAATATTGGACCGCGCTGCGCATGGGTCAACGCATGCAGGCAAACGGCGGGTCGTTGATTGAAAAGCTTATAGGTGCCGCGGTGGTAAAGGTAGCGTACAAGCGGCTGATTCCCGCTCTCCAAAAGGCCGGGCAACCGGACGCCGCAACTGCCATGGAGATGAGCCAAAAACAGCTTGACCTGCAACTTTCCGCCCTGCGCGGTAATGATCCGCTCGAGCAGAGCACGAATTACAACTGGACGGCGCTGTGCATATTGGTTCTGGCGGGTTTGGTGGCGGTATTTGGTGTGCTCACGCTCATTTGCATTCTTTATGTCAACGCCAAGCGCTGGGTGCGGCCGCAGGTTAAAGGCGTGATCTTCAGTTTTCTGACCGTCGCGGAAAACTACATGCCGGTTTTACTTTTTATCGCCTGTGCGGGTCTTTACCTTAGCTACTATCCCTACGCGCAGAATTTTCATCACTACATGACGGCGCCCGGGGAGATTCACGATTTCGAGCCGCTGTTTTATAACATCTTCCCGAATTACGGCGGAATGCCGGGGCACAATGCGTTGCCGGTTGGAAATCCGCTGCGGCCATACGGCTGGTACGCGCTGGCGGGTTTGATTATCGTGGTGGTGTTTTCGATGGCGCTGGGGCGCGCTGCGTCCCGCGAGCGAGCCCCAAAATCATAGTGCGCGCACGGTCTCCCTTGCAGTGGTAATATCCTGCTGCATCCGAGGGGTTAGCGCATGACCCACGCATATCGGCCAACCAGAAGGCGGTTCCTTTCCACTGCTGCAGCGGCTGCGAGCGTCGCCGTGCTGCCACCCTTTGCTCAGGCCGGAGCTCAACAGAATTCTTCGGCTCGCAGGGGCCAGGAAAAAGTTTTATGGAAAGTTCAGCCGTTCCCCCTCAGCCAGGTCCGGCTGCGCCCCGGTCCATTTCTGGATGCTTTGGAAGCGGACCGGCGCTACCTGCATTTGCTTCCTGCTGACCGCCTACTTCACAACTTTCGCGTCAACGCTGAGTTGGCTTCGTCTGCGCAGCCGCTGGGCGGGTGGGAGAAACCCGACTGCGAATTGCGCGGTCACTTTACCGGCGGGCATTATCTGTCGGCTTGCGCGCTGATGTATGCCGGCGCGGGCGATGATGACTTGAAGAAAAAAGCCGACGGGATGGTGAGCCAGTTGGCCGATTGCCAGAAGGCGCTGCGTAACGGCTATCTGAGCGCGTTCCCGGAAGATTTCTTCGACCGCCTGCGTGAGGGCCGCCATGTGTGGGCGCCTTTTTACACCTATCACAAAATCATGGCGGGCTTGTTGGACGTGTACGTTCTGTGCGGGAACGATCAGGCGCTCGCCATCGCGGAGGGAATGGCGTCTTGGATCGACCATTGGCAGGAAAGCATCAGCGATGAGCACATGCAGCGCATCCTGCAAACCGAATTCGGCGGCATGAATGAAGCGCTTTGCAATCTCTACGCGCAAACGGGCAAATACGATTATCTCGAGCTCGCTTCGCGATTTGAGAAGAGCATGTTCTACGACCCTCTCGCCCAGCACCGCGATGAGCTGAAGGGACTTCACGCCAACACTCACATCCCGCAAGCCATCAGCGCCGCGCGCCGCTATGAATTGACCGGCGAGGAGCGCTACCTCGAAATCGCAAGTTTCTTTTTCCACACCGTGACCACCGACCGAATTTACTGCACGGGCGGAACAAGCTATGACGAGCATTGGCGCACGGCGCCGGGGGACCTTTCCACCGAACTCGGCAAAACCGCGGAAGAATGCTGCTGCGGCTACAACATGCTCAAGCTCGCGCGGCACATCTACGGATGGACGGGCGACCCGCGAGTGCTCGACTATTACGAGCGCACGCTGTTCAACAGCCGCCTGGGCACACAGAACCTGACGGACGGCGGAAT
>JASHTY010000152.1 GCA_030040315.1 Terriglobia bacterium | reverse complement strand
CCACGTGGATGGACGATGGCGAAGGCATGATCAACTTCACCTGGTACGGGCTTACCTACGGGGCGGCGCAAAGCTGGCAGAAGACGGTGGACGACAACCAGTTCGACGACAGTTGGGACTGGACGTTTTATCGCGCCGATGAGCACCACTTTGTGGGCGAGGTGAAAAGTCTCGGCCAGATCCATGATTTGTTGCGGCAAGCGATTCACACCGACGGCAACGATTCGCTGATCTGGCACGACTCCATGAGCGCCGAAGGGCAGAGCTTCTACCTGCCGCTCGAGCCCGCTGCACACCAGATTCGCCTGACCGCTGAAGACGTGGAAGCTGATCTGCTGGCCAACACTCACCTGGCGAGGCGCAATGCTGACCTGCTGGATTACACGGAATTCGCGGCGCGGCGCTTCGACTATCTCGGGCAGAAGGTGATCTACTCGAAATACATCGCGGACCTCTACTCGCAGGCGAGCACGGCAAAGCCCGCAGCCGTTCGCGGGATTCTGGGCCGAATCAACGGCGGGAATAGTTTGATTCAGGATATGCGCGGGCAGACCTACATTCTCCGTGATATGTACCAGAAGCTGTGGCTCGGCGAGAATCGGCCGTATTACCTCGGCAACATTCTGTCGCGATATGAGGAGGAAGAACGGCGTTGGGAAGCCGCGTCCGACCACATCAACGATATCAGGATGCACTATGAACATCCGGCGCTGCCGTCGCTGATCGACCCTTCGGAGAAATAATTCCGCGAATTACCGGCAGGCGGGCTGGAGCAGACGCCTGGGGCACGGAGTCTGCGAATCTAAAGGGAAGACCATTTGTAGTTTCAAACGCCGAGATTGGAAGGCATCTCTGCGCCAGCCGCATCGATTGCTAAACAAATGTCTCGAGCCACTCACATCCGATATTCAATCGTCGCGCTGGCCACATTCATCAATCTGCTTTGCTACGCTGACCGCACCGCGATTGGCATGGCTGCGCCGGTGTTTCAGAAGGAATTGGGGTTTTCACCTGCACGCCTGGGCTGGATATTGGCAATCTTCAGCTTGGCCTACGCGCTGGGACAAACGCCCTGGGGCGCGGCAGCGGATCGCTTTGGGGCGCGGCTGATCATCGCTGGTTCAATATTGTGCTGGTCGGGATTCACCACCTTGACCGGCATGGCGCGAAGTTTTGCAGCGATGATGGGTATTCGATTCACCTTCGGTGGCCTGGAAGCGGCACTCTCACCGTCCACAGCCGTGGCATTCACGCGCTGGACTCCAGTTAACGAGCGATCCACGGCGTTTGGAGTTTTCCTGAGTGGCGGGCGCCTGGGTGCCGCGCTTACTCCGCCATTGGCCGTGTTCCTGATGTCGCGCTACGGCTGGCGGCAGATGTTCATGCTCCTGGGATTGCTGGGATTACCTGCGGCGGTGGTCTGGATATTCTGGTTTCGGGACAATCCTGCTGAGCACCAGTTCGCAAATGGTGACGAGCGCAACATGCTCGCGCCCCATACATCGACCTGGGCCGCAAGCGAGCGCGCTTCCTGGGTGGACTTGCTTTCCTCCGTTCGTCTTTGGAATTTGCTCGGGGTTTCATTTACAACTACATTTCTCTGGCAGTTTTATATTACATGGTTTCCAACATATCTTATTCAGAAACGCCGCCTGACGCTGAAGGAAGCCGGTTTCTATGCCGGTATGCCATTTCTGTTCGGGGTGGCGGGTGCGTGGCTGGGCGGAATCTGGACGGACTTCATGACCCGCCAGATTGGCGTGCGGCGGGCGAGGTGGTGGGTGGGCTGCGTTGGCCTCGCTGCGACCGCCACTTTGATGCTCGCCGGAGTGGTTGTGCAGGCCCCTCGTGCGGGTGCACTGCTGATGGCGCTGGCAGCCTTCACCGCGGACCTCTACATTGGCGCGACGTGGGCGTCCGCGGTTGAAATCGGTGGCACAGCGGCCGGAGCCGTGGCTGGTCTGAACAATGCCGTTTCCAACTGCGCGGCGTTTGCCATGCCGGTGATGATGGGGCTGGTGCTGGAGTTCAATGGGAGCTGGAATACGCTTTTGATCGCAGGGATTATCAGCACGTATCTGGGCGCTTATCTGTGGAGCAACGTGCAGGCACCGAAATACGAAGCAGATTCCGGATTCCGAACTCCAAATCGTTAAAGGATGTCGCTCAATAGCGTTTGAAGCGCATCGTTACTTCCACGGGCTGGCCGGTGAAGTCGATGGGCTTGCGAATGATGAGGGAATTGTCGCGGCCGTCGCGCGCGAGCCACAGGCCATTGGGGTTTACAGAGGCGAGCCCCTTGGGCGCATGGACGTAAATGCTGCCCTCGTGCCCGGCAGGGCGATTGGCGCGCACGGTCAGGGTCATGTTCGCCTCGTCCCAGCGGCAATCCTGGATCTCGGCTTGCCCCTGCCTCACGTGGATGTCCGTTGAGAGCAGCCAGGGATGCTCGCGTTGGCGCGCGATGCGCAGCAGTTTGACGCTGATGGGCGGCACGTCAATGGAAACGGAGTTCTGCACCACGCCCTGGTAGCGCGCATTCCAGAAATCCCAGACAGCGTAGGGCGCATTCGGGTCAAGCCCGATCCGTTCGAGCGCAACGGTCTTTGCAATCGTCTCCGGGCCCAGGTTGAAAACGGCAAGCAGGTCCCAGCGATCCCACTCGCGCTCCACGGGCAGATGGAAGAGTTGTGGATAGTCGATGTCGGCCTTTTCAAACAGGTCGAGCGGCCGGGCAATCTGCGGCAGGCGCGGGAAGACCATGCGGATCATTCGCATTCGTCCCGCGTCCATGCGGCTGACGTCATCACCCATCATCATCTGTCCGCCGTTGATCCCGAAGATGGTCACGGTAATCTGCGCGTCGTTGTTGGAAATGGGCTTGTCGATGGTCAGCACGCTGCCCGTGTCCGCGATGTAAAGCTTGCGGTGGATGAAGGAATATGCGGCGACGGTAAGCAGCGCCGTGTGGTGCGAAGTCCACCAACGAGGATTGTTAATGACGAATGTACCCGGATAAAAACCTTTATTGGGCCCATAGAGCGGCCGTCCGTCGCCATAGTCATTGCCCAGGTGTTGCGCGTTGACAAGGCTGACCACTTGAAACGCTGGCCCGGTGCTGCCCAGCAGGTAAGTGTCGTCGGTGACGGTTTGGCGAATCGCCCGCAGCCCTTCCCGCCACGCTTCGGGGCCCGGGATTTTGGTTTTGTCGAAGTAGCCGTCGTTGGGATGCAGGCCGGGCGTGGAGCCGGTCATGGCGTCGAGAAAGTCGAGCATATAGTAGCGCACGCCCCAGCGGCGGTAGGTGGAATAAACCTCGCGGATGAAGTCCTGGGTTTTGGGATGTGTGGGATCGAGCACGTACATCAGGCCCAGATCGCGGTGCTGAATGGTGGCGGGCTTGCCCTGGTACTGAAGCAGCGCGTCCTGCAACTTTGCGACCTCGTTGGTACACCGTGCGCTCAGCCAGAAGAAGCCCGTCCACAATCCCCAGCGGAACTTCAGCGAGTCAAGATACTGGTGCAGCGCTTCAGGGCCGCTCGGAAAATTGGCGTAATTCCAGTTGAGCCAGTTGCCGGGCAGAATGTCCTTGACGTTGCCGACGCTGACCCAGAGATAGCCGACGTCACTCTCATCGAGCTTCAGGCGCTCGCGCACGGCGCGGGCGTTGCGCTTCACCACGTCCTCGTAGCTTTCGACAAAAAACGGATCGACCCACGCCCAGCCCACCCAGCCCGCGGGGGCCTTGGCCCAGATGGGCGGATGGTAATGCTCGTAGACGACGTCGGCCCAAGCGTCCATGGCGGCCAGCGGATCGGATTCAAGCCCGATGCGCAGTGTTTCGGAATCAACTGTCGCGCCCGGCGTGAGCTCAAAGCCCTGGAAGTCGTTCCAGGCGCTCACCACGGGCAGTTGGCGTGATTTGTCCCAGCTCGATTGGACGACAGTGTCAGCCCGATCGAAGGTTACGAACCCAAATTGCAGTGCCAGCCCGCTGCCGGGTGTGAACCACTGCGTAAGCGGCTTGCTGATTATTGGGGTGGAGGATTCTGCGAGAGATTTTGACGCCCAGGGCGGATTGCCGGCGCCGGTGGTGTAGAGAGCAGCGGCCTCCGCGGGATTTCCTCCGAAGCAAACTTCGCTGCCGGAGTCCGCGGTGTCAGCCAAACGGCAGCGGCCGAGCTTCAACTTACTCGACCCGCGATTCTCAATCGTCGAGCTGATAGTGAGTGCGGGCTTGGCGGGCTGCCAGTCGAAGTGGATTCGCCAGGCGAGCGCTGGTTCATTAAATCTCAGATTGGCTTCGCTCCCGTTCCAGTCGAGGTGCGCGGCCTGGTCGGCCCAATACGTTCGACCGTTGATATCGAGGCCGAGGCGCGCAGCCTTTAATCCAACAGCGCCGTCGATGGAATAGCGGCGTGTGGCCTCGTCAAAGTGGAATGAGCTTTGCTTCGTGGCAGTCATGGAGAGGAAGCTCACATTAGACGACTGGGGGGATCGTCTCGCTCCCTTCCCGGTAAGTGATCGGTCGAGGTTCGAGCCAATCCACCAGCGCGTCTTTGATGGCGAAGGCAAAGAAGTGGTAGCCCTGGGGCTTGTAGTGGCCGATGTAGTAGCGGTCCGCGTACTGCGGGGGCGTGACGTTGAAGGCCTTGAAGTCCTGAACGTGTTTGGTGAGCGAATCCGCGAACAGAATCTCCTTTTCGTTGAGAAAATCGATAAGCGCCTGGTCCGGTCGCGGCAGCCCCTGGCAGGCCTGCATCATTTCGCCCGCCCCGTAGCTGAGCAAAATCATCAATTTCTTGTTCTTCGCGCGCGCAGAGGCCTGGACCTGTTCCAAGATCAGTGTGGTCGCGCGCAATCCGTACTGCAGGTGGACCGCGTGTGCGGTAGCCGCAGTGGCTTCCGGCGAGCTGAGGTCGCCTTTGACATTCATCGCTTTGGCCAGGGCCTCCAGTCCCTCACGGTCTGCCGCCGACCCGTTGCTCTCCGCCACCAAGAGCTTCACTACCAAATCGTCCTTGAAGTGCTCGTACACGAACTCCGGGTCGGCGAGCTGGCGCAGTGATTCAGGCGTTTTGAATTCGTTCTCTTTCTCAATCAGGCGGCCCGTATCCAGATTCAGTCGCACGTACTCCCATGGACCGAGAAACTCGAAAAGGTGGCCCGGCGATTTCCGAAAACGATCCGCATAGCGCAGCCACCGCCACGTATCGACGCTGCGCAGGTGATCATCGATGCCAAGGATGTTCAAGATGACGTACGGCGCGGCTTGCGGCCCCTCTTCCTCACGGAGCATCCGGCGATAGGCCTGATAAACGCCGTAGCCGCCGATTCCAAAGTTTCTGATGGGTTCCCCGAAATGCGCCGCCAAGCATTCCTGCCAGGTTTCCCCGTCGTTCGCCTGCTGGCACATGGTGAAGCTATTGCCATAGGTGTTGATTCTGCAGGGCCGATCCGCATAGTTGACCATCTTCCGCTCGCCGCTTTTCTCAAATCTAAAAATCGTGCGGCTTCCGTCCATGCCATCCTTCAGGATGTTGTCGCGAAGGGTATAACCAAGCTCCGGATCAAACTTGGCCCAGTTGGGTTTCGTCGCGTCCAGGAAGTCTTCCACCTCTTCCTGGCGACAAGTCATTCTGTTCAAAAACTCACGTACAGCTTCCTGCGGATTGTTGACATTGGCCAGCTTCTGCCCGGTCGGCAATGATGTAAGTGCATTGGCTGTCGCAAAGCCCGGCAGTCCTGAGGATGCGGCAAGTGATGACGATGCCGAAAACTGCAAGAAACTCCTGCGGGATAAAGGCATAGGAAATTCCTCAGAACATCTTGAAGTGCATCTTCACTTCCACCGGCTCGCCTTCGAATTTGATAGGTTTGCGGATGACAAGGGAATTGTCGCGGCCGTCGCGCGCGAGCCACAGGCCTTTCGGTTCCGCCAGTGCCCAGCCCTTGGGCGCGTGGGCGTAGATTGACCCTTCAAGCCCAGAGGGCCGTTGAGCGCGAATGGTCAGCGTCATGGCGTCCTGGTCCCAATTGCAGTCGAGAATCTCCGCCTGGCCCTGCCGCACGTGCATATCGGTCGAGAGCAGCCAGGGATGATCGCGATAAGGGGCGATGCGCAGCAGCTTGACGCTGTCGGGCGGAACTTCGACGGAAATTGAGCCACTTGATTCGACGCCCTGATAGCGCAGATTCCAGAAATCGAAAACCGAGTACTGGCCCTTGGGGTCGAGCTTCAGGCGTTCGAGCGGAAATGTGCGCGTCATCGTATGGTCGCTCAGGTTGAAGACGGCGAGCAGGTCCCAGTGCTCCCACTCTCGCTCGACCTTCATATGGAAGACCTGCGGATAGTCCAGCTCGGCATAATCGAACAGGTCGAGCGGGCGCGCGCACTCAGGCAGGCGCGGGAAAATCATGCGGACCATGAGCATGCGGTCTTCGTCCATGCGGTCAACGTCATCGCCGAGCATCACCGGCCCGCCATTGATGCCGAAGATGGTCACGCTGATTTGTGCGTCGCCGAGCGGAACCGGCTTGTCGATGGTCATCACGTTGCCGCTGTCGGCGAGGTGAAGTTTGCGATGGGTGAAGTAAAAGATCAGCGAGCAGAGGCCGGTGCGGTGCGACGTCCAGAAATCGGGCTTGTTGATCACAAACGTGCCGGGATAGAAACCCTTGTTGGGCCCGTAAAGAGCGCGTCCCTCGCCGTAATCGGAGCCCACGCGCTGGCCGTTCGAAAACCCCACGTTCTGGAATGTGCAGACGCAGCAGAGAAGGTAGGTGTCTTCACCGCATCCCGCGCGGATGGCGCGCAGTCCCTCTCGCCACGCTTCCGGCCCGTTGATTTTGGTTTTGTCGAAGTAGCCGTCGTTGAGGTGATTGCCCGGAGTCGATCCTGAGACCGCATCGAGAAAGTCGATCATGTAGTAGCGCACGCCCCACTGGCGGTAGGTCGTATACACCTTGTGAATGAAGGCCTGGGTTTTGGGATGTGTTGGATCGGGCACGTACATTGGTCCGAGGTCGCGATGGTTGATGATGATCGGTTTGCCCTGGTATTTCAGCCAGGCGTCTTTCAGGTCTTCGACCTCGTCGGTGCAATGTGCGCTCATCCAGAATGTGCCGGTCCAGAGACCCAGCAGGAATTTCTGCGTGGCGAGGTCGGCCACCAACGCTTGAGGGCCGTCCGGAAAGCGCTCGTAATTCCAGTTCAGCCAGTTGCCCGGCAGCTCGTCCTTCAGATTGCCGATGCTAACCCAGACGTATTGCAGATAGTTCTCATCGAGCTTCAAGCGATTGCGCACGGCGCGGATGTTGCGGTGGACAGTTTCCTGGTAAGTAGCCTCGCTGTAGATGGGATCAACCCACGACCAGCCGAGCCAGCCGCCAGGGATGCGCGGCCAAAGCGGCGGGTGATACTGCTGGTAAGCCGCATCGCCCCAGGCCTCCAGCGCAGCGTGCGGATCGGCCTGAAGGCCGATGCGCATCGCTTCGGATTTCATCGTCACACCCGGAGCGAGCTCAGTGCCCTGGAAATCCGTCCAAACGCTCACCGTGGGGGAGTGGCGTGCGTCGTCCCAGCCGGATTCGATGACCGTCTCGGCGCGGTCGAAGGTGAGAAACCCGAATTGCAGCGCGGGTCCTCCGCCCGGTGTGAACCACTGCCCAAGGGTTTTGCTAATAAACGGGCCTTGGGCATTGGTTTCCTGGCCGGGGACCACCGCCAGTTTTCCTTTGTTGGAATTTACGCCTTCCGTTGAAAACGTGTCAGCGCGCTCCGAGCGGCGTTGGTCAGAATTCGGCGCAAGAGGGTGCGTGCGCCACGGTGGATTGCCCGTTCCGTTGCAGGTCATGGCTGCGGCTTGTTCAGGATGCTCGCCGAAAAGCACCTCGCTTGTCTTGTCGGTGGCATCGGCAAGGCGGCACTTGCCGAGTTTGAGTGGCTGCTTGCTGCGATTCTCAATCGTGGAGCTGACGATCAGCGCCTGGCCGTCGGGTTCCCAACGGAATTGAACGCGCCACTCGACTGCCGGTGATGAGATTGTGAATATCGCTTCGCCCGTCTCTTGGCCGCTCCAGTCCGCGTGAGAGGCTTCGTCCGCCCAGTGCGCTACACCGTCGAGCTCGATTCCCATGCGGACGTTCTTCAGCCCCACTTCACCGGGAATGGAGTAGCGCCGTGTCTGGGGGTCGAACTGAAACCGGCCCGTCGCCACTGCTGTCGCGTTACCCGTGGCGACTTTTCTGCCCGCCACGGCCGCCAGATAGGCGGTTGGGAAGAAATCTCTGCGGTTCATCTTCATTTTCAGGTGCACCCCTAAACAGGTTTGGCAAGATAGTTGGTTAGAGCTACAAGGTCAAGGGTGGAATGAGCTGCATACAATTTCCTGGAGAAGGCAGCGAGCGTTGCAAACGGTCCCTTGTTGGTTGTGGGCAAGCCTCCTGGTGAAAGGAGGCTTGCCCGATTGTTGGAACGACCTTCCCGATCGATCATCGGGAAGAAAATGAGAGCCTAGAAGAACAACTTCGCGCCGATCTGGAAATATCGATCCCCTTGGGCATAAGGCGAGGCATTAGTTGGGCAGTTCGGAGCACAGCCCGTAATAAGCCCCTGTGTTGGAGTTGCCGCCGGCCCACCGTATTGGGGAGTGGCAAGTTCAATGATTGAGCCAAACCCGAAGAGGGAGGTGCCAGGGCTGCCAAGGTTGTAGTGGTTCCAGACATTGGTGCCTTCAATGCGGAATTGCAGCGCCAGGCCTTCTCGCCACGGAAGTTTGAAGTTCTTGAGCAAAGCCATATCATAGTTCTCCCACCCCGGCCCGAAGTAGGCGCCGCGCGAGGAATCGCCCCAACTGAAGGGGGCGGGCGCGGTAAAGGCAGCCTGGTTGATCCAGGGGACGCCGGTGGGGAAGACCGCGTGGGAGCTTTTATCACGGTTATAGATGGGAACACCGGTTATCAAATTCGCGCGATTGGACATGGAGGGGGTGGTGTTCTGACCAATCCAACCGACCTGGCTGGCTGGAACCGCGAACAGCATCGTAAAGGGAACTCCGCTGCCGTACGTTGTATCGCCTGACCACTCCCAACCTCCCACCAGGGCGTTGAGAATGCCCTTGGAACCTGGCAGGAAGCGTTTGTCACGGCCAAACGGCAGTCTGTAAATGTAAGCGATGTTGAACATCTGCCGGCGGACATCCACTGTGTTGCCGTAGTCGGCCCTCTCATCGTACGGGTCGGCCGGTTCGGTGGTCGTGCTGTCTCCAGAGGCGTCGTCCAAGCTATGCGCGTAGGTGTAATACGACTGCACGGTCAGGTCCCCCAGACGTTTGGTCATCTGCACGACCAGTTCTTCGAAATTCGATTTGCCGCCGGATCGGTAACTGTCGACGGCTGCCCAAGGCTGTATGGGTAGCTGGGCTTGGATCGCACCGGCTTGCATGGTTTGGGGGATGTCAATATCCCCATTGAACCAAGTGATGTGATGCGCCTGGTCGCCAAAGTAGGTGATTTGCCCCAACCAATGCCCACGGAATTCATGTTCCAGGGTCAGGTTCCACTGCTGGATGACGGCATTCTTGTAGTTTGGCGCCACAAAGGTGAGCGTGGGATGGGCTGCAGGTGCCGCGCTCGCCCCCAGCGTTGTCGGGAAGGGGTTGGAGAATGGGAGGTCGGGCTGATATCCCGTGGCGGGTGGGCTTGCCGGCAAAGCGCTAGTGTACGTGAAGCCGGTGGACGCATTGCCGATCCAAGGGGTGTTTCCATCGGGAGTATCCGGCGCGGCGTTGTACTGGTCGTGGTAGACACCATACCCGGCGCGGATTACCGTATTGTTGCTGTTTTTAAAGGGCCGATATGCGAAGCCGAATCGCGGGTCAAAGTTGTTTGTGGTGTCATGGGCCCAATTGATTGGCAACCCCAGCGCTTTGGTGGTGGTGAAGCATGATGGATTCGGAGGACATGCGGTTGGAACGTTGTAGGCGTTGAACTGGGCCAGGCTGGCGTCGACCGGGGGGAAGTACGGTGTAGTGGAATTCTCCAGCAGAGCAATTTGGTTGGTCGCGATGTCGTAGTAGGTCCCAATCCCCACTCCGTCAATAATGGGGGGCCGCCACGGGTTGTCCAGCTCATACCGGACCCCATAATAAACGGTCAACTGGCGGGTCGCTTGCCAGGTGTCTTGCGCGTACCCCGACCAATTCCGCCCGGCGAAGAGAGTCTCATAGGTGCTCGGCGGGACCAACGAATCGGCGGACGCATCACCAAGAAGGAAGTCCGCAAAGGTGTTTCCTCCAGAGGGTGTAACCCCGGCATTGGACCACCCTTTCCCTGCGGTCCATTGGCCATTGAACGTGAAGCTCCCCAGGCTGCCGGGAACGGCTCTTTTGTAATTCTTCGCACCAAATTCGTCGGCGCCGAACTTCATGGTGTGATGTCCATGCACCTTAGTAAAATTGTCTGTGAATTCGATTACGGTTTGCTTGTTTACAGGTAGATTACCGATATCGGTGAACATACCCGTGTAGCCGGTCATGCTCATTGCGGGCAGGCCGCGATTGTAACTGTTCTCAAGCCCCGGGAAAAGCGTTTGGGGATTGAATCCCAGGTTGATGCCATATTCCACCACCGCTTTGTAGAACCAGTTGTACCGAAATTCATTGACGGCGGTGGGACTAAAGGTGTGGTTTTCCGCCAGCGAGTAACCGATGTTGGTAATCGGGTAGATGTCCTGGCCATAGGTTTGCGGATCGGCATCCGCTTCCTGGTAGGCCGTGGAGCCGGCCCGCGTGTACGTACCGTACAGCAAATCTTTCTCGGTGAGTTTCACATCGAATCGGTCGTTGGTGACCGGCTGGTCGTGAGCATTCCGGTTCTGAGTGATAAAGTCCGTCGCCCCGTTAGGTAATCCCGTGATGTCCAACCCGCCCGCATTCGTAACCTTGATATTGGGGGGAGGGAGATAATTCAGCAGGGTGCTGGATTGCGAGGCGAACATGCTCGCGGGAATGACGTTCCCGGCAAATGCCGCGCCCGTCAAGGGATTGTAGAGTTGTCCGCTGTTGCTGCTGCAAACCCCGCTGGCATTAAAGGTGGCGCCCAGGCTTGTGCACAGTACACCGAAATTTCCCTGCGCCATTGACAGCGAGGGCATCGACAGGCTCTCCGGCGTGTAATAGCGGTCGTCGTACATGGAATAGTTGCCGAACAGCCAGATTCGATCGCGTTTGACGGGGCCCCCGATATTGATCCCGAATTGGTTGCGCACGTATCCGGGGCGCTTGAATGCCCCCGTTCCACCGTTGGCGTTGTTGGTGAAGGCGTTGGCATTGAGGGCCGCGTTGGCATTGAGTTCTTCCATATCGCCATGGATTTGGTTGGTCCCGGACCTCGTTACCATGGTGATGGTCGTGGTGCGCGCAAACTCGGCGTTGTTATTCATCGTGTCCACCCGGTATTCCTGGAACGACTCGGGTGTGGGGTAGGCGGTGGCATAAAGATTGTGGCCGTATGCCATTCCACCATTCGCCTGGTCATTGCTTTCCCCACCGTTGAGAGCGTAGTTGATGGAGCCCACATAGAGGCCACCATTGACCCGGGAATTCGACAAAATCTGCGCGAACATGTAACCCGGAACCAGCTTATCCAAGGCATCGATGGTGTCGTTAAAGAGAGGCAATTCGCCGAGCTGCTGGTTGGTGAACAACGTCCCCACACTCACCGAATCCGTGTGCACCATGGAGACCTTCTCGCCGGTCACGGTAACCATTTGACTAGACGTGCCGACCTTCAGCGTCGCATCCACACGTTGGGTCTCCGTAGTCCGCAGTATGACGCCGGTAACTTGAGAAATCTCGAAACCTTTCATGGTTACCGTCACCGTGTACACACCGGGCGCAAGGCTGGGCACCGAGTAATCCCCTCCTGAATCGGTGGTGGTTTTGTTGGTCAGGGAAGTCCCCTGGTTAGTGACGGCGACCTGGGCTCCCGGAACCACTGCACCGGAACTGTCGATGACATGGCCGAGAATCGTGCTGGTGATAATTTGGGCGTGAGCTGTTGTACACAACAGCAGAACCATCGCTGCGAGCGCCCAAGAAACTCTCCTGATCTGGTGGGTCATTCCCATGGTATCACCTCCCGGATGAGATGTTCAGAGACCAATTCCCAACGGTGCGTCGAATGTCAGTACATCAGTGCAGCGAAGACTAAGTTGCCAGGCGCCTGCTGTGCGACTCAGGAAAATGCCGTGCCCGAGCTCGAACACCGGCATTCGCAAACAGAAAGTGCTGCGGCTCGGAACTGCAAACCATTACTGCGCTTGAACTAAATCTACCTGCCCGCGATTGGGCGATGCGCTAGGAATTATCATGCGTTCGCAGGGTTGTCAAGCAAATTTTTAGGAATTTGTTGCCGTTTCAAATATGGAAAGCAGGTCAGGAGGATTTTAGAATCAAGCTCATTGCATGCACTCGTCCAACTAATATGCTATGTTTTGAATATGTTACAGGTATGGCCAAAGAACGATTTATCAGGGATCGCGATTTTTAAGAATTCATGCACACCATAACTTGAAACGACAGTATTTTTAGTAATCGATAATTAATATTGACTTTCGGCTCCGCCATTTTATGATGGGGATGATCTTTGTGCCGGTGTAAGTTCGTCTTTCCCGAAGAAATGGTGTCCAAAACCACTCCCGCAAGACGCCCTACGATGATCGATGTCGCCCGCCTGGCGGACGTTTCTGTAGGAACAGTCTCCGCAGTTGTCAATGACAAGGGTGCCGTCCGTCCCCGCTTGCGAACGCGCGTGTTGGAGGCAATGGAGTCACTGGACTATCATCCCAATCAGATCGCGCGAAGTCTCAAGCTGCGGCACACTCACATCATCGGAATGGTCGTTCCTGACGTGGCCAATCCTTTCTTCACCAGCGTGATTCGCGGCGTGGAAATTGAAGGCGGCCGGAGGGGATACTCGGTCATCCTGTGTGATGCCAACAACGATGCGGAAATTGAGCGGCGGCAGTTGAGCATCTTGTTCTCGCACCGCGTCGACGGCGTATTGATTTCCAGTTCGAATTATCACGCGGCAGAGGACCGGCTGACTCGCCGAAGATTTCCCATCGTCTTCTTCGATCGCACACCCTTCGGGTTCCGCGGGGACGCGGTCCTTACGGATAACCTGATGGCCTGCTATCGTGCCGTGCGTTATCTCATCGGGCTTGGTCATCGCCGAATTGCCATTATTTCAGCCGGTGTCGATTATTCCATGCTGGCCGGCGGTCCGCTTCCCGCCACGGGGCCCCGGGCCGCGCGCATCGAGGGCTACCGCAAAGCGATGCAGGAGGCCGGACTTCCCATCCCCGCGCCATATTTCCAGCAGGGTGACTTCACACTGGCGGGTGGTTACAAGTGCGGGCTTGAGCTATTGCAACTGGCAGATCCACCCACGGCTGTCTTTTCCTGCAATAACCTGATGACTCTCGGACTGATGAGGGCCATTACGGAACGACAGGTTGCGTGCCCAGGTCAAATCAGCGTATTGGGTTTTGATGATTTCGATTGGTCAGCCAGTTTCAATCCTCCATTGACCACGGTTGCGCAGCAGAGTTTAGAAATGGGCAGAAAGGCGATGGAAGTGCTGGTGCAGCGCGTGGAGTCTCCTGTTCCCGAGGATGAACAAGGCCAGGTAATAACGCTGGAAGCGGAGCTGCGCGTGCGTGGCTCGACTTGTCCGCCGTGTTCGTAGTGGCGTGCGGCTGCACCCTACTTCGACGGCGTGCGGGGATAGTCCCCGCTTCGGTTGAGAGCGTTCCGATCGGCATAGGCGGGCAGAGGTGGGGCTGGATGAGCGCCTTCCTGATACCAGAATGCCACGCTGGTGTAGTCGTCGTGGCTGGACACCTGTTTGCCTTCGTCATTGCGCTGGTTTTGAATTTCCACCTTCAGTGACTTCTGAAAGCGCACAGGATTGGCCAGATACCACCGGTACATGCGGTTCTGGCCGTCATCCATTTCGATGTACCCGCTGTAAGCATAGTCGTAGGTATGCTCGAATCCCCAGCAGGCTCCGTACTCGTCTTCGGTTCCGGGTGTATGTGTGATTGAATTGCCGTCGATGTGAAAGATTGTGTCACCCTCCCCCCACCAGCCTTGAAATTTGGTGTCCACCTGAAGGAAGTTGCCGATATATTGGCCGTTGCCGGTTACCTCCAGAAAATTGTGCATGCCGTCGGTAGGGTTCGTGCGGTTCCATGCCGCATGAAGTCGGCTCTTCTCGGTGGCGAAAGCAGGATCAGTTTCGTAATCAATGCCGTAGGCAACCGGGCGGATATACTCTTCGTCTCCGTCATTGGCCAGTACCCAGCGCGCCCGGCGCGAAAAAGGCATGGGCAGGTAGCACATGAAATTGTAATGATTGATTTGCATGGGCAGAGACTGATATTCGATCGTCTTGTGGTCAAAGACTCCGAAAAAGGCCCAGAGCGGAACGCGGATGCTGGGCTCCGACGCGTCATCCCAATACACTTTCAGCACCAGGCCCCCATACATTGCTCCAGAGCCATCGGTTCCATGCTTATAGCTGTTATCGGTGAAATAGAAATAAGTAATTTTCCCCGGGCCTGCAAGGTCGGCGAGCACGAACTCCTTGCCAGGTGGAAGATCGATGCGGTGATACTCCACGTGACTCGAGGAGACACCACCACTGATCCGAAAGACGTCATTGATCTGGGCGCTCGCGAGCGACGCCGAAACGAGCATCAACACGGATGTCGCCAAGAAAAGCAGTGCATTAGGGCGCCGCGGGACGAATTTCGTTCTCCTGTCTTGGTGACTGCGCTGGTCATAGTGGTGCCGCTTTGTCAGGTCATCCGCTCCAGGTACAATTCCAAATTTTGTCATGGCATCTCTCCCTCTGGGCGGATGAATACCAGATTTTGCAGGCCAATTGCAATGGGTGCGGAAATTACATTGCGATGATTTCCGATTGGGCGAGACCACTTATTTGATTGGCAGTGCATGAGGTGCCGGTCTATGAGATCCCTCCGCTCAGTCTGGGTGCCGGGTGCCAGTGCCATTATCAAAAGACGCGATTATGTCTTTCATAAACCATTCGTGGTAGGATGTGGTTGTGGCAGGTAGAACTTAGGGGCGAGGGCTTGGCTTCTTTGGCTTGGCCTTGGCTATCTTGCGGACCGCATCCTCGAAGTCACCATGAATCTTGAAGGCGTCCTGCCGGTGAGTTTTGGATGCTTCAGCCTTGGTAAATTCCTCAATGACCTTGGCGACATCAAGGCTCTTGCTTTGGCGTTTCATCTGAATATTATACTCCCCATCAGCAACTAACGAATCTTGTGGAGGACATATGGTTAACGAATCAGCCTTGAGAGACACCCTTGTTTCATTCGCCAGGGAAAGCAAATCTATTTATGAATTACTCGCTGTGACCCAAGCTGAGGTTTCCGCTTTGCGAGAAACGGTGAGGGCGCTCGACCCGACTTTTTCCGAAAACCTTGAGGCACGGAAGAATGCAATTCAAAACCTAATAGGTGGGAAATTTGCGAACGTGATTGCATATTACGACGAAATAATTCGGAAATTGGAAGGTGGTTACGTTTGTTGATTTGCATCAGGCACACTCCTATGCTATCGTGGATGTGCCCTGTAAGAATTTTTGAGGCTGACGGGAATCAGCTCTCAAATCCCACGACTACGCTACGTGTTTTCCTAATCCAAGGATACACGGAGCGCCGTCATGTCGCAATCTCATTCACAACTTAAATCTGTCAACAAGCTTGGAAACCGGAAGCGTACCATTAGGCCCGGTGTAGCTGGTACTAGGGGGCCAAAGCTGCGTTCCGGAACTAGGCCAGATTCTGATAAGGGACTGCTTCCAAGGCCCACTACGAATGGGGAAACTACCTACACGCCGGGATTTGGTGGG
>JASHTY010000151.1 GCA_030040315.1 Terriglobia bacterium | reverse complement strand
TTCGAGGGGTCGCTCCTGTGGATCACGCTTGATCTGCATGGAAACTGAGGGATGCAACTCTGCAGAGGTAGACAGTAAATCAAAAAAAGCCTTCACCACAGAGATCACAGAGGGTCACAAAGGAAACCACCTCTGTGTTTCTCTGTGGGCTCTGTGGGAATGCTTTCCTGACCGACTTTAGGCAAGTCACCGCTCGTAGTTCTTCCGAAACAGCGCAATGACGTTTTCTACTTCCGCCTTGGACCGCATCGGCACCGTCACCCATCCCGAGTCGGGCAGGACATGATGAGGTCTGGCGCGCCCCGCCGCCACCAATTCGTCGCGAACCTGGCGGCGGAAGGGCAGGTCGGCAAACGTGCCGTGCAGGTGGCCAAGCTCGCGCCGCCCCACTCGAAACTCCACGCCTCCGAAGCGGTGATCGTGCACGCTCACGCCCTTCCAGGACGAGACTTCGCGAATCACTGCCTCATCCGCATGCCTGGGAGTGATCAACTCAACGTCCGCTTTGTTCCTGCCATCAGCGGCTGCCGTGCTGTTTTCATTCTTCACCCAAATCCCTTTGCTGTTCATCGCCTGGTCCTTCCGCCGTTCCGCCCATCGCCACGATTTATAATTGCTCCTCGATCACATTTAAATCGGCCTTCGATTCAGCCACTTCCGTTAGATGATTGAGCCGGAACGAATGGCACGCGCGAAAGTTGGTCAGAGCTCCCCGAATAGGAACATCTTGCCCACGATCGCCGATTGACGCGGCACATTCTTCTTGTGCCGCTACAGATTAGGCCCCTCCAATTATCCGCCAACCTCCATCGGGTCAATTCGTTGCGCGGCGAAAACCGCATAATCACACATGGCCCTCGCCCTGCTTAAGTGTCCGTGGGGAGAACTTAAATGGACAGTGGATTTTACGCCGCGTGCACGGGCCTGATTGCTCAGACCGATGCGTTGGACCTGACTGCCGCCAACCTATCAAACGTGAGCACTCCTGGATACAAATCGCAGTTGGAGTTTTACAGGTCGCTTGAAGCCAGCATGGCGAACCACCACCTGACCCCGCTCAATCAAGCGGTAAATGATTACGGCGTGTTGGGCGGCACGGCGCTCGACATGCGCACCGGCGAGATGCAGAAGACCGGCAATGATCTCGACCTTGCCCTGGAAGGCGAAGGCTTCTTCGTCATCAAAACGCCGGCGGGAACGCGCTACACTCGCAACGGGAATTTCCACACCGACGCGGACGGGCGCCTGCTGACGGCGACCGGCGATCCGGTCATGGGCGACGAAGGGCCGCTGGAGCTTCCCGGCGGCGACATTACCATCAGCTCCGATGGAACGATTTCGCAGCAGGGTGCGGTGGTGGCCAGTTTGAGGCTTGCCACATTCACGCCAGGAACTACTCTGACCTCAGAAGGGAATTCGTATTACTCCGCGCCGCAGGGGACGGAGCAGCCCGTCGATGACCCGCGCCTTTCGCAGGGCATGTTGGAGGGCTCCAACATGAACCCCATTTCGGGAGCCGTGGGATTGATGACCCTTCAACGGCACGCCCAGCTCCTGACGCAGGCGCTATCGATTTTTCACACGGTCTTTAACGCCGCGCCCGCGCAGGATCTTTCGCGAGTGAGTTGAAATGGAGTGGCACCGGGTTGGTGGTTAGTGCTTGGTTGCATTAATGAGCATGATTTGCGAACTTCCGGAAGGGCGGGGCTTCAGCCCCGCCGTTGCGAATGTCCCGACAGAGTGGGCCTTTAGGCCCTGAAGTAATGCCGCATCAGGGGCTAAAGCCCCCCAAGATCCGGCTGGTTCCCGGCGGCGGGGCTGAAGCCCCGCCCTTACACAGCCGCACGAATAAGAACGATTATTTTTGCAAGTAAGTACTAATGGCTGGCAAAAAACAGTTATCGAAGAACCGATCGCCGAATTTGTTGGTGTTCTCGCTGGCCACTAACCACTGACTTTGCAAGGAGAAAAATATGTTACGCGCACTCTACACCGCAGCGAGCGGCATGCTTGCCCAACAACTTAATCTCGATACTATCGCCAACAACCTGGCTAACGCCAGCACTGTGGGCTTCCGCGAGACACGGCTGCAATTTCAGGATCTGATTTACCAGGAACTGGTGGTTCCGGGCTCAGCGGCCACCCAGCAGACCACGGTCTCCGCGGGATTGCAGGTCGGCCTGGGCACGCGCGCCGCTTCGTCTGAGGTTTTGCAACTGCAAGGCGAATACGAAAACACCGGGAATTCGCTCGATCTGGCGATCCAGGGCGCGGGATTCTTTCAAGTTCAGCTCACCAACGGTCAAATCGCCTACACGCGCGCCGGAAGTTTCCAGGTCAATCAATCGGGCAACGTGGTGACGGCCAATGGAAATATTTTAGAGCCGGCCATCAACATTCCCACGGCGGCGACGGCCATCAGCGTGGGCACGGACGGCACGGTCACGGTTACGCTGCCCGGGCAAACGGCCGCGCAGCAGGTGGGCGTGATCCAGTTGGCAACTTTCCCCAATCCCGCCGGCCTTCTGAGCAATGGCAACAGCCTGTTTACCCAGACCACCGCCTCCGGCGATCCCATCGTGGGCACGCCCGGAGGCACAGAGGGACTGGGCACGTTGCAGCAAGGCTTCCTGGAAGATTCGAACGTCAACGTGGTGGATGAATTCATCCAGATGATTGTCACCCAGCGCGCCTATGAGTCCAATTCCAAGGTAGTTTCAGCCGCTGACCAGATGTTGCAGGACGTTAACAACATGGTCCACTAGAAAAGGCGCTGCCCATGTTCGCGATTTCTAAAGTTCGCCCGCTCGCGCTTCTCGGAATACTGTTGGTTTTGTCGAGCATTGCGCATTCCGCCGATGCGCCGCTTTCCAAAGAATTGCATACGACCTCGGAGGAGACCCAAATGATACCGCGCCGCGCGCCCCAACCGCTTTCCCGCCGCGAAATTTTCCGCGTGATACAGACAGATTTAGCCCAAAAGGGATTTTCCGGCGTGCGAGCACTTCGCCCGGAGGATCTAAGGATTCAATCCTCCCTGCCTTCGACTGTGGAGGACATGGGCCTGACCGTCAAATCCATCGGCTACGATCCGCTCAGGCGCGAAACGGTGTTTGAACTATGGGCCTTGCACGCGCCGAACTATCTTCCGTTCAAAGTCACCGCGCGAATAGACCCGCAGAGCCTGGGGCTTGCGTCCGTGGTAACGGGGACCTCCGAAGAATCGCCTTCGAAGGTTCGTGCCGCGACGGGCAGGGGAGCACCGTCGCCTGCTCTCAAACCGCCCTTGCTCGCCCGGCCCGGAACGCCCGCCACGCTGGTATTGCTCGGGCAGAATATTCATATCACCACTTCCGTTGAGCCGCTGCAATCGGGGGTACAGGGCCAGCACATTCTTGTGCGCGACCTGACCACGGCTCGCGTGATGAGCGCGGAAGTTGTGGGCGATGGATTGTTGCAGGCAAGTTTTTGAAGGGGAGAGGTCGATGAGCTCATCGGGGCGATATTTGAAACTCGAAATTCGGAAATCGCACTCGCGGCCGCTTTGCCGGGCGGGTTGGTTGGCGCTGCTGGCGACGATTTGCCTGACCACGATTCCGGCAAACGGAATGCTCTTCAGGAAAAAGGCCAAACCTGCGAAAGACGATCTGACGGATTACATTGAGCGAGTGAAATCGATGAAACCGCCCGCGCCCACCACCGGCAGCCTGTGGACGCCCGAAAGCCCGTACTCCGACCTGACCCGTGACTACAAAGCGCGCAATGTCAACGACATCATCACCATTCAAGTAGTGGAGTCAACGACGGCGTCGGGAGACGGCGCGGTGAAATCACAGCGGACTTATTCGGCCACCTCATCGATCGCGGGATTGTTCGGTACGCCCGGCGCCAACAACGCTCTCCAGAATCTCTTCGCGCCGAATTCTTCGCAGAATTTGAACGGGCAGGCGCAGACCTCCTCCGATTCCGCGCTGACCACCAGCCTTTCGGGCCGTGTGGTGGATGTTTTGCCCAATGGATACCTGGTAATTGAGGCCACGCGCCAGGTTTTTTGGGACAACCAACATCAAATCTTGATGATTCACGGAGTGGTGCGGCCGGGAGACATAACATCGTCCAACACCATTCCCTCTACCTCGGTCACCAATTTGGAGCTTAAGCTGCAAGGCAAGGGCGTGATCAGTGACGGAGTCGCGCCGCCCAATCCGCTGGTGCGTCTGATTATGAAAGTGCTGGGGTTCTAGACCATGCGGTGCTTCTTCAGAGTAATGACGTTGGGTCTGCTGTGGTTCCTGTTTGTGGCAGCGCTGCGCGGAGCCGATACGCCCTCGCACATGGTTCGCCTGGGCGACGTAACCTCCGTGGAAGGCGTGCGGGACAATTTGTTGATCGGTTACGGCATGGTGGTGGGCCTAAAGGGAACGGGCGACAGCCAACAAACCTTGTTCTCAGTTCAGACGCTCGCGAATCTTCTTCAAAAAATGGGCGTGCAGTTTACGGCTTCGGCCGTGGTGGTGAAAAATGTCGCGGCGGTCTTTGTCACCGCGACGCTGCCGCCTTTTGCCCGGCCGGGAACACCCATTGACGTAACCGTTGCGTCCATTGGCGATGCCAAGAGCCTGGAAGGCGGAATGTTGCTGTTCACCACGCTGCACGGGCCCGACGGACAAATGTGGGCCACCGCGCAGGGGCCGCTCGAAAACGGCGGATACTCGGCGGGCGGAAGGGGCAATTCCGTTCAGGTGAACCACCCTAACACCTCGCGCATTCCCGCCGGCGGAATAGTTGAGCGCGACGCCTCAATGGATTTGAGCCACCTGACGCATCTTTCATTGTTGCTGCGCGACCCGGATTTCCAGACTGCAACGGACGCCGCCGCAATCATCGACCATGAATTGGGCAATGGCACGGCGCGCGCGGTGGACAGCCGCCGCATCGAGATTCGCGTCGCGTCGCCTGACCCGGACGCGGTCTCCGCCATGCTCGCCAAAGTGCAGAGCTTGAAAGTCGAGATTCATCCGCAAGCGAAAGTGGTGGTGAACGAACGTACGGGAACCATCGTGATGGGCCAGGAAGTGACGCTGGGAGCGTGTTCGATTCTGCACGGCAACCTATCCGTTGTGATCACCACGGAATTCAAAGTGTCACAGCCCAACCCTTATTCGCAGGGCACCACTCAGGTGGTTCCGCAGACCACCGTGAAGGCCACAGAAAGCCCGGCGCGGCGCATCGAGCTGCGCGAAGGTGCGAGCGTGGATGACCTGATCAATGGCTTGCAGGCCATTGGCGCAACGCCGCGCGATATCGTGGCCATTCTGGAGGCGGTGCGCGCGGAAGGCGCGCTGCAGGCGGAGTTGGAGATTATATGACCCTCGCCATGATGAATCCGGGTGTGCACTCAGCGGCCATCCGCTCGCTTTCCACAGGCGCAGCCGGCAATCAGCCTGAATCGCCCGCCCACAAGAAGCTGCGCAAAGCGGCCCAGGACTTCGAAGGCATCCTGATCTCCGAAATGTGGGAGAAATTCAACGAAGGGTTCACCGGCTTCGGTGGCGATACTCCGCTGGCCGGTTCCGATACCATGAATTCATTGGCCATCCAGACCCTTTCATCCGCCATTGCCAAATCCGGCGGCTTGGGGATCGGCAAAATGCTCATCCATCAACTTGAACCCACGCTGAATCGAACTCGGCGGTAGCCATTACACGTCCTCTCCATCCCACGAGCCGCATGGGGTCATCCGCCGGCCCGCCACAAGAGCAGACCAATTTTTGAAAATTGTTGTCGCCATTTGACGGGCGAAAAAAATTTCGCGCATCGCCGAATTGCCATCGCGCATCAAAACCGCATTAACGTCAAAACAGGAGGCAGACCATGGACCTGCAGTATCCGATCGGAAAGTTTTCCTGGGACAGGCGCGGTGAGGGCTTGCTTTCGAAGGAGGCGGAACGGCAGCAGTGGCTGGCGGACATGGAAGCAGCGCCGGGGCGGTTACGCGCAGCGGTGGCGGGTTTGACGGATGCGCAGCTTGACACGCCTTACCGTCCCGGCGGGTGGACGGTGCGCCAGGTTGTGCATCATCTTGCCGACAGTCACATGAATGCCTACGTTCGTTTCCGGCTGGCACTTACCGAAAATGAGCCCACCGTCAAGCCGTACGACGAAAAGCTCTGGGCGAATTTGAGCGATGCGCGCACAGCTCCCGCGGAGATTTCGCTAAGTCTCGTCGAAACGCTTCACCAGCGCTGGGTAAGATTTCTGCGCTCACTTAAACCTGAGGATTTTGCCCGCGTGTTCAACCATCCCGAGCTAGGGCGCGTGACGTTGGAGAGAAATCTGGCGATGTATGCCTGGCACGGGAAGCACCACGTGGCCCACATCACCAGCCTGCGGCAGCGCTCCGGATGGCAGGCGGCCAGCGCCTGAGGCCGCCGTCAACGGGCCTATTTCTGCATCACCAGCAGTGTTGGATAGGGCGTCGCAAAGCTCGCGGGGCTGAGCAGGACAAACTTTGAGTTGGAAATGACGATGCCTGCCACGGCTCCGTCTGAGCTATTGAGAACGAATGTCCCGTCGGGATTGACGGTCCAGGTGCTCGCACCAAAGGACATTCCTGCTTCCTGGGCGCTGGCCGAGCTCATGTCCAATTGGCCCGTAATGTTGGCAAGGCCGCTGGGTGCAACGGCATCGATCTCCGCTGTGGCTGGTGGAAGAACGACCTCATCGATCCCGCCAAAAAACGTTCCCACCATCGTTGAGTTGCTGAAGGGCCCGCCCGATTGCGGCTCAAACGATCCGGTATCCACGCCCGGGGAAGCATCCAGAATGTAGCCGGTGTTTTGGCCGGTCAGATAGAGGACTGGAGGAATGCCCCCGCAGCTTTGTGCGGTGCCGCTTAAGGTTACGCGGCCGCTGGATTCAATATCGTACCCGCATGTGTAGGTGCCAGGGCTTTGCAACGTGCCGGCCAGGTTCTCGTAAAAGGCCATGGACAGGGAGCTGATGCCGTCGGCGTATGCAGTTTCCACCGACACGGTTGTTGCTGTGCCGCTCGCTCCCTGCCCGCTCAGGTATAACGCCATGTTGCCTTCGAGGGAAGCCTGACTGAAGCCTGAGCCATCGCCTGGTAAGGCTTGCAAATCCCATTCGCCGCTCGTATAGAGGCTGGCGTCGGCATTCACCACCAGCAACCGCGAGCCGGACACCATATAAAACGCAAACAGAGAGCTGGTTCCCAGGACAGTGAGCATCCCCGTGCCCCGGCCGTTCGCATCGACTGGGGTGAATGTCCCGGCATTCAGGGGCTCAGCGGCGTACGTGACGTTCCAGTCGTCATTGCAATCCTCCTCCACGTCGCCGAAAGCATTGCCGGCGGCGTTAAGCACGCCCAGGCAGACGTTGCGCCCGCCCTGGGGCGGAGAATCGCGGCCAATGCTGCGGAAGACATAGTTGCCGTCAAGTCCGCCGGCAAAGGCGCCGGAAGATTGGCGCAGAAGTTGGCCTGCGGCGACGAAGGCGCCGCCAGCGGGACTGTCCCACTCAATAACTCGTCCACCCGTAGCGAGGCCGGACGACATCAACCCCAGCGTGAAGTGAGTTACGAACGTCCCAAAAGGCGTGGCCAGCGTCGCGCAGCCGAAATCGTCCGCACCCACCGAATACGAACTTGCAGAAGTCATGAGGTTCGCATTTTGGGCGCCAAGGAAGCCGTTGGTGTCTGCCTCGCCCCCAGTAATATGGCCCGCCCCGTCCGCAGTAAACGAGCCGACCACAGCCAGAAAGCCCGCGCTGCTAAAACCGCTGAGGCTGAAAGCATACGGCCCGGATAGAACGGCGTTATTGCCGGAGTTATTGCAAGTTTCCGCGGGGTTCTCCACCGCTAATGCGAGCTGCCGGGTTTCTGTGAAGGGTGGCGAACCTGAGTCGGTCACGGTTACGGAAAGACTGGTCGTACCCGAGGTTGACGGCGTGCCGGATATCGCACCCGTTGCCGAATCCAAGGAGAGATTCGGAGGCAGAGCGCCGCTTGTCCATGTGTAGGGAGGCGTGCCTCCCGTGGCCGCAAGGTTGGCGACATAGGGCACGCCAATGGTTGCATCCAGAAGCCCAGACGTAGCGATGGCGAGTTGCGAAGGCGGGCCGACTGAAATCTCCAGGCTCTGGGTGAGGGCCTGTGGCGTTGGGCTCGAGTCTTTCACAGCGACGGTGAACGTGAAGTTTCCCTGTGACGTGGGGCTGCCGGAAATCACCCCCGAGCTCGATTGCAGGGTGAGTCCCGGCGGAAGTCCGCCCTGGGCCACGCTCCAGGTGTACGGGGTGCTCCCGCCCGTGGCGGAAAGCCCGGCAAGG
>JASHTY010000150.1 GCA_030040315.1 Terriglobia bacterium | reverse complement strand
GAGCACGACTTCTATAACGACCCGAAGCGCGATGGTAGCGTCACGGTCGGCCTCGGGAATTCGCTGATACTGCGCTACCGCGTTCTAATTCACCACGGCGACGCGGCCCAAGCCCACGTGGCCGAAGCTTACGACCGCTACGCCGGAGCAAAATAGAGGCGGTGGCGAGTAGTTAGTAGCGCGTGGTCGGAATCCGTCCACCTACTAGCCAGTAACCACTCGCCACGGCGATAAAGAGGTGTATATGGACCGTTACATCAAAGCCCATAAGAATGGCAAGTTCCAGCAGGTTGTCGCGCCGGGCACCATGCGATTTCTTGATTTCGCAACCTTACGATTGGATAAGGGTGAGCGCCACAGGTTTGAAACGGGCAAACGCGAATACGTGATCGATATCTTTTCCGGCGCTATCACGGTGTCGATCAGCACAGTTGGCCGGAAGAAGGAAATCTACACAAACATCGGCAAGCGCACCGACGTATTTTCGGGACCGCCGGTGATGAGCTACATTCCCCCCAACTCACAGGTCGAAATCAAAGGCGAGTCAGCGGCGGAATTGGGAATCTTTTCGGCGCCCGCCAGCATCCAGACGCCCGCTGCACTGCTCGAAGGATCTACCGTGGTCACGAATCGCGTGGGCCGCGAGAATTTCCAGCGCATCGTCTATTCCGCCCTGGCTGAAAACGTGCCGGCGGAACGCCTGCTGGCCGGAGAAACCCTCAACCCTCCCGGCAACTGGTCAAGCTTCCCGCCTCACAAGCACGACAAGCTAAATCCACCGAACGAAGCCGTGCTGGAAGAGGTTTATTACTTCCGCGTTAAACCCAAACAAGGCTTTGGATTTATCTGGACCTACACCGCGCCGGGCGACCCGGACGGGTTCTCCAACGTCTTCGTCGTTCAGGATGGCGACACGGTCCTGCTGCCCAAGGGATACCACCCCGTGGTGGCCGCGCCCGGATACCAACTGCAATACACCTGGGTGCTGGCCGGTGAAGAGCGGCGTTATGGCGCATGGGCCGACGACCCCAATCACAGTTGGGTGAGGAATGGGTAAATACCGCTGGCGAATCTGCGCCCTGCTCTTCTTCGCCACCACCATCAACTATGTTGACCGAGTCGTGTTGGGTCTGCTCGCCCCTCTGCTGCAATCCACCATCGGCTTCAATGAAGTTCAATACGGTTACATTGTGACGGCATTTCAGGCGGCTTACGCCCTGGGCTTGCTGGCCATGGGGCCCATCATTGATCGCATTGGCACCAAGCTGGGTTACGCGCTTGCTATTTCTATTTGGAGCCTCTCCGCCATGGGCCACGCGCTCGTGCACTCGGCGCTGGGCTTCGCCATGGCGCGCTTCGCATTGGGATTTGGAGAATCCGGCAGCTTTCCCGCCGCCATTAAAACCGTAGCGGAATGGTTTCCGAAAAAAGAACGCGCGCTCGCCACTGGATTGTTCAACAGCGGCACGAACGTAGGCGCCACGCTCGCTCCTTTGGTGGTGCCATGGGTGGCAGTTCGGTTCGGCTGGCGTTACGCCTTTCTGCTGACGGGAACCTTCAGCGCAATATGGCTGGTCTGCTGGCTCACCTTCTACCGCCCGCCGCAGGCGCATCCGCGCATCTCCAAGGCTGAGCTCGATTACGTTTTAAGCGACCCTCTCGAGCCGACCGCCAAGGTTCCCTGGCTGCAGCTTTTGAGTTTTCCTCAGACATGGGCGTTCCTGCTGGGTAAATCGCTTACCGACCCCATCTGGTGGTTTTATTTGTTCTGGCTTCCGAAATTTCTCGTGAGCGAACATCATCTGAACCTGACGGGTGTCGCATTGCCCATCGTGGTTGTCTATAACTGCGCGACGGCAGGCAGCATCATCGGTGGCTGGCTCCCTGCAAAGTTCCTGGCGCAGGGATGGACAGTGAATCGCGCACGCAAGACAGCGCTGCTCATCTGTGCCGTATGTGTGGTTCCGGTCATTTTCACCACCCACTTGCACGGATTGTGGTCCGCCGTGGGGATTATCAGCCTGGCGTGCGCCGCCCATCAGGGCTTTTCCGCCAACCTGTTTACAATCGCCTCCGACATGTTTCCCCGCCGGGCAGTAGCTTCCGTGGTGGGCATCGGCGGGAGTGGCGGAGCAGTTGGAGGAATGTTTATAGCCACCTTTACCGGCTGGCTGCTTCAGCTCACCGGTTCCTACTTGCCGGTGTTCATCATCGCCGGTTCCGTATACGCCCTCGCGCTGAGCTTAATTCAATTCCTAGCGCCGCGGCTCGAGCCCGCAGAGATCGGATAACCGGTCAATTGCCCAATGCTATGCTGCCGTCTCCCGAAACTTCTGCCGATTGTTTTGGATGTGCCCGCGCACGTAGCGCAACAATTCCGCAGGGGGCACTGGCTTTTTCAGGTAATCGATGGCGCCCATTTGCATGGCTTCAAGATAGCTGGGCATGTCCAGACACCTAGTGAGCACCAGAACGGGCCGATAGGGATTTAATTGCAGTGCGCGGCCCAGAACCTTGCGCCCCTCGAAGGCCTGCGAGCCCTGACTGACCACCACGAAATCGAAGTTCATCGCCTCCAGGCAGCGCAGGCCGGCTTCATAGGTAGTACAGGTGAAGACCTCGTACCCCTGACCCTCCAGGATCAAGCGGACAATTCTCAAGTCGCCTTCGTCCTCATCCACAAGAAGCAGCCGTGCAATGCGCTCTGAGGATTTATAAGGTGTATACGCAAAGCTGGACATTGACCACCCCCTCTATGGCCTTTACGATTAGCCGGCATTCCACTCCCATCTGGGCAGTTTCTCGACCGGGCCAGAAAGTGGAAAGCCCGGCCTCCCCAATTAGCTCCGGGCAAGTGCGTCAACCAGATTCAAACTCTGGAATTCGCAAGCATGGGTGGGGACCAATCCGCCTGACCGGCGACGATCCCCGATCATCTCTCTTCAAAACTCTGGATTTCTCGGCTCTGAAGGTACCACGGAATGGTAATTCAATAGTATATAGTTGTCAAATGGTTTTTGCCTCTACTATACACAAAATAGGCGGTCACGCCACGGCCCCGTAAGCAATTGATTTGTAGCAAGTTGCTGGACATCGGGAGGGAAGATTAGTTAGTCATCAGTAAACTTCCATGATTAGAAATGTCTAACGTCATCGAACAGCTCGCGTGGCTTCGATGATGAGCCGGCATTTGTTTTCTTTCCTTGACCTTCCCGTAGATTACGATATCCTGCCGCAGTTTTAAACGATAACCATGCCCAGCCAATCCAAGCAGGTCAAAAGCTCGTATGACCACGGTGTTCTGGCAATACCGGGTTTCCAGCGCTGGTCAGTTGTAGGCCTGCTCTTCGTCGCCTCCTTCATAAATTATCTGGATCGCGCCACCATCTCCGTGGCCCTGCCCCTGATTTCTCTCGATCTCCACATCGGCCCGGAGACCAAAGGCGTGCTGCTTTCTTCGTTCTTCTGGTCTTATGCGCTCATGCAAATTCCAGTGGGTTGGTGCGCGGACAACCTGAATCTCCGCTGGCTATACGCTGGCCTTTTTGCCGTCTGGTCGTTTGCCTGTGGCTTTACTGGATTCGCGGGAAGTCTGCTCGTCCTGATTCTATTGCGCATCATCCTGGGTGTGGGCGAGTCGATCTACCTTCCCGGGGGATCGAAAATCATAACGGTCTTGTTCCCCTCCAGCGAGCGCGCCTTCCCTTCCGGCGTATTCGACAGCGGCACGCGCTTGGGATTAGCGGTTGGAGCTCCGCTGATTGCCTCACTCATTGTGAGTTACGGGTGGCGCAGGATGTTCATGATGGTGGGCTTTACTGCGGTGCTGTGGCTCGCACCCTGGATGGTGGTCGCCCCGCGAAATCTGCAAGGCGTGCGCACCAACGCCGCAGCAAGGGGAGCAACTCCCGCGTCGCACATTCATTTCAACCGCAATTTGCTGGGAATCTGCCTGGGATTTTTCTCCTTTGATTACTACTGGTATCTGCTGGTGACATGGCTGCCGGACTATCTCGTGAGCAGCCGCCACCTGCCTCTTGTGCGCGCGGGCTTCTACGCAGCATTGCCCTACCTTGTCTTCGGTGTATGCGAGCCAGTCGGCGGATGGATCAGCGACGCGCTCATTCGCTGGGGTTGGAGTGAAACTCGCGCCCGCAAAGCGACGCTGACTGTGTCATTCCTTTCCGGGCTTCTGTTGATTCCCGCCGCCATCGCTCACACTCCCCTAGGCGCGCTGGGGTTTCTGGTGGGAGGTTCGCTCGTCGGGCTCTCCACGGGGAATATGTTTGCCATCCTCCAGTGCTGCGCACCGCCAAATGAAGTGGGAATCTGGACGGGCTTTGAAAATTTTGCAGGCAACATCGCCGGCATTCTCGCTCCTATTGCCACCGGATTTCTGATTCAGCGCACCAGTTCATATCTTCCGGGCTTTGCACTTGCCGCGGGCGTGCTGGTGGCCGGAATATTCGCCTATTGGGGTTTGGTCGGCGAACTTAACCCGGGCATGAAGGCGCATGAAAATGCTGCGGGAAGTTAATCGCTTTTGAGAAAACTGAGGTCTCGAAATGAAATCGGCGATGAATCGTCGCAAATTTCTGGGAACAGCAATCACTTTAAGCCGAGCCTGAACATGCATACGACTTCAAGAAGGCAATTTCTTTGGGGAAGCTTCGTGGGCTTCGCGGCGGCACATTCGGTCAAAGCCAATCCGCTGGGATTGCCCATTGGCTGCCAGACTTATCCTCTGCGCAGGGAGATTGAAAAGGACTTTACCGCAACGCTGCGGCAAATTGCCTCCGGTGGATATCGCATGATTGAGATGTGCTCGCCCGCAGGCTACCAGAAGGCAGGCTTTGGCCCTCTCGTCACGATGAAAGCCGCGGAGATCCGCGACGCGATTCGGGCAGCGGGACTCGGGTGCGAAAGCTGCCACTTCCAGTTCCGGGAGCTGAAGGAAAACCTTGACGACCGAATCGCTTTCGCTCACGGATTGGGGTTGAAGCAGATGATTGTCTCAACCTTTGGCCTGCCGCCGGATGCCACACTTGCCGATTGGGCAAAGGCCGCGAATGAACTGAATAAGATTGGGGAGCAGACCCGCCAGGTGGGACTTCAACTGGGATTCCACAATCACAACTTTGAATTCAAAATGCTCGACGGAGTGATGATCTACGACGATTTGATGAAGCACCTTGACGGAGCCCTGGTGAAGATGCAATTTCAGGTGGCAGTCATCAGCCTTGGCTACGATGCCGTGACCTATCTCGTCAAATATCCGGGGCGATTCATTTCGATGCACCTGGTGGATTGGTCGGCCGACCAGAAGAAAGACGTGGCTATCGGAACCGGCTCGATCGATTGGCCGAAGCTGTTCGCCGCGGCGCGCACCGGCGGCATCAAGAATTATTTTGTGGAAATGGATTGGGACCTGATGCAAGCCAGCGTTCCCTATCTGCGCAGATTGAAGGTGTAGTCTGCCTGTCCACTAATCTTCCGTGGGCATGTCGATGTGATCGATCACTAGCATTTCCACCGGCCCTTTGGTGGCTTCGAGCTTCAGCCCAAGCTGCTCTTGAAGCGCTGTGAAGATGGTGGGCACGGAGGAATCAGGCGGAGGAGGGCTTGCGGGGCCGGAGCCGCTATCCGTGGCTTTGAATATCACTCCCTGGTTTTCATCCCGCGAGTATTGCAGGGTGAATTCGTACCTTCCCGCGAGGCCGGTCCGGTCTAGAACGGTACGGTCGACCTGCCGCGAGAGATTTTGCGCTAGCGACGCCATCGTCACTCCTTTGGATTCCAACTGCACCGGGCCTGCTCCCTGGGAATGCGAATTCATGCTCGAGCCTTGCTGATCAGTCTTCGATTCCTGAAATTTTATGCCACTCTTCGCGATGACCAGCACATAGATGGGGAGCTCCTTTGTCGAGTACGTGACCTTCAGATTGAACCGCTCGGCGAGCAGCGATTGAAGCAAAAGCATTCGTTGCTCCCTTGCCTCTTCTGGCTTCATTGTTTTGAATTTTTCAACCAGCGAGTCTTCTACCTTGGCATTGATGTCGAATCGCGTCGTATTGATCAACCCGGGCCCGCCGGAGAGCTGCGATGGCTGGATCTCGTACGCCGAAAGAATCAGGTTTTTTACGGTCGCATTCGATACGCGCAATCTGCTCTCGGAGGAACTGACGTGGGTGCCCCCGCTCGCGGAATGGTTGACCCGGATGGAAGCTACTTCGAACGATGGCGCAGGCGCGCTGGACGCCGATTGCGCGCGGGTCGACGCGGCACAAATCAATCCAACCAGCATAGTGCCGGCGAGCCCGGCCGCGAATTTTCGTCTCATGTCCAGTTGATTCATTGCAGTTAATGCCTCCGGCACCAAACATCGCAATCCAACTATCTATATGACGTAGCCTCATGGAAACCGTTAACAACAAATTCGACGCTGCCCAAACAGGCCGGATTCCTCAATCTCCGCCCGCTTGACAGCGATTTCCAAAAGCGGCAATCTCTCCTTGCCCGCGACGATCGATGGGCTCGACTCCCGAGGTACGACGATGTTGACCGTGCTGCTCTCGATTCTGCTCGGCCTGGGAAGGATTCCCGCACCCCAGATGCCTCAAGCGCCGCCCCTTCACATTTATTGGATCGACGTGGAAGGTGGGGGCTGCACATTGGTTGTTACTCCCGCCGGCGAGGCGATTCTAGTCGATGCCGGCTGGGACCTGGATCGCGACGCCACGCGAATCTACGATGTGGCCACGAAAGCCGCCGGAGTCAAGCAGATCGATTACTTCATTGCCACCCACTGGCACTCGGACCACTACGGTGGGATCATCAGGGTCAGCCACCGGATGCCGGTCAAGAAGTTCTACGGCAACGGTCCGTTCCCGGATAGTGTTCCGGACGATCCTGCGTTCCCCGAACTGATGCCGCGCTACCGGGCGCTGGTAGACGACCACTCCATCATCCTGAGGGCTGGTGATATGATGCCCATCCGCCAGGCTTCGAGCGTCGCAAAGCTTGAGGTTCAGGTGCTGGCGGCAGGCCGTCAGGTAGAGGACGTCACGCGTGGCGTGCCCAATCCCGTGTGCAAAGAAACGGAGAATCCCGCCCCGGATCCCACCCAGACCGCTGACAGCATCGTGCTGCTTTTTCGCTATGGCAAATTCACGTTTTTCGATGGGGGCGACCTGACGCGGAAAATGGAGGAGGAGCTCGTGTGCCCGGTCAACACGGTAGGCGCGGTCGAGCTGTTTCAAATCGACCATCACGGGCTCGACCTGAGCAACAGTCCGGTGCTGATTCACAGCATAAAGCCGCGCGTCGTTGTGGTAAACAACGGGCCGGACAAGGGCGCCGAGCCCAAATCCATGCAAACGCTCTTCAGCGCGCCCGGAGTCGAAACCGTGTGGCAGGTCCACCGGAATCTCAAGCCCGGCAAGCAGCTCAACACCAGTCCGGAGTTCATCGCCAATCCCCAGCGTGAAGGGAATGGCAAGGCGGAATTCATTCAAGCCACCGCCGAACCTGACGGCGCAATGACCGTACAGATTGGTGTGCTGGGGACGCGAAGAGATTATCCTCCAAAGTAACGAAAGATCTTTCCCTTTGAATGAATCGCGGCCGTAGTGAGGAAGTATTTGCGCCGCCGAACCCAATGCCATCTGAATCTGCTAGCGACGAAATTGCCCAGAGAGCGCGCCGCAAGATTTCGCGCCGAATCCTTCCGTTTCTGTGCCTGCTTTATCTAGCCGCATATCTCGACCGTGCCAATGTTTCCTTTGCCAAGCTCAACATGACTGCGGACCTGAAATTTTCAGAAGCGGCCTATGGATTTGGCGCGGGAATATTCTTCATCGGATATTTGCTGCTGGAAATCCCCGGCGCTCTGATCGTTCAACGCTGGGGCGCACGCCGCTGGTTCACCCGAATCCTGACCTCATGGGGTGTGTGCACGATGGTGGTGGGATTCGTCAAAACGCCTCTGCAATTCTACACTGCACGGTTTCTGCTGGGAGTCGCGGAGGCAGGATTCTACCCCGGCATCATCGTTTATCTCACCCAATGGTTCGCCCGCAGAGATCGCGCCAGGGCATTGGCGGGGTTTATTGTGGCCATTCCGGTTTCGCTTGCCGCGGGTGCGCCCATTTCCGCAGCGATTCTGAAGGTCCACTGGCTGAACCTGGCGGGCTGGCGATGGGTCTTCATACTCGAAGGCCTGCCCGCGATTGTACTGGGGGTGATCACATTTTTCTTTCTCACTGATCGTCCTGCGGAAGCGTCGTGGCTCGAACCCGCCGAGCGCGAGTGGATCACGCAGGAACTCGGCCGCGAAGAAGCCGAAAAGACCGTGGCGAGGCGCGCGACATTTTGGAACGTCTCCAGCATTCTCAGTATCCTGCTCTGTGCTCTGGCTATTTTCCTGGCGAATCTGGGAAGTTACGTTTTTGTTTTCTGGCTGCCCGCCACGATTCACAATGCGGCTGGACTTTCGCCGGCGCTCTCGGCGCTTTTCTCGGCACTGCCTTACGGATTGGCCGTGTTTTTCGTTTTGTGGTCAGGAAAGAATTCTGACCGCACCGGCAAACCCCAGCGCCTGACCGCCGCGCTGATGATCCTTGCCGGACTGTTTCTCAGCCTGAGCGTCGTGCCCGGTCAACCCTTCGCGCTGGTGATGGTGTGGCTCTGCCTTACGGCTGGAATGGTCTGCGCTTGGCCGCCGCCATTCTGGGTACTGCCCACGGTGATTCTGGGCGGCTCGGCCGAAGCCGTCTCAGTCGGATTTATCAACATGATGGCCACCCTGGGAGGTTTCGTCGGCCCGGCCATTTTCGGCTATCTTCTGTCCGCCGGCTACTCCAGCCGCGCCGCCTGCGGAGTTATGTCCATGGGATTTGTAGCCGGCGCCGCAGCCGTCATGGGAGCAAGAATTCCGGCAGCCGACCGGAAGTGACGCGGGTCTTGAAACAGGTAGCCACGGTCGGAACCGTCTTGACTGCAGGCTCTGAGCTAGGGTTCATTAAGTTCGGCACAATCCTGTTCGACCCTATTGTTTATGGGGAAAATATGTCTGGAAATTTTCTGCACAGCACCATTTCGGCTGACTTGATAACGCAGATCAAAGCAATCACCACCGTGGATTACGCCCCCGACATTGATTCCTGCCGTGTGACCCGTGAGTTGCACCACGACGTGTGAGGCATCCATCCATCGAAGGGCGTGGACGAAAGAGTCGGTGGGGATTTTTTCGTCCCTCGCTCGAACCGGCTCTGGAATGCCCTGTCCCGGTTCGATGAAGTGCGCTGCCTGTGGGTCAGCGGCGAGAATTCGGCTGCGCAGGTCAAGGCGGACCAGCGTTTTTGCGTCATACACGTAGGCCAACTCCATGTTGCTGACCATGTGGTCGTTGACGATGAAAGCCTGGCTGTCCGGCGACCATGCCAGCGTGAGGGTTGGAACAGTGGCGTGCAAAACCGGCCGGCGGTCGTGCCGCTGGACGTCCACAAGCCACAACTGCGCCGATTCCTCGTCGCCATAAAGCCGGTAAGCTCCATCCGGCGAAGCCAGCGAGTTCGCGGGACCATAAGGCGCGCTGAGACCGACGCTCGGCTCTTGCCCGGCGACCCGAAGAGCCACCACAGTGATTATCAGGAAGACTGCCCATCGGAGATTGCGCATGGAGGGTACCTCTTACCCGCAATCATACCATTGCTCAATCTCCCGCGCCACAGCTTTCATGGCGGCAGAGAAGTAATTAAGAAATCGTTTCAGCACATGCACGGCTGGAGATGGCGAGGACCATACCTCCACAATAAGCTCAGCCTGAATCCTGAAAACCACAGAAAAGCCTGTTTGGCGTTTGACATAGGCCGCCAACTCTTGCTAGTTTGAACGTCATGAGGCAACTTCAGCCAGTCATCTGGTCGAAGGGGACCTTCCTAACCCCCCAGCATTTGCAGCTTCAGGACAGGTTTATCGAAAGTGTTCTGGAGTTCAAATTAGGCGCGCTGAAGTTCTGCCCGTGGGGCTTTTCGGAATTACAGATCGACCGGGAAGCTCTTTCCAAAGGTATTTTGCTGGTGCCGCGCGCCACGGGATTGTTCCAAGACGGTCTGCCGTTTGAAATCCCCGACTCCGACCCAGCGCCCGAAGCACGCACGCTGGAACAGGCCTTTGGGCCTGACCAAACCACCCTTGACGCCTACTTGGGGATTCCTCCCTACAATGACCATGGCGTGAACGTCAGCATGGGAGATAAGAACGGCGATACGCGGTATCGTGCGGAGGTTGCCCTGCTGCGGGATGAAAATTCCGGATTGGCCGAGCGGCCGGTGCAGGTTGCCAAGAAAAACATGCGCCTGCTGGTGGAGGGAGAGACGCAACAGGGGAGTGCGTCACTTCGAATCGGGCGGATCCTCAAGACAACTGCTGGAACCTACCAATTGGACCCGCAATTCGTCCCGCCAGTCGTCGAAATCTCAGTCAGCGAATACTTGACCGCCATTCTGCGCCGCCTGGTGGAGATTCTTGCCGCGAAGACCAATGTGCTTTCAGGAACGCGTCGGCAGAAAAATCAGAGCCTGGCAGATTTTACGGCTTCCGACATCGCCAATTTCTGGTTGCTCTACACAGCCAACAGCTATTTCCCTGTGCTGCGCCATCTGTTCGAATCGAAGAAAGGTCATCCGGAAGGGTTGTACGCCGCGATGCTTTCGCTCGCCGGATCGCTCACAACCTTTTCACCGACCGTGCAGCCGCGCGATCTGCCTCTCTACGACCACGATAATCTGGGCGGTTGTTTTACCGAACTCGATGAGATGCTGCGGCAGTTGCTCGAAACCGTTGTGCCCAGCAATTTCGTGTCACTCCCCTTAAAGTTGACTCAACCGTCGATTTACGCTACGGCTCTCGCCAATGATAAGTATTTCGCCAACACCCGAATGTATCTGGCCATCAGTGCCGACTTGAATGAGACTGATTTGCTGAAGCGCGTGCCCCAGGTCGTGAAGTTCTGCTCCGCCACGCATATTGAAACTTTAATTCGCCAGGCCCTTCCCGGAATGCAACTAACCCACGTCCCGTCTCCACCCGGGTCGATTCCCATCAAACTCAACTATCAATATTTCAGCCTGAACCAGACCGGGATCGCATGGGAAGCGATAATCCGCGCGCGCAATGCCGCCGCTTATGTGCCCAGCGAAATTCCCAACCCCCAAATGGAACTCATTATCCTCTTGCCGCAAGCGGAATGACCTGCATCGCCTTCTAGTGCTTCAATGCAAAGTAGAGAACCAAAGCCACAGCAATAATGAATAATCCCCCTAAGGCGCAAGCAATCAGAATCTTAGTATTAGTGGAAATTCCTGGCGGCGGCTGCGGCGCGGCGGCGGGCGGCATTTGAAAAGCGGGAGGCTGCGGAGCCTGAAACTGCGGGGCAGGCGGGAAAGCGGGTGGCTTGGGCGTGGGTGGTGGCGTGTATGCGGGCATCGCCGGCTTCTGAGGAGCAGCGGGTATTGCTGGCGGGGCGAAGCCCGAGGGCGGCTGCATGCTGTATTGAGGAGCGGCGGGTGGTGCGCCGGGCATCGGCGGAGCCGTGGGCGGACGCTTTATTTCAAACATGCTGGTGTATTCCCCCGGCCCTTGAGCCTGCGGCGGAGGCGGAGTTGCGGGCGCGAAACTTGCGGGCGGAGCCGCAGCCGCGGGTGGAGACGCCGTCTGCTGAGGCGGATGATGAAACATCATCGTATATTCCCCGGGCCCGGCCTTGGCCGGCGGAGGGGGTGGCGGAGCCGAAGGAGCCTGCAACTCGAAGTTTTGGCCCGCGGGCGACGGCTTCTTTTGGTCATACGCCTGCATCATTTGCGTGAAGTCTCCAGGCTCCTTCCGACCGGGAGAGCCGGGGAGGGGAGATGCGGGACGCGCCGGAGTTCCGGCGTGCGAGCTTCCCGCGCCTCCGGGCGTTGCGCTTCCCCTTGAGAATAATTGTGTGAATTCACCAGGGGCGGATGAATTAGGGGGAGCCGACGTGGCCGGAATTGGTGATGCAGGTCGAACTGGACCACCCGGCAGAGGGGTTCCAGCCCCTCCGGGCTTCGGGGCGCCTTTTGAAAATAGCTGCGTAAACTCGCCGGGGCCTGATGACTCGGGTGGAGGAGCCGGCACGGCGGGAGCCCGGTGAGTCGGCTCCGTGGGAAGTCCTTTGGGCGGTGTTGACGGCCGTGGGGCTCCGGAAAACAAGGCATCGATTCCCGCTTTGTCGCTCTCGACGGGACTTTTTACAACAACGGTCGGGCCCAGGCCCGGGTCGGTTTCCGGCAAGGGCGCCGCCTTGTGAGTTCCCGTTTTGCCGGTGCTGAACATCCTCGTGAACTCGCTCGGCTGATTCTGCGAAGACGGAGGAGCCGCGGGTGTAGAAACTGGGGGTACCGTTTTCGGCTTCGTCGCGCTGAACATGCCCGTGAATTCCCCCGGACCGGCCTTTTCGGCAGCCAGGGGAGCCGCTGGTGGTGCCGGAGTCTGAACAGGCGCCTGCGAAGGTGCGCCATGACTGCCAGTTTTTTCCTTTCCGATAGCGGAAAACATCTGGGTAAATTCGCCGGGGCCAGATGATCCAGCGGGCGGTGTGGGTGGCGCAATTGGCGGACGGCTGGGCGCAGACTGGACGGGTGCCGGGCGGCTCGGCGCGGGTGGCGGCGCAACTGGTGGAGTGGTCTTGGGCTTAACGCCGTAGAACATTTGCGTAAATTCACCGGGACCAACTCTCTCGCTGGGAGGTGGCGAGGCCGGCTGTCGCGGTGGCACAGGCGGCTTGGGTTGTGGTGTTGCCACGGGTGGAGCGGAGGGCGCACTTGTTATGGATGGAACAGGTGGCTTGGGCAAAGCACTCGCCGCCGGTGGTGGAGGTGGCGCAGGCGGCTTAGGCGGTGCACTCGCCACTGGTGGTGCAGGCGGCGAGGGTCGCTCTGGACGTATCATCGGCTCAGTCTTGTCCAAGTCGTCGAATTCAAAAAGGGATTTCTTCGGAGTTCCGGGCGCAGGCCCTTGGCCCGAATGGAGCGCAGGTGAAACAGCAGGCTTCGGCGGCGCGGGTGGTGCAGGCGGCGCGGGAGCAGCAGTTGGCGAAACCGAGGGTTGCGACGGCACTGAAAAAGCCTTCGCGAAATCGTCATCGTCCATTTGCTCTTGTATGGGCGGCACGGACGCAGTGGCCGTGTGCGCCGGGCTGATTTGCGGCGGAGGCTTCACAGCCTGCGGGCGCGGTTTGTTACTTACATAGACGACCTCGGGACCTCGCGGAACCAGCAGCGGCCGGTCTTTGCCGGCATATTCAGAAATCAAATCAATCCACTGGCGCAAGTCCATGCACTCGGGCACATCCGCTGCGACCACAAAGATTCGGCCGCCTTCCTGTCCAATGGCTCGGAAGTGCTCTGTACCAGGGCCCTTGCCAGGAAGGTATCTGAAAATGATGGATGACAATGCCGGCTTGCTCGATCCGGGTTGGGGAGGCAGAAGTTGATGGAGAATGACGGGCTCTTCTGTGGAAACGTCCACCGCCCGGAAGGTCATCGTTTCGCCTTCCCCCAGCATCGCTTCGATTCTGTACCGCTCCAAAAAGCCCATCAGGCTTAACTCCCAGATGTAATTGACTTTGATTCTATCACAAACCGGCCACAAGTGATTTAGCCTGAAAGTGTGGGGAATGCCATTGCGGACCGGGTGCATGTGCCCAGCAGAGTGCTCGGATGCCTACCAGTAAAGCGTGCCCTTAAGTTTTCTGTTAGTACACACAAGCTTCTTCCACTTGTACGCCATGTGGCAGGAAGGTGTTATAATCGACTCCGCTGTTGCAGGAAGCAACTCTTTGCCTTAATAGAATTGGGGGGCGGCGGGTTCTTCAGGCATCCCTCCGGCCTGCGCCTTCCAGCGGACTTACAAGAGTGGTCCTGCTGCTAATTTGAGCAAAAGCCCTTACGCATAAGAATTTGCCGGAGGCCACGGCGTCGGTTCCATGAGGCAACTGTCAAAGGTCGTGTGGTCTGAGGGTATGCACCTTGGGCCACACCACTTTCAAGTCCAAAGCCGCTTTTTCGAAGAGATTACACACTTTGGTATCTCGAAATTGTGGTACGAGCCGTATGGAGTGGTAGGGCTGGAGCTTGACGCCCAAGCCTTGCGGAATGGGACGGTTTGCCTTGTGCATGCGCGCGGTATTTTCCAGGATGGATTGGCCTTCAATATGCCGGAAAGCGATCCGCTGCCTCCAGCGCGCGAGATTGCCGACCTTTTTCCCCCCACACACGCGAGCCTGACGGTGCATCTCGCGGTTCCACCTTTCCGCCTTGGTGCCCCGAATTGTACTCTCAACGACCAGGATAAGAACGGGCGGACGCGTTTAATTGCGGAGTCCCAGACCGTTCCGGATGAGAACACCGGCTTCGATGAAAAACCGTTAAAACTTGGCCGCAAGAACATTCAGATCTTACTTGAAACCGAAGATCCCGCTGACATGCAGCTCCTGCCCATCGCGCGGGTGCTTCGGGATGGCTCGGGCAATTACGTGTATGATGAGGGCTTCATCCCTCCCTGCACTCAAATCAGCGCCAGCCCGACGCTGATGCAGATTACCAAACGATTGATCGACATCCTCCAGGAGAAAAGCGCGACCATGTCGCTGGAAGGCCGCTCGAGGGGAAAATTTCAAACCGGGTTTTCCGCGCAGGAGATCTCGCAATTCTGGTTCCTTCACGCGCTCAATTCCTGCTTGGGTCCTCTGCGGCACCTGTTTTTTTCCAAGCGCGGCCATCCGGAAGAACTCTTTCTGGAACTTGTGCGGCTGGGCGGAGCGCTCTGCACTTTTTCGCTGGATTCCCACCCGCGAAACCTTCCCCTTTACAATCACATGGCGCTGGATACATGCTTCGCGGAAGTGGAGCGTCACATTCGGGAACACCTGGAGCTTCTGGCACCCTCAAACTGCCTGTTCATTCCGCTGCAAAACGTCGCAGACTACCTTTATGAAGGCGACATCACGGATCAGCGATGTCTCGACCGTGCGCGCTGGATGCTCTCTGTCCACGCGCAGCTTGGCGATGCCGACGTCATCAACCGCACGCTGCAACTGGTGAAGGTCTGCTCCGCGCAATTCGTTCCCCAGCTGGTCAAGCGTGCGCTGCCCGGTATGGCGTTGACACACGTACCGGTCCCACCCTCCGCCGTGGCGCGGCGCGTGGAGAGCCAATACTTTTCCATTGGCCGTGCCGGACCCTGCTGGGATCACATCGTGCAAACCCGCCGCGTGGGAATCTACATTCCCGGGGATATCCCCAATCCGGAAATTGAATTGATCGTCATCCTGGAATCCTGAGAGGCATCACATGGGAACACAACTGAGTTCTGTTCCAACGCCGCCAGTCACGGGACGTACGAACCTGGCATTGATCTACCAGGAAATCCTGACCGTCATTACGCGCTTTCGCTCAAATCGCCAGTCGGTAAAGGATGCCCTGTCATTTCGCAACCAGGTGAAGGGGGCAATCAGCACGGCGGAAGCAGATGCAGCGCGGCGGGGCTATGCCGCCGAAGATGTGCGTCTTGCAACGTTCGCGGTGGTGGCCTTTCTTGATGAGTCCATTCTCAATTCCAACAATCCCATGTTCGCCGACTGGCCGCGCATGCCTTTGCAGGAGGAGTTGTTCGGCGTCCACCAGGCCGGAGAAATGTTTTTCCAGTGCGTCGACCGTCTGATGGCAAAAGGGGATTCACCGCAGAACGCCGATGTGCTGGAGGTCTTCGCCCTCTGCCTGTGGCTTGGTTACCGAGGGCGGTATAGCATGGGCGGTCCCGAAGCTGTGCGATCCGTGGCGTCCACGGTGACCGAGAAGCTGCAACGCATGCGTGGCGGCAGGCCAGCGGCGCTGGCCCCGCACTGGGCACTACCCAAGGACGCGCCGCGGCCAAAGGCTTCCGATCCATGGGTGCGGGCCCTCCTGTTCTGCGCCGCGGGAACTTTGCTGATCGCCCTCATTTTGTTTGTCGGGTTCAAACTCGTGCTTGTCTCAGGGGCATCCACATTGCATTCCGTTGCCCCGTCGATGTCCCATTAGGGAGCCTTCATGAATTCCAAGTTGAAATATTGGATCGCCTCGATTCTGTTCATTTTGTGGCTGGTTCTGGCCTGGTTTATTGCTTCGTGGCTTCACCTGCATGGAACGAGTGCTTGGATTTTGCGGGGTGCGTTGGCCCTGATCGGGATCATCGCATTCGTAATCGTGATTTGGTTGTTCATCATCAGGGACAAGGAACGCGCGGAGATGGGGCCCGCCACGGGGGGCGATGAAATTGACATCCTGATTCGCGAAGCGACGACACGGCTTCAGGCGTCCAGATTGGGGCGTACGGCACACGTGGGCAACCTGCCTCTCTTCCTTTTCCTAGGGGAGCCGGGGTCGGCCAAAACCAGCGTGGTGCTGCATTCCGGACTCGAGCCGGAATTGCTGGCTGGACAAACCGTACAAGGCAAGGCCCCCATCCCCACACGCACCGCCAACCTCTGGTTCTCGCGCCAATACATCTTTGCAGAAGCCGGCGGATCCATGTTGCAGGATCCTCCGCGATGGACCAAGTTTGTGAAGAAACTGGCGCCGCGCCAACTCCACTCTGTCCTGGGAAAGGGCACGCCTGCTCCTCGCGCTGCCGTAGTTTGCGTGGATTGCGAGTCCTTTATGCAACAAGGCGCTCCGGAGGCCATCGCCGCCACCAGCGAACACATCCAGACGCGCCTTCGGGAAGTCTGCCAACATCTGGGCATCAGCTTGCCTGTTTACGTGGTCTTCACACGCGCCGACCGCTTGCAATTCTTCCTGGATTACGTGCGCAATTTCACCAATGACGAGGCTTCGCTGGTTCTTGGAGCCACGCTTCCCATGGTCACCTATGCCACCGGTGTGTACGCCGAACAGGAGAGCGCCAGAATATCCGCCGAATTTGACACTCTCTTTCAGTCGCTGGCCGACCGCCGAATGAACTTGCTTTCGCAGGAGTTCGATGCCACCAAATTACCAACCACTTACGAATTTCCCAGGGAATTTCGAAAGCTGCGGACGCTGCTCGTCCAGCTGCTGGTGGACATTTGCCGGCCCAGCCAGTTGCGCACCGGACCGTTTCTGCGTGGGTTCTATTTTTCAGGCGTCAGGCCTGTAGTTGTCACGACCTCCGGACCGACCGTCGCCCAGCAGGAGATGATGTCCCAATCCGCCGCGGAAGAGGTCGGAGGCGCCACCAGCGTCTTTGAAATCCGCAAAGTTAAGGCCGCCATGGCGCAGCAGGCTGCGTCTGAGGCAAGCGAGAGCCGAAGGGTTCCCCAATGGATTTTCCTGCCGCACATATTCAGCGACATCTTCCTCAAGGACGCCCGCGCGCTGGATGCCAGTGCCTCCAGCACGAAGACGAGCGTATGGAGAAGAATTCTGCTGGCGAGTGCGACGTTCATTTTCCTGATTTTTATTTTGGGCTTCATCGTTTCTTTCGCCCGCAACAAGAGCCTGGAAAGCGACGCGGTCGCGGCCTCTCAGGGGTTTTCCGATGTCCAGTTGACCAGCCAGCAATTGCCCTCGGTAGATTCGTTGACCAAATTGGAGGCGCTTCGACAGTCCCTCGTCACTTTATCGGATTATCAGGAAAATGGCAGACCGTTCTTTATGGGATGGGGACTCTACGAGGGAAATACTTTGCTTCCGGATGTCCGGAACATTTACTTCCAACAGTTCAAACTTCTGCTCTTCGGTTCGGCCCAGGCCAACCTGATTCAGACCCTTACCTCCCTGCCTGCCGCCCCCGCGCCCACCGATCCATATGATCCGCCCTATAACACTCTGAAGGCTTATCTCATCACGACCGCCAACTTCGACAAGAGCATGACCTCGTTTCTTTCGCCGGTCCTGATGAAGGCCTGGGCGGCGGGGCGGGAAATCGATCAGGAAAGAATGCAGTTGGCGCAAAAGCAATTCGACTACTACAGCGAGGTACTGAAGACCGCCAACCCTTATTCCACCGAGTATGACACGCTCGTCGTATCCCGCGCGCGTAATTACCTCTCGCAATTCTCCGGGGGAGAGCGCGTCTACCACGGCGTGCTGGCGGAGGCGGATAAAGCCAGTCCTTCAATCGATTTCAACAAGAAATTTCCCGGCTCTGCGGACGTGGTGGTTGAGCGAACCATCGTGAACGGCGCCTTTACGAAAGGGGGATGGACCTTTGTCCAAAGTGCCCTTCAAAATCTCACCCAACATATCGGCGGCGAGCAGTGGGTCCTGGGACCGGAAGGAAGCACTAATCTCGATTTAAGTAAACTCGGCGCGGACCTTCGTAGCAAGTATCAGCAAGATTACATCGACGAATGGCGCACCTTCCTGAGAACCGCGGGTGTGGTGCGTTACGGTGGTTTGGGAGATTCTGCGGAGAAGCTGTTCAAGCTTTCGGGCAATCAGTCTCCGCTTCTTGCCCTCTTCTGCACGGCCGCTTACAACACGTCCGTTGACCAACCCGATGTGGCCAAGGCGTTTCAGCCCGTGCAGGCCGTGGTTTCTCCGAATTGTATGGACCAGAATCAATACATCGGTGACGCCAACAAGCCGTACATCGCGGGCCTAAGCGGGCTCCAGGGATGCCTCGACAGGGCCAACACAACTCCCGGCGACAAGGAAGCCGCAAAAGCTCAGTGCCAGAGCGACGCGCAAAACGCCAAGCAAGCTGCCAACCAGATCGGCCAAGGATTCAAGATTGATCAGGACGGCCACCTGGACCAGGTTGTTCAGAATCTCCTTCTGGCACCCATTGTATCGATTGTGGCGGTTTTAAAACCCGGACCTGTGAGCGGCGCGGGGTTGTGCGCGCAAATGAGCCCGCTTCTTTCCAAGTTTCCTTTCAATCCGCAAGCGACCCTGGAAGTTACCACGCAGGATCTGGACAGTTTCTTTAACCCCGGGACCGGCGCGCTCTCCCAGTATTACAACTCCTCTTTGAAGAACCTTCTTTTGCCGCAGGGGACGGGGTATATCGCCAATCCTCAGGCTACGCAGCCGCCCAATCCTGCCTTCCTGGCGTTTTTCAACCACGCCATCAGCGTGCAGAATGCTCTTTACCCCGGGGGTAGCAAACAAATTCAGTTTCGGTACTCCATTCGGGTCCAACCCACGGAGAGTGTTACCGGCCTTACCTTAAATATTGACGGCACGGAACTGGTCTATACTGGCGGCAATACTTCGTACCAGCAATTCGCCTGGCCCGGCAGCGGCCAAGGCGTAACCCTTTCTTTGAAGCTTGCCGGGGGAGCGCCACTAAGCTTGCCGCCTTACACTGGGACTTGGGGGGTATTCCACTTCTTTGCAGAAGTCGATAAATTTGTTCAGAATGGCAGCAAGTACAGTATCGTAAAATACCTGACCAGTGGTGGGCGACCCATGCTCGATCCGAATGGCAAGCCCGTCACAGTCCAATTCGACCTGGATACATCCGGAGCGCCTCCCATTTTGCAGAAGGGATTCTTCACGTCGCTCAAGTGTGTACAAAACGTGGCGGGCTGAGGCGTGTTTGCTAAGATTCCAGTTGATTTCTCGGCCTTAATTGATTGATGCTATGAAGCGCAAGCGGTGGGCACGCGTGACAAAGCTGGCCTTTGGTGACCTAAAAAAACTGAAAAAGATCCGGTGGTGTAGCCTGAAAGTGTGGAACGTACGGTGCATGTAAGGAGGTTGGATGACCGACAATGAGCTTCTCGAGCGGATGGAAGAAGCGGTTGAACAAATCAAGGAAGCAATCGAACAACGGGGGGCGCTTCTTGAGCTCGACCGTAAGGCCGATTTTCGCTGGGCAGGCATTGCCCGCCTCCCCTCTGGAAAGTTGTTGATCCAGACTCACAAGACGGGCAAGCAACCGGATCCAGAGAAGCAGAAACCCGTGTTGGAGGCGATCGCCGATCTGACGCTGGAAGGAAGACTCCTTGGGCGGGTCCTGTTCCTGTCAGACAGGACCGAGGTTGAGCTACCGGGTGGAGGACATCGCGCCTTGGATCATTCAGGCGTTGCAAAAATGTTTAGTGCCATGTAATCAGCGCGCGGATGAGGGATCAAATTCTTCTGAGCTCACCACTGTTGCCCGCTCGCTGGCTTTCGACCTATTGTCTGGTACCCCCTTCACTTTAAAGACGAATTGATTCGCGGAATGACGTGGGGATCATCGTGTGAGCCCTCGCAAGGTTGCATTGCGCGGAGGTTTCTCCGCTCCCTCCATTGACAAGGCTCGCCTTCCGCAACTAAACCTAACCAATTTAAGCCAATTCAAGGCTTGGATGCCGGGCACAATGAGCATACAATTCCATGGTCCTGCGATAACCGCACGTCGCTATCGATCAAAATTGCCGAGGTAAGGAGCATCTCCATGCCCGATCGGAACTCTTATGGTGAAATCAATCTTGACGTAACTGCAGGCCGCGAAAAGTTTTCCGAGAATGCCCGGTCGGAAACGCCTTTCCGCGTTGCACTGTTGGGTGATTTTAGCGGCCGCGGCAACCGCAAGCTCATGGAGGTTGGCGAAGCGCTTGCGAATCGCCGGCCTACACTGATCGACCGCGACAATTTCGATTCCATTTTCGCGAAGGTGTCTCCACGCCTGGAAATCCCCGTGGGGGGCGCCGGCGGACACGCAATTTCGCTGAAATTCAGCGACTTCGAGGATTTCCATCCGGACAATCTCTTCCGTCGCGTCGAGCTTTTTCAAAAGCTCCGCGACACGCGCGAGAAGCTGAGCGACCGCAGCACTTTTGCTGAAACCGCAGATGCCCTGGGCATTCGAGGAACTGCGCCCGCTGCCCCTCCGCCGCCCGCGCCCCAGCGAAGGGACGCGAGCCAGGACGTTCAACAGGCAATATCCGGAGATCTTTTGGGCGAGATGCTGGAAGCAACGGAAAAGCAGGCCACGCAAACCCGGGTTTCAGGAAGGGCCGACCCCCTAACTTCACTGGTAAGGAGCATCATCGCTCCGCACATTGTTCCCAAGGCTGACCCACGCCAGGCGGAAGCGGTTGCCCTGATGGACCTGGCTACCAGCGCGCAAATGAGCGCGCTTCTCCATCATCCCGGTTTCCAGGCGCTTGAATCCGCGTGGCGCGCCGTGTTCTTTCTGGTGCGCAACGTCGAGACAAGTTCCAGTCTGAAGCTGATGCTGATCGACATCAGCAAGGAGGAACTGTTCCGCGACTTGGGCTCTTCACCTGACCTCCGCGCCACCGGCCTATACCGATTGTTGGTGGAAAAGACCGTTGGCACGCCCGGCGCCGAAACTTGGGCCACCCTGGCAGGGAATTACACCTTTGAACCCACACGCGAAGACGCGGCTCTGCTCGCCCGCCTTGCGAAGGTGGCGGCCGCAGCCAATGCGCCGTTCATCACCGGCGCAAGCCCGGCCCTTCTGGGTTGCAAGTCGGTCGAGGACCTGCCCGACACGCACAAGTGGAAGATCGAGCTGCCGGCGGAAGCCGCAGGCGCATGGAAAACGGTGCGTGGCCTTGCGGAAGCGCGTTACATTGGTTTGTGCCTGCCGCGCTTTCTTATTCGATTGCCTTACGGCAAGGATACTGAGACCACAGAGCAGTTTGAGTTTGAAGAGATTGGTGAAGATGCGGCCCACGATGACTACTTGTGGGCAAATCCCGCTTTCGCCGCTGCATTATTGCTTGCCCAATCTTTCAGCGAGCAAGGCTGGGAACTCCGTCCCGGTGCATTGGTTGAAATTTCCGGCCTGCCCATTCACATTTACACCCAGGACGGAGAATCTCGAAGCAAGCCCTGCGCCGAAGTCCTGATGACGGTGACCGCCGCGGAAGAAATGCTGGCCAGAGGCTTCATGCCCCTCGTATCCCTGAAAGACCAACCCATCATCCGCCTCGTGCGCTTCCAATCGTTCGCCGACCCGCTAGGCATGCTGGCGGGCCGTTGGAGCCGGTAGGGCAGCCCGCGACTGGCGCTTTGACTTTAAACGCCCTCATTGCGCTCTTGGATTCCTGG
>JASHTY010000149.1 GCA_030040315.1 Terriglobia bacterium | reverse complement strand
GTGGCGCTGACGTTCAACGGCCAGGTGGCGGAGGTCTACGATCTGGGCGCGGAGTGGAAGCGCCTGACCGGCCTGCCCTTCGTCTTTGCTCTTTGGGTCGGGCACGATGATCGCAACCTTTCGAAGCGCCAGCCGGAATTTGCCGGCTCGCTTGCCTTTGGCCAGGCCCACATTGACGACATCGCGGCGGAATACGCCCCCAAGCTGGGCATCACGCCTGAGGCTGTCAAGGTTTACTTGACCCAGAATGTAGATTATTCTTTGGATGAGGAGAATCGCAAGGGTTTGCGGATGTTCTATAAGCTTGCGCATGAGGCGGGAATTATCCCGGCCGAACGCGAGCTCTATTTTGCCTGACCCGGACACTTGCGTTGAGTTTCTCCTGGTCCGGGATTGAATCCCCATGTCATTGACCAACGCCCAGGCTTGCGACTTGCTGCGCTCCGACGACCTTCTTGGCATCGGGATGGAGGCGGACAAGGTTCGCAAGCGCCTGCATCCCGGCAACGTGGTCACTTACCAGATCGACCGCAACATCAATTACACCAACATCTGCACGGAATACTGCTCGTTCTGCGCTTTCTATCGCCCGGTGGGCTCGCCGGAGGGTTATCTCCAGCCGCTGGAATCGATGTACCAGAAAATTGAGGAGACCCTTGCGCTGGGCGGCACGGGTGTGCTGATGCAGGGCGGCCTGCACCCCGACCTGAAGATCGATTACTACGAAGACCTGCTGCGCAACATCAAGCGCAAGTATCCGCAGATTCACCTGCACTGCTTTTCCGCGCCGGAGGTGCTGAACATCGCGGAACTCTCCGGCCTAACGCTGCGCGATACCATCGTGCGGCTGATGGACGCGGGGCTCGACTCCATTCCCGGCGGCGGCGCGGAAATTCTGGATGATGAAGTGCGCCGCCGCATCGCCCGCCTGAAGTGCACGACGGAAGAGTGGATGTCCATGCACCGCACCGCGCACTCGCTCGGCATGCGCACGACCGCCACCATGATGTTCGGCTGCGGTGAGACCCTTGAGCATCGCGTCAATCACTTCGAGCGCGTGCGGCAGTTGCAGGAAGAGACAGGCGGCTTCACGGCCTTCATTCCCTGGTTTTTCCAGCGCGCTTATACGTCGCTCGGCAATTTCATTAAAGAAGAAGCCACGGCAGTGGATTACCTCAAGACGCTCGCCGTCGCGCGCATCTACCTCGACAACATTGAAAACGTGCAAGCCTCGTGGCTTACCCCGGGCCATAAGCTCTGCCAAATCGCTCTGCGCTTCGGAGGGAACGATGTCGGTTCCATCCTGATTGAGGAAAACGTGGTGCGCGCCGCGGGCGTTACTCGTACCAGCAGCGAAGACAAGCTCCGCCGCATGATCAAGGACGCAGGCTTCCGGCCCGTTAAACGCGATACCCTCTACCGCAATTATTTCCTGAACTAACCGACCCTGGCTTATCAATAGGAGGGATTGGACATGCGTGCAGCGCTTTTAGCAGGTCTGGTTCTTGCGTGTTCGGGGCTTCGTGCGCAAGAGGTCAGGAACTACATTCTCGCGGAGCGCCGTGGCGGCGTGATAGAAGTTATTGAACCTGCAACGCTCCGCACGGCGGGCGAACTCCACTTCGATGTTCGCAATACTGCAGGACTGAATGGGGTGGCGAGCACCGCCGACGGCACCACGCTGTACGTTGAAGGCCCCATCGCGGGTTCACCGCCTGAGGCCGGCAATTGCTGCTTCCTTTACGCAATTGACGTCGCGACTCTCCGCACGGCAAAAGCGGCAGGTATCAGGGGCACTCACTCGCGCGACGCATTTGTCAACTCCGGCGGCATTATGTACAGGGCGAACGAAATTTCCTCTGTAGACACCATCGCGACGAGGAGTTTGGACGAGTATTATTTTAGTTCCGACCATCACGTTTTATTCGGCATCCATAGATTCCAACAACTCGTGCTGGACGTCTTCGACCTCAATGATGGATCTGTGACGCGGCGTATGGCACCCGAAAGGTTGAAAAACGACGGGTTTGCCAGCGGGGCGTGGTCCCGAGACAAATTCTACTTTTATGTTGCACAGAACGATGGGGCGCGGTTGTGGACCGTCTCACCTGAGTCGACTCAACTTGGGCCGGGTGTCACGGTAGAGCCGTTCGGCCTCTGTCAGAGAGAGTTTTGCCCTAAGGAAATCGTGACAGCCGGGGAGCATCTTTTTGTTTATGAACGTTTCGGTTCCAAAGCCGATCCCCGAGATGTGGGCGGGGCGAAAATTCCTGGTGGAGTTTGGCTGTTGGACCCTCAGACCGGAAAACTCCTTCGTCACGACGCGCCGAACCTTCATTTCACCACCCTGATCCCCGATCGTACAGAGCCGACTCTCTATGGCGTGGCGGCGGAAGGCACCAGTGGGGCCCCGCAAGCGCCGGTCGAACTGGTTCGCATCGATGCCCGTGACGGTCATACGCTGGCGTCCCGCCCGCTGGATGTCGATTACTGGTGGATCGCTGAGGCGTCGCTCCGCTCCGTCCCCAGCGGCGAGATTAAAGTCACCCCCTGGGAGTCCTCTGCGCCGTCCCCCTAAATTGCCCGCCTGCGAATGGCTTGACAAACGTCGTTATAACGAATAATATCGCCTCATGTCCCCCAAGCTCAAAGACGAGATTAAGCAGACCAAGCCTTTTGCGAGCCTGGAGTCGGAGGTGGTGCTGAACCTGATGCGCACTGCGGACGCGCTGGCGCGAAGCGGTGAGCAGATTATGAAGTTGGCGGGGCTTTCGCCCAACCAATATAACGTGTTGCGCATTCTGCGTGGAGCGGGGGAAAGCGGCCTGTGCTGCCACGAAGTGGGTGAGCGCATGATTACGCGCGACCCTGATATTACGCGCCTTCTGGACCGTTTGGAGCGCCGCGGGCTAGTGGCTCGAAGCCGCGACCGCCAAGACCGCCGCGTCGTAATGGCGCGCATTACCGATGCCGGTTGTAAAATCCTGAAAGATCTGGACGGGCC
>JASHTY010000148.1 GCA_030040315.1 Terriglobia bacterium | reverse complement strand
ACCTGTTGAAGGGCCTGCACGCTGCTGCTGACGAGCCAATACAGAGTCATGCCGCTGGCGAGCTTATAGAAGAAGAAGAGATACATCAGGGGCATTAACGCCATCATGCGCTGCTGGCTTGGGTCAACGGTAGCCATCGGCGTCATGCGCTGCAAAAGATAGGAAATGACCGTCATCAAAATCACCAGAACGGGTACGCAATGGTCCGCTACCCTAAGGCAATCCGGCGCGGAGAGATCCTTGATCCAAAGAATCCATGGCGCGTGCCGAAGTTCGATGGCCACACCGAGCACGGCGTAAAATGCGTAGAGGACGGGCAATTGCAAAAGCATGGGCAGGCAGCTTCCGAACGGATTGATGCCGTACTTTTTGTAGACCTCCATGATCTCTTCCTGCATTTTCTGCTTGCGGGGATCGTTGAACTTGTACTGCTTGTATTTATCCTGAATGCCTTTGATGATCGGCTGCGCTTTCTGCATTTCCTGCGCGGAGCGGAGCCCCTTAAGCCGCAGCGGGAACATTGCGCCGGTGATGATGATCGTCAGCACGACGATGGCCCAGCCATAATTGTGAACCCAGTGATCGTTGATGTACCGCATGCAGATGAACAAAGGCTTGGCAACGATGCTGAAAAAACCAAAGTCCACCAGCGCATCGAGGGGCGGGGTGGCCGCGTGCAATACCTCCAGATCTTTGGGCGCGACGTAGACCCGAAAGTCCAGGGGTTTTACGCCGCCATTCCCGATTCTGGCTTCCAACGCCTTGGGCTTATCTTTTTCTTCACCCTTCCAGTCGGGCGGCGTCCAAACTTCGCGCGAGATCTGGGCGGAGATGTCAGGCGAATTGATCAGGAACACGCCGGCAAAGTACCGGTCTTCCAGACCCGCAAAGACCAGAGGGCCGGGAACAACCTGCTGGAAGTCGTTGCTGGTTGCTCCGCCGGAGAAGATGCGGGAAAAGAACGAAGGGGCCAGCGTCACCTCGCGAACTTTGGTCTCATCGAGCGATTCGTAGACTCCTTTTTGAACGATGGCTTCCATGGCCGGCGGCAGCGTCTGATCGCCGAACCCTCCGGGCCAGACGACTTGCACCGGAAGGTCATGCTGGCCGTCGAAAACACTGACCTCTGCCTTGACCGAGTAATCCTCGGCGAATGAAAACCGCTTCGTTACCCGAATCCTGCCATCGCTGTAGTCAAAGGAGAGGGTCACGGGAGGGGAAAACGTGTTCCCTGAAAGTTCAGCGGCTCCCGGATTGTTTGGGATCGCTTCTCCGCGGTACGCCTTGGCGACGTAAATTGCCTGATTCACCTGGGTGGTGAGCGCCGAATTCTCCAGGCCGAGATTCATCGGGAAGCCCAGGGTCGCGCAGGCCTGCGCGTTGATAGTATCGATCTCTTCGCCCTTGGGATAATCTTTCAACACCCAATTTCGCGCGTCAGCGCCCACGGTCGAGAAGGTCACGCGATACAACTTGCTTTCCACCACAAGCTCTTCCGATTTCGAGCCTTGCTCAACGGGCAGTGCTTCGGCCGGAGGCGCGGCCGGGGCAGAGGGCTTGGTGGGGGCAGCAGTCTTTGGCGCCGCGGTCTGAGGCGTTAAGGCCTTGGCCGCAGGTGCAGGTTTGCTTTCCTCCGCAGGCTGCTCCTTGACGAAGTACACGCGATAGAGGATAAGCATCACGAGCGAGAGCGCGAAGGCGAGCATGACGCGTTTTTCTTGGTCAAGATTCACGATTCAGATTTCATCCTTCCTTCCGTTCGTGCTCCTCCGGCACAGGATCGTAACCAAAGGTACCCCAGGGCCGGCAGCGCAGCAGCCTTCTGACGGCAAGCTTCCCGCCCGTCCAGATTCCAAACTCTCGTATCGCTTCGTGTGCATAGGCTGAGCAGGAAGGTTGAAACCGGCAGGGAAGGGGCATGACCGGCGAGAGGCAGGCCTGATAGAGGCGAATCAGGAACAGGGCCAGGGGCTTCACGATGCCACCTGCCGCGGCGCGGGCGGCTCCTGCGGAAAAAGCCTCAACATTTCCCGTTGAAGTTTTGCAAAGGATATCTTGGCGACGCCGGGGCGCGGATTTATTAGAATGTCCCAGCCGCCCGGAAGGCTGGCGCGATTCAGCCGGAAGGCTTCCCTCAGCCGCCTGCGCAGGCGATTGCGCCGGACGGCGCTCCCCAGGCGAACCGGCGTGGTGATTCCCAGGCGTGAATGCGGCAATCCGTTGGGCCGGCAAAAAACCGTGCATAGTGACGCGCTGCGGCGCTGCCCTTCGTCGTACACGCGCCGAATCTCGCTTCGGCGCAGCAAGCGAAAATACTTGGGGAAGGCTTGAGAGGTCAAACGATCTCTTTAGGGAGTCAGGCGATGACGGCTCTTTTGACGGCGGCGCCGCAAAACGTTGCGCCCTCCCGGAGTTCTCATGCGAATGCGAAAGCCGTGCGTTTTTGCCCGGCGCCGGCGGTTGGGTTGAAAGGTACGCTTCAAGACGCAATGCTCCCCACTTGGATTTTCTGCGTTACAGTCAGTCAACTAAGATACCTTGCACGCGTGAGTTTCGTCAAGGCGCGCACTTTTCGGGGTGGTGTCTCAAATGTGAGTAGAGATCCCCAATCTTCTTGCGGGTTCACAGTTCGATCCGTGTGGTGCCCGCCGAGGAAGCGAGACTCGCAGACCACATATGGACTTTGGGAGAACTACTGGGTAAGATTGCCACTAAAGAATGCGCAGTCGAAAGAGATCGAACATGCCGAAAGCAAGTCCAAGAACTACGGTGCTAAACTGCAAAGAGTCGGAATTCGCGCTGCCTTCGGATGACAATACTCCAGAAGGGCTAAAGGCTCTCCAAACTGCAAATGCTAGATTTCGCATGGTGAGATGGCCGTCGCCTTTCGATTCTACCTTACACCGCCTGCGGCTCGCTGACGCCAGGGACCTGTCTTGGTTACCCGATTCGTCTATCCAACTTGTGGTCACCTCCCCACCGTATTGGACGCTGAAGGCGTACGCGGCAGGAAATAAGTTACAGCTAGGTGACATCAAAGATTACGAGGCATTTTTAGCTGAGCTCGACAAGGTGTGGCGAGAGTGCCACCGCGTGCTCGTCGGGGGCGGACGAATATGTTGCATTGTCGGCGATGTTTGCATTTCGCGAAAACGAGGCGGACGGCACTACATCATGCCACTTCACGCTGATATTCAAGTGCGTGCGAGGAGCATGGGCCTTGATTGCTTAACGCCCATCCTGTGGCAGAAGATTGCAAATGGCGCCACGGAGGCAGAAGGAAATGGTGCCGGATTCTATGGCAAGCCCTACCAGCCCGGATCGATTGTTAAGAACGATACGGAGTATATTCTTTTTTTGAGAAAGGGCGGGAAATACCGCTCAGTTGATCCGCTCAAACGGGCTTTGTCAATGCTCACGAAAGATGAGATGCAGGGCTGGTTACGCTCCACGTGGACAGACATCCGTGGCGCATCGACGCGGGATGGCCATCCAGCGCCGTTCCCAATCGAATTGGCGGAGCGCCTTATCAAGCTTTTTTCATTCGCCGGGGACACGGTACTTGATCCATTTCTTGGGACTGGATCAACTGCTCTGGCCGCCGTAACGACAGGTAGAAATTCAATTGGCGTCGAGATCGAATCAACCTACTTTAAGCTTGCACAAGAGCGGTTGGCTCGGGCGGTCCGCATCAAGAGGATGTCGGGGGCCATCCACGCCGAGGTGAGTGTTGATTGAATATCGGCTGCTGGCGAGGTTCCGCGGATTGTTTGACGGCAAGGTTTACATACACCGGGCATCGAATCTAGGGGACTTCGTTGCCATGCATCTCTACGAAGACCTTGTAATGGTTAATAGGTCAACAAAATATGTTCTCGGCGTCACGAACATGGAGCGAGTGCTAAATGTACAAAATCGGCGAAGGGGCATAAAGGCTCGGAGAGGTGACGGAACATTCGGCGAGATAATTCCTGGAGAGCCAGCTATCATTGATCCTGGCTACAAAGTAGCGCGTGGACCGGTGGCAACGGTGGAAATCGGCGTAGAAGTCAAGATTCTTGCCAAGGCGATGATTAAGCAGATTGATCGCGTGACTGGGGATCTGAAAAAACAGGTAGCCGAGTTTAAGCTCCGCTCAGGTTCGTGCGAACCACTGTGTGTTGGGATCGTGGGAATCAATCATGCCCAGGTCACCACCGGGTATGAAGCCGAACGCACATACCGTACAGACGGTGCGAAACACAAGCATCCATTTCAGGAAGCACCTGAAGCGCGGCGCAGGCTCTTAGCGGAGGCGGCCCCGGCTTACGATGAGTTTATGGTCTTGCGGTACCGTGCGACAAACGAACCACCTTTCCCGTTTGATTGGGTTAATTACCCTGACACCGTCCAAGAGTATGGAGCGATATTGACCCGTATCAGTAGAAACTATGAAAAGCGATTCTAAACCCACGCATAATCAATCTTCTGGTTACCAACGCTATATTTAAGACACTACCTCTGTTCGGGTGGTGGGCCGGCTTGAAGCCGCCTTTCCGGCCCGGTTCTGTCGGACTTCTACTCAACCACTTTCGGTAAAGGCACATGGAGGGGCTTGGGAGTAGCGGCGAAATCTGGCCTAATCTCTAGTTCTCGCTTGGTCTTTCTACATGATCGATAAAGAACGTGTCGATTGCGGCTTTTTGCGGCTCCAGGTGAAGGCCGAGTTTCTCGAATACTTCGAACAAGGTCGGGCGGTCGGAATTATTCTCCGGGGCGTCGCCGGGTTGCGGGCCGCCATCCAGGCTGGGTTTCATCGGCGCCCACGCTTCCGTCTGGATATTGTAGAAACCAGTGAGTGCGGTCTTGTCGAAGATTGGGCGATCGGTAAAGTCTTGTGCGTATTCCACAACCTGGGCGATCGTAACGGACGCGCCATGGAGCCCGCGGTCTTGGTCGCCATCGAGAAAGTGGCAGGCTGGGTTGCTGACCAATCGTTTGGGGTCGGTTTCACCGCAACCTTGCTCCTGAAATCGTGATTTCTCCAGTCTGGGTCCGCGTTTCCCGACCACCAGGGCGTACACGGGCTGCTCTTTCAGTTCACGTCGGATCCTCAGTTGAAACCGGTCCTGCAGCAACGCCTGAACCATCAATCTCATCTTGATGACGCGCGCCTCCGTCGTCATCGCCGCTGGACACGCGTCTTTCTCCGCGACGGCTTCGATATCGTAAATATCCTCCGGCATTCTCACGCCAGAAGCCAGCGCCAGCCGTTGCGAATGAAGCGGAAGGTCCCACGCGAACGCGATCACCTGCATCAACGGGATGTTCGTCGCAACGAATCTGCAACCCGGAAGAACCTGCAGCAGCCCTTTGCCAAGGTCCGGCGCCCTGTTGAGTCTCACAGATGTCACATCGAATTTCGGGGTCGAAAGGTTCTCCATCCGTGCCTGTGCCATTCCGATGGACGCCACCAGGGCGATTCCGATCCGCCTCAGGTTCATGACGCTTCTCCTGCAGAGTCTGTGCGAAGGAAAGGGTCAGATTAATAAGTCTTAGGTCTCAGATCGCACCACTGCCGCTACTCTGGAATCGGGGCGGATCCCCCCTGTTCCTATAGGGCAAATGGAAGTGGGCTCGTGGTTGCGGCTGCAAAGTCCCGATTCACTGCGGCTCACACGACTCGCCAGGCTTTGGATTATCGCGCTGCACGGGTGGCTCAACCCTTTCCAAGAATCTGGTCAAGGTGATGGATCATATGCCTAACATAGTCGCGCGCCAGAAATTCCAGCGTCACCGGGTCGCCATCCCCGATTCGGCAGGCAGTCTGCAACTTGCTTTCCGGTACCCGGGCCAGAACGTGAGCGAGGAAGCAATTGTAGGAGGCCCACAGCGAGACCAGCAAATCCCAGTCGGCTTCCTGCACCGCCTGCACGCGCACGTTGCCATTCTGGTCGTAGCCGGGAAACTCCAGCGACGGTTGCAGCAACGCGCGCACGAATCGCTGGTGGTTATTCGACGCAGAGTCGATCAGGTGCCCCATGATTTGCTTTCGGGACCAGCCACCCGGCGAGAGAGGCTTGGAATTGTCCGCGGTGTTTATCGCGAGAAGCCTGGGTGCAGCTTCGCTCACAGTCCTGTTCAATTGATCGCTGACATCTTTCATTTCTAGGCTCCTCGCCGCAGCAGATAAAAACAGCGGCCCTCAGTTTCCGGTCTGGGTGGAAAGAATTCCTCCGCGCGATACCCCTTGGCAAGATAGTGCTGAAAGATGTGGCGCGTTTCCATGCGCCAGCGCTCCGCCAGGGGCAGGGCTTGCGCGCGCATGGCTTCGGTTTGTCCGGGAGTCTCCACCAGCAACCGGCGGTCGCCAAGCCCCAGCCTAATGTTCGTATTCTCGGGGAAGTTTTGCGAAGTAAGCCGGGTGTCGTTCACGCGGGGAAGCGTAGAATCAAACACCGGAGTCTTTCCCCGCAGCCGCTCCTCCACGCGTCGAGTGGCGATTTTCCAGTTCACAATCCAGCGATCGCTGGGCAATCCTCTCTCCAGCACGCTGGGAAACCGCCCGTAGCAGTCCACGATATACTCCTCCGGCACTGCGCCCAGTCGCGCGATGTTCAGCCGCGCATTGCGGCTCTGCAAGGGATCGAAAGTCCAGCAGATGGATTTGATGCCGCGTTGCAAAGCCACCCTGCGGTGTACCCGCTTCATGCGCAGGCCGAACCCCTGGTCGCGGTATTCCGCTTCCACCGCCATCTGGTGCGACCAATGAATCCATTGACCATGATACCGGCCCAGGAAGGCATAGATGAACGCCACCACCTTCCCCTCAATGAGCGTTCCGATTACCGCGCCTTCGCACTTCTGGGTGGCGATCAGGACTTCGCGTGAGGCACCCACCATGCCCCAGACGTGCCGTTGCACCTCCTCGCATTGGCGGAACTCTTCAACGCTTTTCAGCAACCTGATTTGAAATCGGGGCATTATTGTCTCCACCCTGAAGGGGGCTCGCCTCAGTCAGCCGTCTTGCGCTCTCGTTTGATTTCCCTTAAATCAGTCCTTCAGGTTGTTCCAAACCTTCCCAAACAATTCAATGGACCCTGGCGCGAAGCCGGCATAGTGATTATTGAAGTATCCCATTACCTGAATGCGCCGCTTCAGCAGCCCGCGAATCATGGGAATCCACACGCGCATCTCCTCATCGCGGTCCACGATGATGCGATCCCAGTGCTCGGTTTTTTCCTCAATGCCCTTGCGGTCACCCAGCCACCGAATATACGCAAAATCCGCAGTCACCACGTCGAGTTTTTCAGCCAATTGCGACACGGGCGTCATCCAGGGGTGATCGATCAGCGCAAAGGCAATACCTTTTTTCCGCAGAATGTCGAGCAGGCGGGCATTCACCCAGTGTTTGTTGCGCACTTCCAGGGCATACTTGAATCCGCTCGGCAGACAATCGAGGAAAGGAATGAGCCGCGCGAGAAAATCCTCCGGCCGCGCGAAGGCGTTCTTATTGAAGTAAGGGAACTGAAGAAGCAGTGGGCCCAGCCGATCTTCCAGCAGACTCATGACACGCAGGAATTCTGCGGTATCCTTGCCGCAATCCTGCATGACCCTCTCATGAGTGATGACCTGCGGAAACTTGGCCGCAAAGGTGAATCCCGCGGGAGTGCGGGCGCGCCAGTTGCGCACCATTGCTTCAGCGGGAATCCGATAGTAAGTCGAATCCACTTCCACGGTATCGAAATGCTGCGCGTACACGCCGAGGTAGTCGGCTGGGGGAGTGCCGGGCGGGTAAAACGTTCCCACCCAGTCCTCGCTCGACCAGCTTGAAGTACC
>JASHTY010000147.1 GCA_030040315.1 Terriglobia bacterium | reverse complement strand
AATGAGGGACTGGGGCGGGGACGCAGCAATGCAATCCACCCCGAATCGGGAACAGACGCTGAGCGCCGGGGTCGCCGCGTGGCTTAAGATTGCGGCCCTGGCACAGCGGCAGGGTGCGCTGGCGGACTTTGAGTTGCTGCCCAGCGAAGCCGAAGCGCGCGCGGGCAAGGGGGAAGAATCCACCCGGCGGGTGCTGGACGCACTGCTTCCCGAGCTGGCGCGTGGCCGAATTCCCGTTGCGTTCCCCCTGGCGCTGTTTGGCGATAAGCTTGGCGCGCTCAAGCTCTATTATGACGGTACACATCTTTCCGGCACGGGGCACGTGTTCTACTCTGTGTATCTTCGCGACCGCGTTGCGCAAGTGGTTTCAGGGCGATGATTCGACTTTTTGCCCTCCGCAAAACCGCATAGGTGTTAACCTAGGTTCACATTTAGCTGATTTCGGAATCGAGCCAATTGTCAGAGGCCCGGAGGGCCGTCAGACAACAGCCCACACGCCATCGGGGGGGAGAGGGTTGGGTGTTCTCCGGCAGGCCCGGAGGGCCGAAAGAAAGTAGCCCACGGCGTAAGCCGTGGGAGATGGAATCGGTTAGAAGCTCCCCAGCCCCAGAGGGGCGAAAGACTGTGCATCCGGGAATAAACTCCTGCGCCCCTCCTAGGCTTGCGGACAACAACCCCACCCTGCTTCCCACGGCTGACGCCGTGGGCTATTATCTTGCGGCCCTCCGGGCCTTCGGTGCTCGACTGTCACCGGTCCCAATTTCATCTGGACATGGGCTTAGGCTAAGGCTTATTCCGCAAATATGCAGAAAACCCGGGGGTCTGCAAGCGGATTAGGGTGGTCTAATGACGAACATCTAACCAGAGCGCGCCGCTCCGCGTTCGCAAGCCAATAATCCTCCAGTCTCACCTCCACGCTTGGCATGCCAGTTGCTCTAGAAGCGGCGAATCGGCCAATTAACCGACTCCTGGTGGGGTTTGCTGGGTAAGAATTTCCCAGTCCGTATAGATTTCGCCCTACCGCACAGGGTCGCCGGTCGATCAGCGAGGGAACAATGATCACCAGCGAGCGGGACTTGCGCATTGCGTTGGAAGCGACCCTGGCTTGCACCCTGGCTTTTTATGGCCTGTGGGGCTGCGCGTTCCTCGTGGTGCTGCTCATGCTGCCGTGGAGGCCGCTGCTGGCTGTGGGAGCGTACCTGGTTCAGCCCATCGTGGAATGGCGGGTGAACAAGGCCCGCGCCCGGCGGGACAAGGGAGTTCGGCGGCTGGTCAGGGAGGTGGAAGCCTTACTTACCGAGTCAAGGGAACCTCTTCCTGCCGCAAGGCCGCGCTTACTTGCCAAAATCGATTCGCCGCTTGGGCTGCCTGCCGCGCAGGGGCTGGTGGAATCCGTAAATCCTAATCTCTCTGCTGAACCGAAAGCCGAGGTTCTGCAGGCGGGGGTTCGCGGCGCCACGCAGGATCTGGATGCGCCGCCTTTGATCTCTCCTGCCATCCGCAAACACCTGCAAGCATTACCCCATGGAGTATTCAGCGACATGGATGTGGAAGTCGAAGGCGTCAGTTTCCAGGGTGACACGGCGGAGGCAGCCGTAAAACTGCAGAGCTTGAGCGTCGCGGGCCTGGTCATTCGCCGGCGTTACACTCTGCGGCACGCCGACGGCTGCTGGCAGGTGGAATGGCTTAAGCCCTCCAATACATCCAGCCGCCCGGCGCCGGCCGCGGCGCCCACCAGGACAGCCTCGGCCCGCTGGTAGCTGCTTCGATTCTTTCTTGTAACCCCGGCAATGCCTGGGCATCCAATCTGGCATGCCTGGCGGAGAACTGCGTCCAAGTTACGAGTGCTCAGAGCCAAAACGTTGCCGTCCTTCGCCAGACCTTGTAGGATGTTGATTGGCGATGACCGCGACCTGCATTCCCTACACACGGGTTCCTCACTCCAGCGCGCTGTTCAGCGATTACCTCTATCATTTCGACCGGGTGCGCCAGTTCTATCCCGGTTCACCCTACGAGAGCACGAGCTTTGAAGCGGTGGCGGCGGAGTTGCGCAAGTCCGCGACGCCTCGCGCGGAGGTGGCGGAGGTCCTGGAACGCCAAAATCGCTCGTTCGGCTGCGGCGATGAAACGATCGCGAACATCCGGCGCCTGCGCGATTCCGGCACCCTTGCAGTGGTGACGGGGCAGCAGGTGGGGCTGTTTGCCGGGCCCGCCTTCACACTTTACAAAGCGCTGACCACGGTGCGCGTGGCGCGGTCGCTTTCCGAGCAGGGAATCGAGTGCGTTCCGGTGTTCTGGCTGGCGACGGAGGATCATGACCTGGAGGAAGTGGCCGAGGGCGCAGCGTTCGACGAGGGTTACAACCTCGTGGCACTGCACGACTCGGGCGAGCGGCCTTCAGCGCGGTCGTCCGTGGGAATGGTGCGCCACACGGCGGAGATTTCCGCGGCGATCAGCCAGCTTGAAGCGGTGCTCCCCGAGGGCGAGGCGCGCACACAATTGATCAACGACTTGCAAGCCTGTTATGCGCCCGGTGCGACCTGGGGTGAGAGTTTTGCGCGCTTCGCCACGCGCCTGTTCAGCCGCTGGGGCGTAATTCTTCTCGATCCGCTGGATGCGGACATTCACAAGCTGAGCTCGGCGGTTTACCAGCAGGCGCTCGGAAAGGCCCGCGAGCTGCGCGGCCGTCTGATGGAAAGCTCAAAGACGCTCGTGGGGCGCGGCTACCACGCGCAGGTTCACGTGGCGGAGGATTCCACGCTCGTCTTCGTGAATCAAAATGGCGACCGGCAGCCGCTCGCCGAGCGCGACGGGAAATTTCTGATCGATGGCAGTCAAGAAGTCGCGCTTGCAGAGCTTCAGTCGGCGCTCGCGGAGCGCCCGCTCGATTTTTCGCCGAACGTACTGCTGCGGCCGCTGGTTCAGGATTCGCTTCTGACCACTGTGGCCTACGTTGCGGGCCCGTCGGAGTTGGCTTACCTCGGCCAGGCGAAGCCGCTCTACTCCGCCTTCGGACGTCCGCAGCCGGTCATTTTCCCGCGCGCAGCGTTTACACTGTTCGATGCGCGCACGGATCGCCTGCTGGAGAAATATAAGCTGGTGGTTGAGGACGTTTGGCAAGGCGAGGAGCACCTGAGCCAGCGCATCGCGGCGACGGGATTTGCGGAGGGCTGGTCCGAGCGCTTCGACCAGAGCGAACGGGACTTGGGGAAACTTCTTGAACGCTTGCAGGCGGACTTTGAGAAGCTGGACCCGACGCTTCTTGATACCCTCGTGCACGCCAGAGAGAAAATGACCTACCAGATGGAGCGGTTGCGGGGCAAGGTGACGCGCGCGGCGCTGGGCCGGTCGGAACTGCTGGCGCGGCACGTGCAGGCGCTTTCGCAGTTTTTGTATCCGCACAAGGACCTTCAGGAGCGGCGCGTAAGCGGGGCGTATTTCCTGGGCCGCGCCGGTTACGAGCTGCTTGACCGCGTCCTGGCACAGATTCAGATGCGCTGCCCGGACCATCAGACCCTTAAGTATTGATGTGCTGTAGTGCAGGTGGGGACACCCGCGCGACAGTCTGAATCTGTTATAATCCCAGTCTGGATGTTCGGGAGCATCGATTCCCGAGGGGGCACATCAATGGCATCACCTGGAGCCGGCAGCGCGCCGTCTGCGACGCGGACGCATGCCCCGGTGCAGACGGTTCAAGTTGAAACTCAGGCGCGTGTCCATTTCAAGGACGTTACCTCCCTGGTCCAGAAGGCCGTGTCCGATTGCGGGGCGCAAAGCGGAATCTGCTTCCTTTTCGTTCCCCACACCACGGCGGCGATCCTGATTAATGAGAACGACGACCCGGCGCTGCAGAAGGATCTGGACGAGTTCCTGAAGAAGCTCGCGCCGCGCGATGCAAGCTACCACCACAACGACGGCAACTGCGATGCCCATCTGAAGGCTGCCGTGATCGGCAATTCCAAGTCGCTGCTCGTCGAGGATGGGCGGCTGGTGCTGGGACGCTGGCAGGGAATATTTCTCTGCGAGTTTGACGGTCCGCGCCGGCGCGAGTTGCGCATCAAGATCATGCCCGGTTAGCTGCTTTGCACACGACTTCGAAATGACCACCCTCGGCATCTACATCCAGGTTCCGTTCTGCGCGTACAAGTGCAGCTTTTGCAACTTCAGTTCACGGGTTGAACGCGGGGCGATTTATGCGGATTACACGCGCGCGCTGGAACGGGAACTGGAAAGCTGGGCCGGCTTCGCTCTTCGACTTGGGATTCCCGGGGACCTTCTCTCACTTCCTGTTGATTCGCTATACTTCGGCGGCGGCACTCCCACGCTTTTGGGTGCGG
>JASHTY010000146.1 GCA_030040315.1 Terriglobia bacterium | reverse complement strand
GTCCGCACTGTAAGACTTGGCCCGCAGAAAAAAGAGGTGTTGTCTAGGTTGCGGCACACTCCTCTTAATCGTGTCCGACATGCTCTCAGACGCTAAGCTGACGGAGCTCTGCAGTTTTTCGATGCAGGATCCTTTGAAGGAAGAGTGAGACTTCATTCGAGATTGGGAGGAGCATGAGGTCGAGGCGATGAGAAAGTTCGAGGAGTACGTTTTCGGGCGGGGCGGCGGCTTGGGTCAAGTAGAGAAGAGGCCCTTTCCACTTCTCCGATGGCTACAATGAAGGCACGAGACGGGATGATCTGTCCCCCGTATGGTCCGCGATCAATGGTTGCGAAGGGGATGGTCGCGGCGGCAGAGAAGTACATCCCATCGAGAGGGGGCACGTAGGGTGGTGCGGAACGAAGCGAGTACCAAATCGGTACCACGAGAGTGTTCTTGCCATGCTTTTGCGTGCTCTTGCCTTGCCAAGCGTGCCGCAAAACCAATGAGATACCCTATCCAATGCTGCCTTGGACGCAAGAGGTCCCCGGTTCAAATCCGGGCGCCCCGATTCAATTATCTTGTTTGGTACGACTTACAGTCTCAAATACTTTCGACCGCGCTCTTGCCGCGCGAGCAAGAGATCCCCACATCGTCTTGGGTTTATTGAGTGGACATGGGAGAGTCTTGGGGAAAATCCGGTTTCGTGAAGCCCGCGGGTGGGTCAGACGCCGGGAGCCGCTGTTCCAACTTTGCAGCAGTCGCTCACAGAATGCGCTGCTGTTGCGCGCATCCGCCGTAGGTGCCACCAATTAAGGTACGGACTCAGTATTGAGGTGGCGCACATCTGGCACACAAATTTCTCTGACCTCCTCGCTGGTGAAAGCGAACACCAGGTCGCCATCGTGGCGGGTACTGAGGGGCGAATCAGTGGCCTCAACCCTCCCGGCGAGCGATGTTCAACGACGAGCCAGTAGGGAAGAATTGGGGTCTGCTCGTCGGAGATGGAACTCATGAGACCTACCGGTCCTTGTTACCGGTACGACTCTATCCAGGAAGGCGACTTTTCAGCCCGGATCCTTGCGCGGCGTTATCAACGACCTGAAAATCACCCGTAGGAGGTTAGTTGACCCATGGCAATCGCAATTAGAAAACACGACGGTTGGATGGGATTGATTGCCCTCGCCGGCGCCGGAATAACCTGAGAGCCATCGTGAGCCTAAACCGCAGCGCTTCTGTTTTGCTCGCCGCGGAAGTGAAGTTCCCTTAATCTACGGCGCAGACTTCCCTCAACCACCTTTGCAAGAAACACTATGGTTCAGCGCGCTTGCCGGTTCCGCTCAAGGAAATCATGTGCGTGCTGCCAAGCGCGTCCGCATTGATTGTGAGCGCGCCGGTGCGCGTGCCGGTGGCGGCCGGTTTAAAAATGACCTTTATGGTGCAGGAATCGCCCGCCGCCACGCTTTCGCCACAGTTGTTGGTCTGGGTGAAATCACCGCCGGCCGTGATGCTGGCAATCGCCAGTGGTGAGGGGCTGGAATTAGTCAAAGTAATCGTCCGGGCTAGGCTGGCGGTCCCAACGGCTTGAGCCGAGAAAGTGAGCGTCGAGGCAGAGAATCTCGCCGCGGGCGCGGACGAGACCACGGCAGGCGCAACGGTGATCGTCGTCGCCGGTGGAAGGGGTATAAGACTCGAGTGCGAGGGCAGGATCTGACGCCCCGGCGCGCCCTTGGGAGCGGAAACGCCTCCACCCGACACCGGCGGCGCATTCACGGGTTCCCCGGGCGAGACGGTGCCAGGCGGCGGAGGCTGAAGCGGAGTGGGCGGCAACCCTGAGGTCATGATCACCCCGGTTCCGCTCAACGTCACGGTTTGCGGGTTGCCGGGAATGGAAATGGTCAGAGTACCCGTGATGGTCCCACTCCCTTTCGGCGTGAAGGTGAGCGAGACCGTGCAGTTCGTGTTCGCGCCCAGGCCGGTGGTCCCGCAGGTGGTGCCGCTGGTCTGAACGGAGAAATTTCCGACGGCAGAAATCTCGGAAATTGCCAGTGCAGCGCTGCCCGCGTTGGCCAGGGTCATGGATTGGGCGCTGCTGGTCGATGAGATGGGTACCTCTCCGAAGTTGATGGAATTAGGAACCAGAATCAGCGACTGATCGCTCACCGTAATGTTTTCCTGATCGGGCAGCCCCGAGGAGACCGTCAGGTTCACGGCCGAGCCCAGGCTCACCACCATCCCCGCAGCCGGGCTTTCACTGATCACGTCGCCGGCGGGCACGGTGCTGCTGCTCTCAATGGTCACAGTGCCCACAGTCAAGTTCGCGGCCGTAATCGCGCTCTCCGCCGCGGATTCCGCATCATCCACCACGTTGGGAACCGTCACGGTGGAGGGCGGCACCGGGCTGTTCATTCCCGAGCCGCTCAGGCTGATGGATTGCATATAACTCGGGCTGGTGCCCGTCGTGGTCAGGTTGCTAAATCCCGCACTGTCCGTGAATGTCAGCGTTGCATTGTCGTTCGTGGGAGTAGCAGAAGGCGTGTACGCGATGTTGAAGGCGCAAGCCCCGCCGGAAGGCAGGGTCGTGGCCAGAGATGTTGCCGAGTTTGAGCAGTTCTCCAAGGTAACGCTGAACTGCGCGGCGCCTTGGCCGCTGACGATGAAGGAACTGAGCGCCAGCGGGTTCAGGCCGATGTCCGAGACAGTGAGCGTCTGACTTCCGCTCGCTCCGCTGAAGCCGATTGTGGGCCCGGCGGAGAAGTACACCACCGGCGCCGAGACACTACTCAGCGGCGTCACCCAATCCGTGTCCGTGACGGTGATGTTTTCCTGATCCGGCGGGCCGGAGGAAACCGTCAAATTCACCGCCGAGCCCAGGCTCACGACCGTTCCCGCGCCCGGGCTTTCACTGATTACTTCACCTGCTTGCACCGTGGCGCTGCTCTCGATGGTCACCGTGCCGAGGGTCAGCCCCGCGCCCGTAATCGCGCTGGTGGCCGCCCCTTCCGTATCTCCCACGACGTTAGGCACGACAGGTTCACCCGTCCCGATCAGCATCGCGGTTTGCTGCGTGCCGCTATAGCCGCCGCTATTGTCCGTAACCACCAGAGAGCCGCTAACCGTTCCGGTCGTGGCGGGCGTGAACGTTACGTTGATCGGGCAACTGCTTCCGGCGGCCAGGGAGCTTCCGCAGGAGTTGATCTGCCCAAAATTGCCTTGTGTTACGATACTGGCAATGGCCAGGGGCAAGGTTCCGGTATTGTTCAGAATTATAGGCTGCTGCCCGCCGGTCGTTCCTACCGGTTGAGGACTAAAAGTGAGGTAGGTGGGCGAAAGGGACGCGACAGGAGCGGCTCCCGTCCCGCTCAGCCCCAATGTCTGTAGGCTCCCGGGGCCGTTGTCGGGGAATTTCAGCACCGCGGATTCACCGAGTGGCAGGCTGGGCGTGAAAGCGACGCTCACCGTGCAAGTGTTGTTGGGCGTGATGGTCTGGCCGCTGCACGTGTCGGAAGTAATGTTGAAGTCGGAGTAGTTTGCGCCTGAGACGGTTACCGTGCCCAGGGTCAGATTGGCGTTGCCGGAGTTGGTCACCGCCACGGACATTGCGGCGCTCTGCGTCCCCATCGGCACGCTGCCAAAGTTAAGGCTGGGGGAAGAAAACGTAACCGCGGGGCCCGGCAGGGTCAGCTTGAATACTGTGCCGTACCCGTAAACCCCGCCGGTCTGCGTCGTGCCGTAGAGGTTGCCGTCCGTGCCCTGGACGAGCCCGGAAGGGTTATAGCCGTCAGGGCAAAGGTAGGTCCCCTGAGAGCAAAAACTGTAGATTAAGGTGTAGATCCCGCCTGAGGTGATGCTGAAAATTCCTCCGTAGTAATAGGCGCCGCCACTGCTCACCGTCCCATAGAAATTTCCGTCACTCGCCTGGATTAGCGGGGTGGCGGGGCTTGCACCGGTTGTGCCGTGGAAACTGTAAAGGTTGGTATACATGCCGCCGGGAGTGAGGCTAAAGATCGCGCCAGAGCTGTAGGCTCCTCCATAATAGGTTGTTCCGTACAAATTCCCGTCAGAGCCCAGTATCACGCCTTCGGGAAAAGCGCCATCCGTACAGGCATCGTAGGGTGCAGAGGTTGAGCAAAAGGGGTAGAGCGTGGTAAGCGTGCCGCCGGGCGTGAGCTCGAAGACGGTGCCGCCATCTTCCTGGTTGTTCGGACCCCAGGATGAGGTGGTCCCGTAGAAATTGCCGTTGGGGGCTTGGACCAGTCCCGCAATGGGATAATCGCCGTCGAGGCATCCGGTGTTAAACACGCAGAAGTTGTATAAGACTCCTCCATACCCGCCGCTGAGCGTAAATGTGAACACTGCTCCACCGCTGTAAAGCCCGCCACTCCACGTGGTCCCATAAAAAGTCCCATCCGCGACCTGGATAAGACTCCCTCGCGGAGATTCCCCGTCCGCGCAGACTCCTGGCGGGATAACATCCTGGCAGAAAGTGTAAATGGTGCCCAGCGTCCCACCCGTAGTGATGTCAAAAATCGTCCCTCCTCCAAACGAGCTTGAGCCCCCCGAGTACGTCGTTCCATAGAAATTTCCGTCACCGCCCTGCACGAGGGCGGCAAGGGGTTGCGCGCCGTCGCTGCAAGGAGTGCCGCCCAAGCAAAAGATGTAAAGTGTGGTCAGTGAACCGCTCGGAGTTAACTTGAAGACCGTCCCTGAGTCGTATGCGGCGGCGCCTTCTGCGGTTATTCCTCCATAGTAGGTTGTCCCATAGAAATTCCCGTCGCTGCCTTGAATCAATGGGTTGGGGCTGCTGCCGTCCGGGCATGGAAGGCCTGCCTGGCAGAAGGAATAGAGGGTAGTCAAGGTCTGCGCACGAAGGGAGTGGGGCGCGAGCAGCAGCCCCGCTGCCAGGACGCCGGCCACGCCGATGGCTTGCGCCAGCCGATTTTGCGGATTGAGAGCCAAGTTGCTCATAACGGCCTCATCACGCCCAAGGCGCTTTGGAGTGCGACCGCGAAGCTGCCGCTTTGGAATCGTTTCGCGCGCCGAATCTGGGGCCGCAGCCTCAGCACGCCGGGGAGAAACCCGCAAAAACCAAAGCGGCAGCTTCGCGGCCGCACTCCAAAAGGCTGGGGCGAGGGGCGCCCCTACGTTTCCTCACGAAAAACTAATTACCACAGTGACCTGAATGATTTGGCCGTTACTAACACCAATCGGCGTTGCAAGGCCAGTGTACGTAATGGGCACTGTGATGCCGTAGACAGTTTCGTTCACGCCGGATACACTCGTGTTAAAAGCCATGGGAAATGTCGGAAGCGGATTGCTCCCCGTTGGCGGGCTTTGGCAGGTAATTATCGACACGCCAGAACTACAAGCGTACCCTGTCACTGCCACAGCGCTTAGGGTCTCCCCTGGTTGGGTATTTCCGAGATAGGGATTTTGGACCAGGGGGTACGACCCGGACAGGGTCAAACTCACGGATGTATTTACACCATTGCCGGTAGCATATGTTGATGCAGTCAGGTTGGTTGAGCAGTCCAACTGTGTCGCATAGCAAGTCCAATAATCGAGTGCGGAATTGTTCCCCTGGCAGATATAGCCCACGTAGAGGCATGCTGTACTAGGTGGGTTAGTAAACATATAGTAACCCGAACTATAGCTACTGGCTGCCATGGCGCTATTCGCCGCCACGATTGGGCAGATTCCGTCAATAGACCCACCGAGGGTATAAAGGGGATAGTTCGGGCAAGCCGTCCCCAACAAGAGAATTGCCAGTCCGCCGGGTGTCGCTTGTCCACCGAGAATGTTAGAGAAAAGCGGCGCGCCATTGGCGAGGTTATTCTCAAACTCATGATGGCTCACCAGCTTGCCATCCTTGGTGAGGACGTCGATGGTCCAATGGCCGTGGACCTTGATGCCGGTGTTCATGCCGCCGCTTTGGCCGGAGGGCTTGGCGGCCTTCTGCGCGGCCGGCGCCGCAGTCTTCTGTGGCGGTTTAGTGCCCCCGGAGGGCGTTTGCGCCCGGCCAATCGCCGCAGCGCCCAGCGCCAGTGCCGCCACCGCCAGCGCGCACCCGCTCCAGCGCA
>JASHTY010000145.1 GCA_030040315.1 Terriglobia bacterium | reverse complement strand
GAGCGATGTGCTTCGATGACTGCCCCAGCGACGACGTCAACGATCAGTTCAAGGATTTGTGGGCGTCAGAGCCGCAACGCAAGCTGAGTTTCCGCTACGGATATGTGGATGCGAAGGGATCGGCCCATCTGCTGGTGACACGCCGCCCGTCGGAGGCCACGCCCTGACCGGGGCCGCTGCTTTCTGTGCGGCGGGGGTGACCTGGTAAAGCTGGTAGCCACGGCATGCCTTCGATGCCGTGGGTTCGTACGATCGTGTGGTAGGGAAGGCTCATGGCTCAAGCGCCCACGACACAAGAAGCGTGTCCTGGCTACGCGCTATTCTCTCGCTCTGACTAAGCGGCTTCAAAGCGCTGCAGCACGGCGCGAAAATATCCCAGGGCAAACGCCATGCCCGCGTGCCACGGCGCTCCGCATTCCATTTGCGGGGTATGGTCGGGAATGATCACGCCGTCAAACTTGTTCCGGTTCAGAATCTCGAGCACGCGCAGCGCATTCACGTCGCCATCGTCGATGAAGGTCTCACGATAGTGCGGCGCCTTCCCGTGAATATTTCGAAGGTGAACATAAGCCAGCTTTCCTTGGCGGCTGTATTGGTCCACTACGTCATAGATGTTCCCTTCGGTCATTTCTGCAAGCGTGCCCACGCAGAATTCCAGCGCATTGCTCGGGCTGGGCTTCAGATCGATCAGCCGTTGGTATAGGCGCGGCTGAAACACCAGGCGCGGCTGCCCACGCAACACAGGCACGGGAGGATCATCCGGGTGCGCGGCCAGCGTCACTCCCGCCTCTTCCGCCACCGGAATCACTGCTTCCAGAAAATCCGACAGGCGTTGCCACAACTGGTCAGAGGTAATGGAAGCTACCGTCCTCGCGGGCGCGGCCGGATCATAGACCATGTTCCAGATCATGCCGTCGGGAATGGGTGTTTCGTCCGCGGCATCCATTCCCACGGAAATCGCTCCGCCACGCGCGAACGGGCCCTGAATGCGCCCCACCACTCCGGCGAGCGAAAAGTTATAACCGAGCACGGGAATGCCCGCGCGGCCCATGCGGCGAATGATGGTCTTGACGTTCTCAAGGTGCTGCTTTTTCCTGGGACCGTCAAGCAGCACATCGTGCCAATGAGCAGGATCGAGATTCTCGATGCCGTGCAGATCCAGTCCCTGTGCATTCACGGCTTTCTTCAGCTCCGCCAGCTCCTCGTAAGTCCACAATTTGTCGGGGTCGCCGGCGCGACCCCACCCGGAACTCGTGCCCACCGGCTGGTTTTGCAGGTCACCGCCACCCTGACGAAAGTAATCCACCAGGTGAATAATCACATGCGTGCAGCCGCACTGCCTCGCAAATCGAAAGTTCTCCACAGTGAGCATGTGACGATACAAACCAAGACCTAACTTCATTTTCGCTCCTTAATTATCTCCGCTCCTTCAGTTCACGTGCAAATCACGTGCCTTTGCGGCGCAATTCAGCGCCACAGGATCATTTCCGGCCCGGCTTTGAAGGACAGATTGGATGGCCAAAAGTCATGTGCCACACTATCTTACGGCCAAGTGCACCCATTGTGCATCGGATAGAGGTAACGCGCGCGGGGCGGTTCGCATCCCATCCCAGTGGAGGGCAGTTCAGGCGCAATCCGAGCAAAGACACGCCTGAATCCTTCCGGAAACCAGAGCTTGCGTTTCGGCGATTTGGTCAGGATCTGCAGTAGGCCAAAGTACTGAAGGGCGAATGAGGTTCGATAACATGAGAATAGAGAGGTTTAGAGAATTCTGCAGGTCAAATCGAAGCTCACGGAAATTGATTTATTTCGTTTCCACGGCGGTGATGACGTGGGCTGCGCTCGCGCCTGGGGCCTTGAACGCTCAAGCGCCACCCCAATCCGAGCCGCCGCAACAATATGGACCACCACCGCAATACGGCCCGCCATCCGAGGGTGCTCCGCCGAATGGGCCGGAAACGGCGCCGCCCCAAACGCAGTACACTCCTGAGCAACTACAGCAGATGGTCGCGCCCATTGCTCTGTATCCGGATCAGTTGGTCGCCGAAATTCTGGCGGCTTCCACGTTTCCCGAGCAGGTGGTTGAGGCCGACCGCTGGCTGAGTGCGAATCGAGGGCTGCAAGGCCAAGTCTTAGCTGAAGCCGTCAACCAGATGCCCTGGGATGCGAGCATTAAGGGTCTGACAGCTTTTCCCGCCGTATTGGGGAACATGGACAGGAACCTCAGTTGGACCTCGTCCCTCGGCAACGCTTATTACAACCAGGGACAGGACGTGATGGTGGCCGTTCAAGTGATGCGGCAACGTGCACAAGCTGCTGGCAATCTTCAAAACACGCCACAGGAAAACGTGACCACGGATGCGGGGAACATTGCCATTCAGCCCGTTAATCCTGATTACGTCTATGTCCCCGCCTACGATCCATGGCTGGTTTACGGCGCGCCGATCGCAGCATGGCCGGGTTGGTACCCCTACCCGGGAATCTGGTTTGGTGGACCCCATCTTTCCTTCGGTCTCGGATTCGGCATAGGCTTCCTCGGAGGCTTCACTTGGGGATGGCCGCACTGGGGAATGAACTGGTTTGGCAGGTACGCAACCTTCGGCCATGTGCCTTATTACTCCTGGAGCAGGACATTCTTCAACCGGAACGGCTATTACCGCGGCTATCGTGGCGGAGAATTTCGAGCGTATCGAGGCGGTGAATTTCAGGGATTCCGAGGCGGAGAATACCGGGGCGGTAACCTCAACCGCGGCTACGCTCCTCGGGCGTCTAATCGAGGCGAGGTGAACAGGTC
>JASHTY010000144.1 GCA_030040315.1 Terriglobia bacterium | reverse complement strand
GTAGGACCGGACCAGCAGTCCCTGCTTTGCCAGCGTGGCGAGATTCGCCCGAATGGTCACTGCGGATACACCAAATCTCTGGACCAGGTTCTCGACCGAAACCCGGCCATCGCTATTAAGGATATTAAGAATCTCGCGGCGCCTCTCACCCGCCATCATGTCCGAGTGCTTACCAGGCATTTCAGCTCTCAATCCCGATGGTTTCGATTTCCTATATTTTATTTCGCCAAATGTTTCAGTCTGCGCAAGGCGACCCTTTAAACAGGCCGATTGCCCAATTATTGCTCAACAGGGATGTGCTTTTTATGCGCTTGCAAACTCGACGAATCTTACAGGAAGAACCCATGTTTGTCTACGGCTTCGACACTTGATTTCTTTCGACTTATGGCAATCATCGCTCGGTCGCCAGCGATAGAGGTGCTTTCGGGTCCCTGGTTCAATGCTTGGAGCCGAAGGTACCCTGACGGAGCTTTTCTGCTATCATCTTCGTTTGCTTTCGATGCCACCCCCAATCCCAAGAATTCTAGTTGCCGGTGAGCTGAACGTGGACTTGATCCTGCGGAATTATCAGGCATTTCCCACCGTAGGCAGGGAGGTGTTGGTTGAAGACGCGGAGCTCACGCTGGGCAGTGCGTCCGCGCTCTGCGCCTCCGGGCTGGCGCGGCTCGGGAACGCAGTCTCGTTTATCGGCAAAGTGGGCAGCGATTCCTGGGGCGAAACGTGCATCAGGTCGCTCGGCCGGCTGCATGTCGATACCTCGCGGGTGATCGCTGACCCGAACCTGAAGACGGGCATCACGGTTTCGCTTTCCTCCCCGGGCGACCGCGCCCTGGTCACCTACCTCGGAGCCATTCCGGAATTGCGCGCCGAAGACGTGTTGAATGCGGGACTGGAAGGTTTCGATCATCTCCATATCTCGTCGTTTTATCTTCAGCATCATCTTCGCACGGGCGTGGCGGGATTATTCGCTGAGGCCCACCGCCAGGGGCTGACGACATCGCTCGATCCGGGGTGTGACCCGGAGGGCAAATGGAACGGCGGTCTGGTGGAAGCCCTTCGAGAAGTTGAGGTATTTCTCCCCAATGAGGTTGAGCTGGCCGGAATAACTCGCTGCGCGAACCCGGAAGAAGCACTGCAAAAACTGGCCAACGGGCGGACCTTGACGGTGGCCAAACTGGGCTCCCAGGGTTGTGCAGCCATCGAAGGTGGGCGACTGCTGAGAGTTCCCGCCTTCCCCGTGCGCCCGGTTGACACCACGGGGGCGGGCGATTCCTTCAACGCCGGCTTCCTGCATTCCTGGCTGCGCCGGAATCCCCTGCGCGAGGCGATGGAGTTCGCAGCCGCTTGCGGAGCGCTTTCCACGCTGGCCAGCGGCGGTTCGGCCGGGCAGCCCACCGAAGAAAAAGCTAAGAAATTCATTGCCAGAGAGGGCCAAACCCTATGAGCTCTGTCTCACGTCGACAGTTGCTGTGTTCCTCCAGCCTCGGCTTGGCGGCCGCCTTGCCGGATTTCGCCCTGGGCGCGCAATTTGGCGAAAAGGGCAAATCCGCATCGCTCGACCTTTCCCAATTCGAGCCGCGGAGCATGTTGCACGTAAAGCAAACGCCCGTGACGCGCGCCAAATATCCCATCGTCGATGTCCACACGCATCTCTGCTTTTCGCGAAAATCGGTGGCAGGAGTTTCCCTCGACCCCGAAAGGAAATATCTGGCGACGCCGCGAGAGCTGCTCGAAGTCATGGACGGCAAAAATATCGCGGCCCTGATCAACCTGACCGGCGGATTCGGAAGTGGGCTGGAAGACGCCATCGCGCACTTTGATAAGGCCCATCCCGGAAGATTCTTCACCTTAACGGAGCCTTGCTATAACCGTTTTCTGGAGCCCGGCTACCCACGCATCCAGGCCGAGGCTATTGCCCAGGCGCAACGCGCCGGCGCGAAGGGCCTGAAAATCCTCAAGACCCTCGGCCTTCATCTGCGCGAAAACATTACCACCGGCAAACTGGTCGGGGTGGACGACCGGCGCTTTGACCCCATGTGGGACGCCTGCGGGCAATTGAAGATGCCCGTAGCCATGCATGTTTCCGACCCTGTCGCGTTCTTCACGCCCACCGACCGCTTCAACGAACGGTTTGAAGAGTTGAACAACCACCCTGATTGGTCCTATTACGGGAAGGATTTCCCCTCCAATGCGGAAATTCTTGCGGCGCGCGACCGGATGATTGCGCGCCATCCCAGGACGCAGTTCCTCCTGCTCCACGTGGGCAACTTTGCCGAAGACCTGGAGTTCGTCTCCGGCACGCTCGACCGCTTCCCCAACACCAGCGTCGAGACGGCTGCGCGCTTGAACGAATTGGGCCGCCAGCCGCGCGCGGCGCGCAAATTCTTCGAGAAATATCAGGACCGCATCATGATCGGCACCGACGCCATTCCCCACGCCGAAAATTACCCGCAGCAGGTTTTCGGCGACAAGCTCTATGAGATTTATGTGCGCTTTTTGGAGACCGAAGACGAGTACTTTGACTACGCGCCCGCACCCATTCCGCCCCAGGGCCGCTGGCAGATTTACGGAATCGGCCTGCCGGACGAGATTCTAAAGAAGGTTTACTACCAGAATGCCGAGCGGCTGTTCGGGCTTAAAATCCGGACCCCCTAACTTTCGTTGATGACTTGCGCTATCGGAAGAACTCTCATTCGATCCCGCCCGGGCGGGACCACTCTCTCCCTGGGGAGAAGGGTGAAATGGTTTTCCCTCTTCGAGGGGAGAGGGTGTCCCGACGGGTCGGGACGGGTGAGGGCTTTTTCGCCCCAACAAGGCGCTTCGACTGGACAGTAGCCTGCTTTTTGCCGCAAGCCGATGATGACAGGCAACTTAACCGTGCGCATCTCATAGGTCGTGCATTTTCATCAACATCGGCGGACCCTCCAAAAACTAGCCTACTCGCCCGTTTGTTTTCAATAACATCGCCGGACCCTCCTTCATTTTTGACCCTTTTTCTGTTCTTGGGGTCCGTTCGACGATTAACCTGCTTATTTTCTGTAACATACAATTAAGACAAAATGCCCGAAATCAAATTAACCCCTGTTTTTTGTTTAACATCGCAAGAGGGCAGCTACTTATCCTTTTGTTCGCTTCAAGTGCCAGATGCGGCGGCGTATCCTGCAAATTGTCGCTACGCGGGTGGCGTAGATATGGCTCTTTATGTCTGCGTTGCCATCGTGATTTCCATCTGGGGCGTGAGGGTTGGGAAGCCGGGAGGCTGGATGACTTTCAGCTTTCGCCGATCACCTGCACCACCACAGTGCGCGCCAGCGGGCCGTCATACTCCACAAAATAGACGCACTGGCGGCTACCGCGCACGATTTTTCCGTTTTCAATGGGGAAGAAACAGTTGACACCGCTCAGAATGCTCTTCAGATGGTCACCGGCGTTGAAGCCCAGGCGTCCGTCAAAATCCAGGTAGCGGTTGTGCCAGTAACCGTAAGTTCCGGGCGGCGGGTTTTTGGGAGCTAGCCGCTCCAGGTGCGCCAGAACGTCGCGCTCCAGGCATTCAATTCCCTCGGTGACCAGCAGGCCGGACGAAGTGTGCGTGGTCATCACCAGCACCAGGCCGTTTCTTACGCCGCTTTCCGCGGTGACGCGCTCCACCTGGGGAGTGATGTTGATCATCTCCATGTCCTTGCGCGATTGGACCTCAATTCTTTCCAGCTTGAAGATCATTTTCCCGCCCCCAGCAGCCGCTGCGCGTTGCCGTGCATGATTAATTCCAGGCATTCCTCGGAGAAGCCGAGAGCCCGCACCGCCCGCGCCATGTTCTTGATCTCGACGCGGGGATAATTGGAGCCGAATACGATCTGTTTCCGCAGACTCCGCTCAAACACGCTGAGCGGCACCACGTGGGTCATCGCGTAGCGGAGAAAATCCTCGGGGTTATCGAAATAGAGCGCGGAAGTGTCCAGGCAAACGTTGGGATATTTCAGCGCCATCGCCACCGCTTCCGTCACCCACGGCCAGGCCAGATGCGCAAGCACGATATTGAGCTTGGGGAATTCCGCAGCTACTTTTTCAAACCGCAGGGGCTGCCCGTATTCCAATCGGCTCCCCGGCTCCCAGCTCATCCCCGCATGAAAAAGGATGGGAATGCCCAGTTGGCTTGCCCGGTCGTACAATTCGAACGCGGAAGGGTCATCCGGCCAGAAGCGCTGCATGGCCGGAGCGAGCTTGAGGCCGCGCAATCCCAGCTTCTTGACGGCGGCCTCCAATTTCTCCGGCGCGCCCGGTTGACGCGGGTCGACGCTGGCAAACCCGATCAGGCGCGAACTCATGGCGCAGAGCTCTGCAATTTGCTCGTTGGTGTAAACCGTCGTCCCCAAAGCCGTGGTGGCATCGATTGGGAGCACCACGGCGTGCCCCAATCCCGCCACATCAAGCTCCAGATGCAGGGTTTCCTGAGGCTGGAAGTTATTCCCGATGTAAAACGTCTGGCGGGCAGCCTTGGCCAATTCCGGGTGCCGGGCAATCATCTCCCGGACGAGCAGCGGATGAGTATGAAAATCGATGCCATTTGATGATAGAGCCATTGTGGCGGCGCTTTCGTTTTGAATTCTAATTCAATATTTCGTTTAATTTCAATTTGTATCACAATACGAGCATTGTAAGCGAGCTAAGTCGGCTGTATATTACGTTGCAGTCCATAGCTTCATGTCACGTCGATAATTCGGAGGTGCCCGTGCGTGGCTGTACCGTTGCCTTGGGATTGTTCTTGGTGCTGAGTTTGAGCCCGGCCGTGAAAGCTCAAACACCTGCCTCCTTTCGAATCATGTTTGGAGTCGCCGACGCTGCCCCAACGCGCTGGGACGGCACCCTTAAAGTTATCTCAGCGGGGCAATACCATCTGGAACCCTGGCGATTCGAAGGGGTCGACATTATCGACGGCAATCTGTTTCGCTTAACCTCCCACCATTCGAACGAGAATGGCGGCCCGCAGGGCGACCTGACAGTTGCCAACGGCTTCGTGATTACCGTGAGTGCGCTGGCCGAAAACAGCGAATTTGACTTTACCACGGCCCAAGGCGACTTCAGTGTTCGGCCTGCGCAGGTTCAATACGGAAGAGGTCTGTACAAGCTCGGTGGACAGGTTTACGTGGAGCGCCTTCCTGTAAATGAGCGCCTGACGGAGACGCCCGAGGAGGAGGACTACCCTTCACTCGCAGTGGCAGGCAATGGCGACGTCTGGCTGGCCTATATGCAGTTCCACCACGTCCCTGACGCCGACAAGCTGCGCGACAATCCGCCCAAAGTTCCCACGGACTTCACTCCCTACGCCGAGCCCACACGCGGCGATCAAATCTGGGCGAGGCGATTGTCCGGTGGAAAATGGGGCGAGCCTATCGCCGTAACCGGGGCGGGAGGCGACCGGTATAAAACCGCCATCGCCGTTGACGGCAAAGGGCGGGCGTGGGTTTTCTGGCCGGAGAACCGCAACGACAATTTTGACATCTGGGCGCGCGCCGTCGATGCCTCCGGAGCCAGGGAGACCGTGCGGATTTCCAGCGAGCCGGGTTCCGACATCGATCCCGTCGCCACCTCGGACGCGAGCGGCCACGTCTGGGTGGCGTGGCAAGGCTGGCGTGAGGGCGTGGCAGCAATTTATACCTCGCATCAGGACGGCGCTGGATTCTCCAGCCCGCAGAAAATCTCCATGTCGTCCAAGAACGAATGGAACCCCGCCATCGCCGCCGACCGGTCGGGAAAAATCGCTGTGGCATGGGATTCCTATCGCAACGGCAATTATGATGTCTACGCGCGCGTCGGGACGGCGCAGGGTTGGGGAGAAGAGATTCCCGTTGCAGCCACGGCCCGCTATGAGGCGTATCCATCCATCGCCTACGATTCCACCGGGCGCCTTTGGGTGGCTTATGAAGAAGGCGGGCGAGGCTGGGGCAAGGACTTCGGCGCGTATGAGACCACCGGCGTGGCGGTTTATCAGGGGCGCCTGATCAAGTTGCGCGGGATCGCGCCGGATGGCAGCTTGCTGGCCGTTGACGCTTCGCTCGATTCCGCGCTGGTTGGCTCTCCGAATGAGCGCGCAGACCTTCGCGGCAGCCAGGCCGACTCCGCTTCGCTCGATCCCAACCCGAACAAAGCTCTCAACCGAGTGCCCGATGAGACGGCGGCAAACTTCAGCGGCGTCGCTCGCAACACTCTGCCGCGCCTCGCCATCGACGCCTCGGGGCGCATCTGGCTGGCTTTTCGCACGCCCCATCCCAGGCGAATGAGTCCGGTAGGCTCGGTCTGGTGGGAATACCTTACCTCTTTTGACGGCAAGGGGTGGACCCCGCCCATTTTCTTGAACCACTCCGACAATCTGCTGGATAATCGGCCCGCCCTCGCCACACTCGCGAGCGGGAAACTGCTGATGGTGAATTCTTCCGATGGGCGCTACGACCGGAGCCCGGGAAAGACCGACAGCGACGTCGAGCCTCCACCCGATCCGTACAACAACGACCTGTGGAGCAACGAAATCAATCTGGGGCCGGCCGCAAGGTCAATCCCCGTAATGGCTGGCGGCCCGCGCGACCAGCCGGAAATGACGATTGACAGCGTCAATGCCGCAGCCATTCAAGCCGTGCGCGACTACCGCGGCGGGCCGGATGGAAATCTGCGCATCGTGCGCGGTGAATTCCATCGCCACAGCGAAATATCCGACGACGGCGGAAACGACGGAACCCTGCGCGACCAGTGGCGCTACATTCTGGACACGGCCGGGCTCGATTGGGTGGGCTGCTGCGATCACGATAACGGCGACGCGCGGGAGTACTCCTGGTGGACAATTCAGAAG
>JASHTY010000143.1 GCA_030040315.1 Terriglobia bacterium | reverse complement strand
TTAGGACCGTGGCGGGTAGGACTTGGTTTTCCCATTCCGGCTGTTGGTTACTGTAAACGCGCCGTCAGATTGGGCGGAGACTTTTATCCAGCCCACTTTCGCGTCCTGATCGACATTCACGATGAAAGGTTCGGGCGCGTTGTCTTCCTTGCTGGCGTTCTGGGCGTAGTGCAACTGCCAGACGTCCTCGATTCCTGGCGAAGTTCGAATCGTGTGCATCGCTTCCTCCGAACCGCCTTTGGTTGCGCCGTTATTGGTGACGGCCACGCGCGGATGGAGAGCATTAACAATCGCCGGTGCATTCGACTGATCGAGCCCATGATGCGTACTGAGATAAACGTCCACTCTCCCGATGCGATTGTTGGGGCAAACGAGCGCCAATTCCTTGTTCCAGGTGAGATCGCCGAAATCCACGATGCGAAATTTGCCAAAGGAAATCACCATGCCCACGGACTGGGCGTTTTCGGAAGGATCGGCGGCGCGCGGCGGTGATTTGGCGCAATAGGGGTTCGGAGAGCCACCGCCCGGCAGAGGCCGCTGAATGCACTGGCCGGCGGCAGTAACCACGCGCACGTCAATCCCTTCAACCGGAATGCGGTCGCCCGGCCGGACGATCAGGTGGGACGTGCGGTCGCGCACCTGCACGTAGGCTTTGAAAAGCTCCTGCGCGGCGGGGCTGGTTTCGACGCTTGATCCGTGGTCAACGAACGTGCCGATGGGAATGCGCTCAGCAAGCTGCGGCACACCGCCCACGTGGTCGGCATGAAAATGCGTGATGACCACGTAATCGAGCCGGGTAATGCCGGCCAGTTTGGCGACGCTCACAATGCGATCCGCGTCGCGTCCTTCGTTGCCGGGCCAGCCCGTATCCACCAGCATCGATTTGCCCGACGGGCTTACGAAAAGTGTCGATTGGCCCCCTTCGACGTCGATAAAGTAAACGTCGAGTGTGTCAGCCGCCCGCAGCGGCATGCTTAACAAGACAAAAACGGCGATCAATATAATTTTGCGCATGACGGAATAGTATCACTCCGAATGCGTTCTGGAATGAAAGTATCGGATGGCGCCAGGTTACCGTATAAGGGCCTATTAACCGGAAACCGTGTCAATCGTGATGTGCTGCCCCGCATCCCACCCCGCGTAGTAGAGCTCAAGCATTAGTTCCGGCCGTTCTTTGGCGAGGGCGGCGCGAGCGCGGCGAAGATCCTCTTCCTGGCGCTTGCGAGGGTCGGTGGAAGAATGCAGGTGGAACGGCAGTTCTTTGTACCAGCCGCAGTCCTGGTGCTGAATCAGAATCAAACGCTTCAAATCATGAGCGTCCACAAGGAACCTGAACCATTTCCATCCTGCCCAGGAGAATTTGGGCATATATTCCACCAGCGTCAGGCACTGGGGACCGCCGGGTAGAACCAACAGATCGTAATTCTCCTCAAGACTCAAGTGCCGGTTCAGAAACTCGTAAAATCCCGCCTGAAAGCGGTGGTCGCTGCAATGAATGACCAGAACCTCCGCGTCGGCCGAGTGTAGTGTGGAAGAGAGTTGAGTGGTGGGCATAGAGACTGGTGTGGAGCCGTGCGTTTAGCCCGGCATGTGCCGATCCCGCCCCGGCGGGACCGGCGCTACTTCTTTTCGCGCACGGCCTCCACTGTGGGCGCAGGGGGCGCAACTGCCTTCAGCGTGGAGATACTTTTTTGGTCCAGCCCAAGCTGCGAGAGCACCGTGGGTAAATCCAAACCAAGCGCCTGAAGCTGCTGGAGCAGACCGAACACGAGCGCCGGACCCGATTGCGCAATTCGGCCGATTCCTCCCGTTCCGTTGGTCGCGTGGCCGTTGCCTTGCTCAATGACCACCACTTTATCGATATTGCCCAAGGGGGCGGCAACTGCCCCGAAAATTCCTGCCGAAGCTTGCAATACGCTCGGCAGTTTTTCCAGCAGGGTTTGCAGCTTGGCCGCGTCGTTGAATTCACGCCACGCCTCCGCCTTTTTCAGAATGGCTTGGGCCTCCGCCAAGCCCTGGGCTTCAATGGCGCGCGCCTGGGCGACGCCGATGGCTTCTATTTTGGACGCTTCGGCGCGCCCTTCGGCTTCCACGGCTGCCGCGCGGCCCAGACCTTCCTGCTTCAGCTTTTCCTGCTGCGCCTCCGCCAGAGCGATTTGAGCGGATTTCTCTCCTTCCGCTTCCAGAATCGCTGCCTGCTTCTTAGCCTCAGCGCGCACGATGGCTGCTTGCCGCTCGGCTTCCGCCGCCTTGATCACCGTCGCTTCCAGCTCCTTCTGCTTGCGCATTACTTCTTGTTCCTGCACAGCGATCTGTTCCTGCGTGCGGGTCTTTTCGACGCGAACTTCCTCCGCCACCACCGCCTGCTTGGCCTTGGCTTCCGCGAGCGGTCCGGCCTGCGCAGCGCGGGCCTTTTCCATTTCGATTTCCGCCTGGAATTGCGCCTGCTTCACCTGGAAGTCGCGCTGAGCGGCGGAAATGTTTGCATCGGAGTCGAACTTCGCCTTTTCGCCCTCCTGCATGGCCAGCGCGGATTTGATTTTGGAGTCGCGCGTCGCCTCAGCCTCGCCAATCGTCCCATCGCGCTTCACTTCCGCGGTGCGCTTCTTGCCCAGCGCGTCGAGATAGCCTTCCTCATCGCTGATGTCCTGAATGGTCAGCACGTCAACGCCGATGCCCATGCGCTCAAGGTCCAGCGTAGCTTCTGAAGTGAGTTTCTGAGCGAAACTCGAACGGTCGCTGTTCACTTCCTCCACTGTCAGCGTGCCCAGAATCGAGCGCAGGTGGCCCTCCAGGGTCTGGAAGATCACTTTTTGAATCGTGTCCGGCGTCATTCCCAAGAAGCGCTCGGCCGCGGCCGAAAGCGACATGTCATCGCCCTTGATTTTTACGTTGGCCACGGCTTTGACCCCTATCGGCACGCCCTTGAGCGTATAGGCGCGCTTGATTTCGAGCGGAATGGTAAAGACGTTGAGCGAAAGGTAGTCCACCTGCTCGAGCAGAGGCCAGCGGAATGCCGCGCCGCCACGGACCATGCGATAGCCCACGACGCGCCCGTCCGCCAGTTTGCGCTGGCGGCCGCTGAAGATGGCCACAGCATTGGGCGGCACCTTGACGTAGTTCTTGGCAAAACGCGAAATCGCCACCAATAACGCAAAAGCGGCAAGCGCCGCCACACCGATAACCAGGGGTGAAGGCATGATTGACCTCCAAAGAACAAAAGCGAAATTTGAAACTGTAAATTCGAAATTCGTTGCGAATCACCTTAGTCGAGCTTCAATTTTCGAATTTCGAGTTTCGCGCTGCTTATTCTGTCCGATCCACCACAGCGACTTCGCCGACAAGGGAGCTGATTTTCACCAGAGTATTGACAGGAATCTCGTCGCCTTTCGCGGCTCGGGCAACTTTTTCCACCACCGTATCGCCGAGCGTGCAGCGCACCTGGCCCATTCCTCCCTTCGGAATAGCCACGCTCACCTGGGCGGTATTTCCCACCAGGTCGCTGGTGCGAATGTGGCTGGAAGCCTGCTGGCCGTAGAGAAAGCTTGCGAACGCGTAGATGATTCCGCCGAAAAGCACGCCGCCGCCGAAGCCCATCGCG
>JASHTY010000142.1 GCA_030040315.1 Terriglobia bacterium | reverse complement strand
AATTCTACAAACGTCCCAATGTTAAGACTTATCCGTGGATCAACCATTGGCGCTCCCGTGGTATCCCGCCATGCGACAAGCGCCCCGTCCGACCCTTCTGCGATATTGAAACATTGGGAAGTACCAACGGCGGCGAGCTGTATATTGCTGACCGACCACACACCCCGAAAGGGATTTGCAGACTGCTTCGACAGGCTGCCGGGCCGGGTGAACTGGATGGGTTTGGAGACGGCGTCTCGCGTATAGGTTCCTGCCCACAAACCCTTCTGAGCATCGAAATTCAAGTCCAGCACGAGATGCCCAGGGTAGAAACTGTATGGGCCAACACCTTCGGCTTCGATTCGCAGCCGATGTCCATCCCATGGCGTGACACCGGAGTTGCCTGTATAAAAGAGGCCGGTTCTATCTTCTCCCGTGCCCCTTTGGTAGAGGTGAATTTCGATCTGGGCAAACCGTTGAGGCCCGTCTGCGGTGGGCCTCCCTTTGTTATTTATCGGCAGGCGTCGCTCGGCCTGAATCTTAAGCATCATGCCCATTTGCGCAGGCTTGGAAGAAAACGGGTCGTCCCCCTCCCATGCGCCGGCCAGTGCCTTGGCCTCGGGCTCGCCGGGCTGGACGGTGTACATCGCTCGTTCGTTCCGTTCCCTTTCTGCGTCCATATCCCGAACCTCGTATCCCGGCGGAGGCTCAAACAGTGTGGGATCGGGTTCACCCAGAACGATGTTGTCTAACTGCGCGATCTCATCTCGCACCATCTCATTGGGAGAGCGCCGGGTGTGAAGCAGGACGACGCGAAGGTCCGGGGAAGTCCACCACTCGTCTGTCGAGGTTAAAGGCTCATCATTGCCACGGAGTCCCGCGGGTGCAGTCGTGGTGACGCGGCATCCGTGGGTGACAACATTCTGAATAGTCCGCTCACCGAGGTCTTCGAACCGCCGCGTCTCCCCGTTCGGAAGGTTGCGCGTTTGGTTGCCCTCGCCCTTACATGGATCCAGTGTCGGCGATCTCCCGTGGAGTTGGCTCGGAAACATCCGGCTCTTCATTACGACCTTATTGAGTTGTGGCGCTGGATTATCGCTCCATCTCATTTCAAAACCCGTGGTGGGATCCTCGATTCGGCCTCCGGCGAGGGCGAACACGCTGCTCCTTCCATCCGGGAATGCGACGTGTGGCGATGCAGGGGTGCGGGTGGCAATGCGTCCCAGGGAGTCTCGCGCGATGATGCCGTGGGACTCGTGGATAACCTGCCGGCCATTCTGCATTTGCACGCTGCGGGAGTTGTTGTCTGCCGTAAAGGGCTCACCCGTGATGATGGGCTCGGGCGCAATGGCGATCCCTCCGCCGCCGGGAATAGCGCCAGGGGACCACTTGCTGGTGAGCGGTTCATTTGTCTGCGCCAAAACCATCCAGGCTGTCAATAGACTGGCCAAACTGATGCCTACAAGGAAGGGTAGCCGTCGCAGCAAGGTGCGAATTGTCATGGGGTGCTCCTGCGGCTTAGAAGAGTCGACGTTCCGAAGGGTTGCCACCCATTCTGCGAGCTGCTGGCTACACATCTTGAAAAATTCCGCCAGGGTTTCCGTGACCACCACCTTCTCCGGCACGAAATGTCCGACAGTACGGCAGTTGGCGCTTAATCCTGAAGTGAGCGGAAGACTCCCTTTTCATACCAGCGACGGATGAAAATCGCGAAGGTTACTAACGCCACCGCGAGCCACACGAAACTGGCCACCCAGTGGCGCGCGAAGAGGTTTGCCGTCAGGGCGACGCTTCCGGTGCAGAACGTCACGCCCAGCGCGCATTCCCAAACGTCGCCAACCAGTTCACGGCGCACCTGGCGGCGCTCCTCGGGCGCGAGTGAGTTCGTTACCTTTCCCCAAAGTCCGGGCGGGCGGCAGGTACGGTAGAACACCTCAAGTGTTTCCTGCTTTTCGGGGGGAGTCAGCAGGGTGACGACCACGATGGTGATCCAGCCGGAGACGAAGAGCAGAAGGAAGCCCTGCCAAAAAGGCCGCTGCGCGAAGCCAAGCGGAAACCAGATGAGGTAACTCAATGGAAGACCGCCGGCGAGCGCGGCAATTTCCCCCCAAATATTCAATCGCCACCAGAAAAATCGCAGCCACGCGAGGGGTAGAATGAAGGCAATCATGACGTTGTTGATGAACAGGAACCAAGGCATCATTCCGTTCACCATCAGCCCGCCCATGAGCAGTGCCAGCACCAGCAAAATGACTGTCGCCGCGCGGCCGGCCCAGACGTAATGCCGCTCACTGGCGTTTTTCTTAATCAGCCGCTTATAGAGGTCATTGATCAAATAAGACGCTCCCCAATTCATTTCCGTGCTGACCGCAGATTGGAACGCTGCAAATTCTCCCGCCACCAGGATTCCCGTGAGCCCGGCGAAGCCGAAGCGGCGAACCAATTCGCCCCAGATCCGTTCGCCCTCAATCGCGCCGCGTGGAATCACGCTGGCCGCGATAATCCCCAGAAAGAAGAATGGAATCACGCGCACGACGAGAGAGAGAAACGCATTGAACAGTTGCCCCACCTGCGCGTGAAACTCGTTTTTCGCGGCCATGAATTTCTGCGCCGTGAATCCCTCACCACCTGCCGGCGAAGCGGCGAAAAACAGGCCCTGAAGAATCAGCGCGAAGATCGTGAGGCCGGTAAAATCGCCTCCCGGCGGCATAGCTTGGAAAAATGACGCACCGTAGTTGTTTTCGACGTCCGAGTAGATGTGGCCCAGACCACCCAGCCGGTGGATGATGACCGGAATGAACACCGCGTTCGAAATCACGAAGAGGGCGAACTGGAAAACCTCGGAGTAGACCGCGCCCAGCAGGCCTCCCAGCGCGGTATAGATGAGGGTGAGGGTGGCGGCGAAAAGAATGATGGAACTGCTGCGCCACCCGAGAATCGGTCCGAGGGATTTGGTCAGCCAGCCGGTGACATAGGCCATTAGCACCACAGCCCAGCCAAAGCTGAAATAAATTGCCGAAACGGAGCGGAAAATTGCCGCCGCGCGGCCGCCGTAACGAACCTCAACGAACTCGGCGGTGGAGACAATTTTCAGACGCCGCCAGAATTTCGACCAGATCACCGCGACCAACGGCATCCAGATGGCCCAGGGAATCCACCACCACCAGTTTCCCAGAAGCCCGCCCGAAAACACGAGCATGGTAAAGGCAGAAGCCGATCCCGCTGATGTGAACGTGGCGACGGTTGAAAACCCGATCGCCCACCATGGAAGTGAGCGGCCTCCGACAAAATAGCCCTCCACGCCGAGGCTCGCCCGCCGAGTGAAGTACACTCCAATGCCCAGCGCGAGGAGAGAATAGATGAGCATTACAGCCCAATCGAGCGGCTTCATGATTCAACAATTCTCCTCAGTGCGAAGGATGAGGAATAAATAGAATTTGATCAAGACGGAAAACATCTCACGCAAAGACGCCAATGCGCAAAGCGTCGCTAAGTATATCTGGTTTGCATGACTTTGCGAGAGATGGTTCGGTCTTTCCCGCGTGCAGGATTATACGGTCATTTGGCCGCGGGCTCGGCTGGGGGAGACGTTGCTCCGAGGCCGCACTTGCCGGCAAGATCTGCCGCGCCTCCCGGAGCGAAGGAGTGCGCAGCCTCCAGCCACGGGTTTTCGAGCGAATCAAGCTTGAGGGGAAGATTCCAGATG